>JBIIFA010000055.1:0-10292 GCA_044237565.1 Flavobacterium sp.
CCACCTAAGTGCGTATCTCCATTTGTAGACAATACTTCAAAAACTCCGTCTCCTAATTCCAAAACAGAAATATCAAAAGTACCTCCTCCTAAATCGTAAACAGCAATTTTTTGGTCTTTTCCTTTTTTATCTAAACCGTAGGCTAACGCAGCAGCAGTAGGCTCGTTGATAATACGCATTACTTTCAAACCAGCAATTTCACCCGCTTCTTTAGTAGCTTGACGTTGTGCATCGTTAAAGTAAGCAGGAACAGTAATAACTGCTTCCGTAACGGTTTGACCTAAATAGTCTTCAGCCGTTTTTTTCATTTTTTGAAGTGTCATTGCTGACAATTCTTGTGCCGTATACAAACGACCATCAATATCTACACGAGGTGTATTGTTGTCTCCTTTAACTACAGAATATGGAACTCTTTTAGCTTCAGCTGTAATTTCAGCGAAAGAATGTCCCATAAAACGTTTGATAGAAGCAACCGTTTTTGTTGGATTGGTTACCGCTTGTCTTTTTGCAGGATCTCCAACTTTGATTTCACCGCCTTCTACAAAAGCAATTACAGATGGTGTTGTTCTTTTTCCTTCTGCATTAGGAATTACAACTGCTTCGTTACCTTCCATTACAGAAACACAAGAGTTGGTTGTTCCTAAATCAATTCCAATTATTTTACCCATTTTAATTCTATTTAAATTTAATTTTAATTTCTAAACTCATTTTCCATAAGTCAATCTTTATGCCACACTACCAATCCCCAATAATTGTCAGTTTTATTGTGTTTTAGCATTTTTCATTCTGACAAATTGACATTTTGGAGCGAATTGTCCTTGTTTTTCAGCAATTGCAATTCCCGCTTTCGGCTCCATCTCTTCGCTTCGCTGCGAGGATACCGCCTTACTCGGGGCTATTGGAAAAGTCATTTTCTTGGTTTTAATTTTTGGGTTTAATAAACGTAATATCTTGGATTTTTATACCCGACAGTGCGAATTTTTAATCCGAGCAAATAAATAAAAACAGGAGTACTTGTCTTGCTGAACTTGTTTCAGCATCTAAATAGAATCTGAAATAAATTCAGATTGACAAATCATAGGTTGAATTCAGATTGACAAAACAAAGCCAAAACGATTTACCCAAAATAAATGTTGCTTTTTTATTTGCAATATGTTATTCAATTAGGTAACTTTGCTGAATGAATCCAAAATTTATACGCCAAGTAATTTATTACGAAGATCATTATCTCAATTTTTTTAACGCGCAAAAAGAAGAAGTTAGAAAAAAACTGAACTGGACATTACAACTCATTTCTACTCAAGACAGAATTCCAGAAAAGTTCTTTAAACATATAACTGGATCTGACGCGATATTTGAAATTCGAGTTGAAGTGGGTTCTGATATTTTTAGAGTTTTCAGTTTTTTTGACAAAGGGAAGATCGTTGTTTTAGTAAACGGATTTCAAAAGAAAACTCCAAAAACTCCAAAAGCAGAAATCAAAATGGCTGAAAAACTAAAAGCAGAATATTTAGAAAATAAATATAAAAAGTAACGATTATGAAAACTGAAAATAAGAAAATCACCTCATTTGCTGAACATTTAGATGCACAGCACGGTAAAACAGGAACTGAAACTCGCGATAAATACGAAGAAGAATACGAAAGTTTTGAACTTGGAGTACTAATTCAAGAAATGAGAAAAGAGCGCGGATTGACTCAAGAACAATTGGCTTTAAAATGCGGAACTACGAAAAACTATATTTCTAAAATTGAAAACAATGCCAGTGATATTAGACTTTCAACTTTAATGAGAATCATCCGCCAAGGTTTAGGAGGACATTTAAAATTAAGTTTAACGGCCTAAAATTTTTCAAGGTTCACAAAATCGCCAGATAGCGGATTTACTTCGTCAGTTCGCTATCGCTCGGGTGTAATCCGAGCAAATAAATAAAAACAGGAGTACTTGTCGTGCTGAACTTGTTTCAGCATCTAAAAAGAATCTGAAATAAATTCAGATTGACAAAACAAATTTAAAATTCAGATTGCTTAGAGTTGATTCGGTTATTCGTTGATTTGGTTATTCTGGAAATCTGAAATCATAAATCTGAAATCATAAATCTGAAATCGGGTGTCGCATGAAGGATCGTAGTGGAAATCCTCTGTGAAACGCAGTGAAACAGAGATTGCAGCGTAGCGCCTGACCCGAATTTTTCGAGGGGCATGCCCAAATAAAATTTACTGTTTTTTTCTTTCGGCTACATATTTCGTTAACATAACGCCATATTTAGATTGGGCAACCTTTGGATTCATTACTTTTTTAATAGTATCTAAGTATTTTATAGTGGCATCGCTAATTTCAGAAAGGGCAATATAGGGCGCCACTTCATAGTCCTTATTGGTAACCGCAAAATTGATAGCGTAAAGGTATTTTCGTTTCAAAATAACATTCGATTTTTCTTCAATAGCTGCTAACAATTCGGTTTGTTTGTTTTTTACGGCATTGATTTTTTCAACGGTCAATTCAAGTAGTTGATCGTTATATCGTAAACAGATTTTTTTGTAGTTATCGTACAATTCGTTATTTTTAGAACCCGTAATTTTAGCTTTAGAATAGAAAAATTCCAAGTCGGTGTCGATATTTATTTTTCCCGGTTCTGCAAAAAACATCAAGTTGTTATCGCCTGATTTGCTAGTTCCACGATCAAGAAATAAGTATAACATTTCTGGAGATTTCAAATTTATATTGCTTTCAAACACCGATTTTCCATCAATTTTCATGCTGTCTAATGTAATATAGGTGCTGTCTCCTAATCGTTTTAGATATAAAGTTCCTTTTTGTAATCCTTTAATGTTACCCGTTATTTGAAGGTTGGTTTCTTCTTTCTTGCTACAAGAAGTTATTATAAGTAAAGAAATTAAGGCAATAATTGAATTTTTCATAGTTTGTTATTTGTGCGCAAAATAAAGAAATTATCTTCAAAAGAAGTTGCTTTCGAAGATAAATTATGCGTTTATTTACTATTTAGCGGAAGTTTTTATAGATGCAAAAGTGGCATTACTAAAAAAACTCCTGAATTTAAGGAGTTCTAATTTAATCGAGTTTATTTTTTATGTAGTATTTTCCGTCTAAATCTTCGTCGAACTCATCAATTTTGATAGGTTTTGGTTTTGGTTTGGCAGCATTGGCCTTCTTTTTCCAAATCTCAAATTTATCAGTTGGAAGTTTCTTTTTCATAATTTCAAGAACTTCTTTTTCAGCCAATCCGAATTCCTTTTTGATTATTTCAAATGGATTTCTTTCTTCTAAAGCCAGTGAAATCAATTTTTCATTTTGAGCCCACGTTAATTCAATGTTTTTACTCTTTTTCATTACTTGAAAATAAATTCAGTTTTAGTTTTTAGTTAATAGTTAATCGTTCTTCAATATTAATAAAAAAAACAATACCTTTTTAAGTCGATGCTATTTTTTTTTCTTTTTTATTGTTTTTCAAAGGATTGCGCTTTTTGGAACGGTATTTTTAACAAATTGATCACGGAATTATTTTTGTCTACTTCCATGTGCGTGTCAATTCCATAAACTATATCTTCTCTTTTGATTGTTGAAAATGTCCCAAATAGTCGGTCCCAAATTGAAAATATATTTCCATAATTGCTATCGGTATGAGGCAAAACATAATGGTGGTGCACTTTATGCATGTCGGGAGAAACGATAAAATAGCTTAACATCTTGTCGATAGTAACAGGCAACGAAACATTAGCATGATTGAATTGTGAAAGTACAACAGAGGCCGATTGGTATAAAAAAACCATCCACATTGGCGCACCAACAAGAACTACGGCCAATGTGGTGAAAACAAATCGGATAACACTTTCGCCAGGATGGTGTCGGTTTGCAGTTGTGGTATCTACCCAAAGATCCGAATGGTGCACCAAATGAAATCGCCACAAAAATTTTACTTTGTGTTCTACAAAATGAACCAAATACGCTCCTATTAAATCCAATAATAGCAACCCAATTATCAAGAAAATCCATGGGTTAATCCCAGATGCTAACTGTAAGATTCCAAAATGATTATCGACAGTCCAATTGGAGGTCCAAAGCAAGATAAATGCCATCAAGAAGTTCACAACTATCGATGTTATTGTAAAGAAAATATTGATTCCTGCGTGCTTCCATTTTTCATATTTCAATATAAATAAAGGCTTTACAGTTTCTATCAACCAGAAAATAGTAATTCCTCCTGCCAATATCAATGCCCTGTGTAGCGAAGGAATTGTTTCAAAATAATGGATTATCTCGTTCATGTTTTTTTTTATAAATATACTAATTTATACAATACTACGAAATGTCAAATTAATTCTCGGACCAATTGGTTTGGCTGTTTTGGGAATTTGGTGTTTCCAAAAATGTTGCGTCGCCCCTTTCATGACGAGTAAACTTCCGTGTTCCAAAAGAATTTTTATTTTCTGATTTTTATCTGTGTTGTGCTGCAAATGAAAATACCGTTCTGCACCAAAACTCAAGGAAGCGATTACGGGATTGACACCCAATTCTTTTTCGTTATCGGCATGCCAACCGTTGCTGTCCTTACCGTCCCGGTACAAATTGAGTAAAACTGTTGTGAAGTCTGTTGCTGAAACTGCTTCGACTTTTTGTTTTAATTCGTGCAGCATTGGATTCCAAGAATGAGGTTGCATTTTTATATTAGAATAGGAATACGACTTTCCATCGTTTCCATAAAGCGCTGTCAAACGGGGTTGCGCGTGCACTTTTCCAAAAACTTTAATGTCGTCTTGTTGCCACGGAATGGTTTGAAGTAACTCTTGAAATAATAAATCGGATTGCATTACATCAAAAAAATGAGGGTAATAAACGATTTCTGCGTCAGTAACGTTGAAACGGATGGGTTCAGAGGTGTTTTCAAATAGCGATTTCAATGGCATTTATGTAATTAAGTTAAAGTCTAAAATTACAGTTTATTTTTTAATTTATCCCAATTTAGGTTCATTAAAACAATCGCTAACACAATCAAAACAATTCCAATCCATTGAATCAAAACTACTTGTTCGTGTAATAAAAAGTACGCCATCAAAACTGAAACAGGCAATTCTAATGCCGAAACGATACTGCCCAAACCAATACCTGTCAAAGGAAATCCTGCGTTCATGAGCATTGGCGGAATTATGGTTCCAAACAAAGACAATACGATTCCCCATTTCATGAAAATCTCGAAATTGAAAGGCGTGTTTTGTGTCGCTAAAGCAAATGAAAATACGATTACCGCACCACCAAGAAGCATAAACAAACTCCGTTGTGCCGATGAAATCCCTACCGCTACTTTATTTGCAGTGAACATAGTAGTGGTGAAAGAGGCTGCTGCCAACATTCCCCACATCATTCCGTGCCAGTCCAATTGCACATCGTTTTTAAAAATATTGGTTGCCAATACTGTTCCGATGAGTACAATTATTACAGAAACAATTTTCAATTTTGAAGGGGCTTTTTTGTCTAAAATCATTTCTATCAAAACACCCATCCAAACGGTTTGCATTAATAAAATTATGGCAATAGAAACGGGAATGTATTTTACCGCCAAATAATAAAAAACACTCGTCATTCCTAACGAAGTTCCTGCAAATAGCAATTGAAAAATATTTTGCTTTGTTGCTTTTACTACGGTAGTTCCTTTTTTTATTTTTTGGAAGGAATTAATCAGAAGAATTCCGAGAATTCCATAGATAAATTGGGAAGTTGTAACCTCAGCAGTGGTAAAGCCTTCATCATACGCTAATCGTACAAATGTGGCTAACATTCCATAGCTGGTGGCACCTAATCCGACAAGGGCAACTCCTTTTAATACTTTATTTCCAGACATATTTTCGATTTTAATCAGCCTGCAAATATAGGGTAAAGATTTTATTGTTTTTTAAAACAATCCTTTTAATGCAGTATTTTTTATCCCAATTTTAGTAGCATCAAAATTTAATTTGTTTTGCAAAAGCGAGGCATAAACGCTTCTAAAATCAATTTCATGTTTCAAATCACCCTTGTCTAAATCGGATAAATTGGGGTTTTTACCTATTACTTTACCATTATTATTTCCTCCGATGATGAACATTGGAGCAGCAGTTCCGTGGTCAGTTCCTCTTCCATTGTCTTTTACGCGACGACCGAATTCAGAGAAAACTACTATGGTAACATTTTGTAGCTGTTGACTGTTTTTCAAGTCTTGGTAAAAGCTGTAAACGGCATCATTCAAATCGGATAATTTATTTTTGTGGATAGCGAGTTGGTTATCATGCGTGTCAAATCCACCAAGTGATGTATAATATACTTTTGAGTTTAAATTTCCTTTAATCAATTTTGAAATCCATTCAAGGTTTTTGGCCAACTCCGTTTTTGGATAAATTACATCTAAAGCGGTTGATTTTGCTATTGCATTTTGAATATCAACCGAACTTTCAATCACCGAATTGGCTATTTTTCGTACGAAATCCAATTGTGGGTTATCCGATAATTTGATGTCGTTTTCTTGCTTCGTTTTAACATTAAATCGAGCAGGATCTTTTACAGTTATGGAGTGTGGTTCCATTCCTTTTAGCGCAAGGTTGTCAATTCTGTCAAGATTTATTCCAGCAGTTGCTTGGTGTTCTTTGCATTGTAAATCGAGATAACGTCCTAACCAACCATCATTTAAATATTCTTGATTTGTTGGTGCGGTTTGCCAAATTTCCTGACTTCGAAAATGAGAGCGAACAGGTTCAGGGTATCCAACATTTTGTAGTATTGATAAATCACCATTTTGCTGCATAGTTGCAAACCCTTTTAAAGCGGGATGAAATGCCATTCCGTTTGTAGAGGAAATTACATCGTCTTTTGAAAGTGCAATTTTTGGACGCAAGTCATAATAGAGTGCATCTTCAAAAGGGATAAAAGTGTTCAGACCGTCATTGCCCCCGTTTAATTGAACGAAAACCAAACATTGTTCGCCTATAACTAAACTCTTTTGGGATCCGAAAGCATGTAAAAAATCAGGTAATAAAAGGCTGCCACCAGTAAAAGTTCCTGTAAGTGTTAAAAATTGTCTTCTGTTCATAATAAAAGAATTTGACTTTATAAATATAGGGATTTCGAATTATATAAGTTGAAATTCGGGTAGTTTTGCTATAAAATTAAACAGCCGAAGCACCGCATTTTCTGAGCCTTCTGTAGTACTATCAAAATCATACTTTAATATTTTTTCGAAATCTTGTTGGTTATTTTCACTGATTTTAAATAATAAACGGTTTCCAAGTTCCGCAATAATTTGTTTATTATCCTGATTCTTATCCCAATTTAGTTTAACAGAAAGTAATGGTTTCTGAGCGGCATTTAGCATCATATTGTCTTCGTTTTCTGGTCTTCTTTGTCCTAAAGGTTTACCGTTACAAAGGGTATCAACAATAGTATTTCGTTGTAAAAAAATTTGAGATGTCAACCAAGAATTTCCGCCATCCCAACCCTTAACGTTAGGTTGGTTGAATAAATCCATTCCTTGGTCTCTGATGAAAAAAGCAATTGCTTTTCCATTTTTAGTGGGCATATTGAGTTCGTCAATTAACTGTAAAATGTATTCCAACGGATTTTTTATTTTCGAACCTGCATTGTTTTTCGTAAATTCTTCCGTGAAAATTTTAGTCAAAAGCGGTTTGATTTCAAAATCGACTTTCTTAAAATAGGTGCCATAATAGCGAACCAATTCGTCAGAGGGATTATCATAAATAAACCATTTTAATATTTTTCTGGTAATTAGATAGGGGATTTTTGGGTGTTTAAAAATAGCATCTATCATTTGGTCGATTTTCAAATTACCAGATTCTCCTAAATATGAAAAGGGATCCGCATCTTCAAAAATCTTGCGATACATGGCACTTTCTTCACCAATTCCCAACCCTGCTAAGCCTTTTGCACCATTTTTAATATCATCTTCCGAATAGTTTCCTATTCCAAGTGTGAAAAGTTCTAGCAATTCCCTACTTAAATTCTCATTGAGATTGCCCTTTCTATTGTCGATATTGTCAAGATAAGATACCATCGCATTAGTTTGAATGATTTTCTTGGTCAACGTTTTAAAATTTCCAAAGGCGTTTTCCCTTAGAATCTGATTGTGCTGAAAAATCCAATAATTCACTTTTACTTTTTGATAAGTGGAAACAAAATGATTGTGCCAAAAGCAAGTCATTTTTTCACGAAGCGGAAATTCTTCTTCAATCATTTTAGCAATCCACCACGCTTTTAAATCTAAGTACGTTTGCTGTTCTTTTTTGAGAAGTTCTTTGAGCTCTTCAGGATTCGAAGATTTTATTTTTCTACGAAGAAGCTGATATTCTTTAAATGATTTAGGGCTGTCTTGAATAAATTTAGGGATTTCTACAGAAACCGAATTATCAAATGATTGCTCCAAGAAACTTTTTAGACCTGTTTTCTCAATCACTTTTGCTTGCTTAGCAGAATATCCTAGTCGTAAAGACCAAAGTGTATTTTTATCCATAATCAATTTTGATATATTTTTTAGACTTGGTTTAGAAAGAATAGTTTAATATAATAATAAAACTTTAGGATTGCCCTTTTTAGTGATGCAAGAAATAGAAATATTCTTTATTTCTTTTTATATGCTAAATCACTCAAGTGCAACCGCAAGGCATTCACAGAAATACTGATTTCCCAAAAAGAAACGGCTAATGAAATCAAAAGACTTAGCAAGCTCATTCCAAAAAGGTAAATTCCTACTATTTGCTGTTCTAAAAATAGTAAAAGCATTGCAAATACAGACAGAAACAGACTCAGAACCCCAAACATTTGCATGTAACGAATAAGGGTAATTCGTAAATTCAGATTCTTAATTTCCAATAAAATACTTTTGTTTTCGGCCTCATCGTATTTCTTTTTTAGACTTCGAACAATGGTTGCGATGGTTAGAAACCGATTGGTATACGCCAATAGTATCAATGATGTTGCAGAAAAAAGCAGTGCGGGGGTTTCAATGTTTAGAATCATATTGTTTGAATTAAAAAGCCCAATAAATGTTATTTTATTAGGCTTTATTTATAATTTAATTATTGGAATCGTTTTTAATAAAGCGAACTTATTATTAAAACGAATTTACTGTTTTTCTAATGGCTACTAGTTTGGTCATTAAGGCTTCAAAATAGTCTAAATGCAACATATTGGCACCATCACTTTTTGCGTTTGCAGGATCAAAATGAGTTTCAATGAATATACCATCAACACCCACAGCAATTCCAGCTTTTGCAATAGTTTCAATCATATCAGGGCGACCACCAGTTACACCAGCAGTTTGATTGGGTTGTTGCAACGAATGGGTAACATCCAGAACGGTAGTTGCATACTGTTGCATCGTTGGAATTCCACGAAAATCAACAATCATATCTTGGTAACCAAACATTGTTCCGCGGTCGGTGACCATCACATTCTGATTGTGACAATCCAAAACTTTTTGAACGGCATGTTTCATACTTTCAGGACTCATAAATTGTCCTTTTTTCAAGTTTACTACTTTTCCTGTATTGGCTGCAGCCACAACTAAATCGGTTTGCCGTACTAAAAAAGCCGGGATTTGCAACACATCAACATATTCTGCTGCCATAACAGCATCTTCATTAGTGTGAATATCCGTTACGGTTGGAACGCGAAAAGTCTCAGAAACTTTTCGTAAAATCTTTAGGGCCTTCTCATCTCCAATTCCTGAAAAACTATCAATTCTAGAACGGTTTGCTTTTTTGAAAGACCCTTTAAATACAAAAGGAATTTCTAGTTTATCGGTAATTCCTACTAATTTTTCTGCGATTCTCAAAGCCATTTCTTCGCCTTCAATAGCGCAAGGCCCCGCCAACAGAAAGAAGTTGCCGCTATTTGAATGTTTTATTTGTGGAATTGTATGTATGTTCATAGTCTTGTTGTATTTATGATGCAAATATAGTTAGGAATTATGAATAATAAGTTATGAGTTTTTGGAATTGCTGGCATTTCATTAGACAATAGTTTTTTAACCACAAAGATTCACAAAGTTTTTTCACAAAGATTCACAAAGTTAAAAGCTAAAAGCTAATTATAAATTATAAGTTATTAATTAGTGAAAATACAACTCTTACGTTTGACTTTAAGTCTATTATCTATTTGTCTCTTTTTAACCGCAAAGAACGCAAAGTTTTACGCAAAGGTCGCAAAGAAACAAAGTGTTTCTGTTTTGTCAATCTGAATTTATTTCAGATTCTGTTTTCATTGAGATGCTGAAACAAGTTCAGCATGAC
>JBIIFA010000192.1:0-3614 GCA_044237565.1 Flavobacterium sp.
CCTACAACTTTGTCCGCATTTTTATCATTAACCGACTTAATATCGTTATCTGGGTCTTTCAATAAAGCCGACAATCCTCTTCCTAATGCTTGTTTTTTTATTGCTTGTGCCATAAATTAATTACTATTTTTCTTAATAATCTCCTCCGCTAGTCTTAAATAATTATTTGCTCCTTTGCTCGTCGCGTCATAATTAATAATACTTTCACCATAACTTGGAGCCTCACTCAATTTAACATTTCTTTGAATTATTGTTTCAAAAACCATATCGTTAAAATGTTTTTGAACTTCTTCAACGACCTGATTTGACAAGCGCAAACGAGAATCAAACATGGTCAATAATAATCCTTCAATATCTAAATCCGGATTGTGAATTTTCTGAACGCTTTTTATTGTATTCAATAATTTTCCCAAACCTTCCAAAGCAAAATATTCACACTGAATCGGAATAATCACTGAATCAGCGGCCGTCAACGCATTTAATGTCAATAATCCCAATGATGGTGCGCAATCAATCAAAATATAATCGTATTTATCTTTGATGTTTTGCAACGCCTCTTTCAACATATATTCTCTATTTTCCTTGTCAACCAACTCAATTTCGATGGCAACAAGGTCAATATGCGCAGGAATTATATCCACATTCGGAGCCGAACAAGTGATAATCGCTTCTTCAGGAGTATTGCTATGTTCTAAAATTTGATACGTCCCAATAGTTACATTTCCAACATCAATTCCCAAACCAGAACTAGAATTAGCCTGAGGATCAGCATCAATTAGTAATATTTTTTTCTCTAAAACGCCTAAAGAAGCCGCTAAATTTATTGAAGTTGTTGTTTTTCCAACGCCCCCTTTTTGATTGGCAATAGCAATGATTTTACCCATTTATTTTTTTAAAATTTTGAAACGTAAAAATACAATTAATTATCGTTTGTTAAAATCTATTTTGTTAACAATTGTTAATGTTTTAAAATTTCACCTAATTATAGCATTTTTTTTGGATATACCTGCCTGCCGGTAGGCAGGTTTCCCGCTTTTATTCCAAATCCTCGCTAAAAAGCCCGTGATTTTCCTTTCCACCTGCCTGCCTGCCTGCAGGTCGGGGCTAGGGAATTTTGTATTCAAATGCATTTTTTAGTTCGAAATTGTTACGATTCATTATAATATTTTTTTACTTTTACAATTCAATTCAGTTTATGAAAATTACACCAGAAATACTATCACAATTCAACGAAATAATAGGAGCTTCCTATGTTTTTACAGATCAAGAAACCCGAAACCACTACGGAAAAGACGAAACCGAAGATTACGTTTTCCCTCCTTCAGTAGTTCTAAAACCAGCTACTCCTGAAGAAATAGCTGCCATTGTGAAAATCGCCAACATTCATAAAATTCCCGTAACCGCAATTGGTGCTCGAACAGGTTTGAGTGGTGGCGCATTGTCCGTTCATCAAGGAATTGGTCTTTCAATGGAGCGTTTTAACAAAATTCTAAACATCGACGAGCAAAACCTACAAGTTACTGTTGAACCTGCTGTAATTACTCAAGTTTTACGTGAAGCTGTAGCCGAAAAAGACCTTTTTTATCCACCAGATCCAAGTAGTTTAGGAAGTTGTTGGATAGGAGGGAACGTGGCCGAAAATGCCGGTGGTGCACGTGCCGTAAAATATGGTGTGACTAAAGATTATGTGCTAAATTTAGAAGTTGTTCTTGCCAATGGAGAAATTATTTGGACTGGAGCCAATACTTTGAAAAATTCTACGGGATATAATCTAACGCAATTAATTGTAGGAAGTGAAGGAACATTAGGAATCATTACGAAAATCGTTATGAAATTAATTCCAAAAAACACCCACACCGTTTTAATGTTAGTTCCGTTTTATAATGCCAATGAAGCGTGTGAAGCTGTTTCTGCTATTTTTAGAGCCGGAATAACACCAAGCGCTTTAGAATTTATGGAGCGCGATGCTATCGATTGGACATTGAAATTTGTATCCGATTTGAACGTGCAAGTAAATGACGATATTCAAGCGCATTTACTCATCGAAGTTGATGGAAATTACCCAGATATTCTTTTTCAGGAAGCCGAAAAAATAATGGAAGTTGTGGAGCAATTCAAAATTGACGAAGTGCTTTTTGCAGATACCGAAATACAAAAAAACCTACTTTGGAAAATGCGACGAAGTGTTGCCGAAGCCGTTAAATCAAATTCTGTTTATAAAGAAGAAGATACGGTTGTTCCAAGATATGAATTACCTAAATTATTAATTGGAATTAAAGAAATCGGAGCTAAATACGGATTTAAATCGGTTTGTTACGGTCATGCTGGTGATGGAAATTTACACGTAAACATTATCAAAGGCGATATGTCGGATGAAAATTGGAACACAGAAGTCACCAAAGGAATTCGTGAAATTTTTGAATTAACTGTTTCCTTAAAAGGAACTTTGTCTGGTGAACACGGAATTGGTTACGTTCAAAAGAACTATATGGATATTGCGTTTAGCGAAACACAATTGCAATTAATGAAAGGCATAAAATCTATTTTTGATCCCAACGGAATTTTAAATCCGGGTAAAATATTTCCTGATAATTTATAGTTTTTTTAACCGCAAAGTTTTACGCAATGTTCGCTAAGAAAATAGCAAGTGTTTTTTAATCTGTGAATCAGTGGCTATGTTTTAACCGCAAAGGGCGCAAAGATTTACGCAAGGCTCGCTAAGAAAATATTTTATTTTTTTGATAAATACTCCAATAAAATCGGATCTGCATTTTTGAAAGTCGGTGCTTGCTCCGTAATATTCGCCACTCTTTTTTTATTCAATTTCATCGTTACATCCGCTTCGGTTGTAAAAAGCAACGCCGACATAAAAGGATTGTTGATATATGGAACTAGTTCGTTCAAACCTACTTCAATTGGTAAAATCTTTACTTCTTCCTCCGTTTGAAATTTGAAAGTCAAAGCCAGTTTTAGCTGAATTTCATCCACATTGGTTCGAATGTAAATATTCATTAACTGTGTATTTCCAATTGTTTTCGCCATAGTAAGTTTGGCAAAAGTTCCGTCAGAAATACTTTCCTTTACACGGTTAAAAAATGTAGTATAGGTAGTCGTATTGGGCATAATATATTAATTTAAAAAGTAACCCTTTCAGATTTTTATATCGAAAGGGTTATTTATTTAATCTCTTTTAGGACTGTTTTTCTTTTCTCTTTTCTCCTCTTTTTTTTCCTTAGCGGTTTTCAAAGGTTCCTTTTTTTGTGTTTTTTTTGCGTCTTGACTCTTTGCCATGATATTAAGTTTTAATTGTTAGTATCAAATTTATATAAGTAAAGATAAAAAAATATTTTTATTTGGAAGTATTAATTAAAAAAAATGCTCCAACTGCAATAGCAATTGGAGCATTTCTCTGTATAATTAAAATCTAATTAACTAAAACCCATTCGCCTGAAGCCAACAAGCTTTCTGCTTTTTTAAATTTCATTTGTTCAATTGTACCAGACGAAACCTGCTGAATTTTCACAGTATCATTTCTGTTAATTTTCGGCATTTCACGAACTATAGTTTCGGTAACTTGTCGTTGTTGGGTTTCCCCAGCTTCCCGATTAGCACTT
>JBIIFA010000193.1:0-3613 GCA_044237565.1 Flavobacterium sp.
ATTGCTGGAGGAACAGGAAGTGGAAAAACTACGGTTGTTCACCAAATTATGAACGAATTACCAGAAACCGAAGTCGGAATTATTTCGCAAGATTCCTATTACAAGGAAACGCACAACTTGAGTTTCGACGAGCGTTCACTCATAAATTTCGACCATCCACGAGCCATCGATTTTGATTTATTAGTTGCACATCTCAAAGAATTGAAAGCTGGAAACAACATCAACCAACCTGTATATTCTTTTGTAACTCACAACAGAACAGACGATACCGTATTCACGCACCCCCGAAAAGTCATGATTGTAGAAGGAATTCTAATTCTAGCCAACCCCGAATTAAGAGACCTTTTTGATGTAAAAATATTCGTACACGCCGATTCTGATGAACGTCTCATCCGAAGATTACGAAGAGATATTGCCGAACGCGGACGCGACATGAACGAAGTTCTTAATAGGTATCAAAACACACTGAAACCAATGCACGAGCAGTTTATCGAGCCCACAAAAGCCTTCGCAGACATCATCATTCCAAACGATAAATACAACACCGTTGCAATTGATGTGGTAAGAGCCGTAATAAATCAACGGATTTCATAAAAATTTCATTAATTTTATACCATTATTTTTTGGAGCTATTCCTGCTGTCCGCTAAATCCTCGCTAAAAAGCGAGGGATACCGCTTCCATCAGGGCTAAAAAACATTCCGTTATTACTATGAAAAATCCGTTAAAAAAAACAATTGAAAAAAAGCCTTGGCTCAAAATAGTGAGCAATAAGTACCTCTTAATTTTGCTATTATTCGGAACCTGGATGCTTTTTTTAGACAACTATTCCTATATGGACCAACGCGTTTTAAACAAGCAAATCGACGAACTTCAAGACAATAAAAAATACTACCAGGATGAAATCAAGAAGGATAAAGAAAATATCAAATTACTGAAAAATCAATACCAAGTCGAAAAATACGCACGCGAGAAGTATTATATGAAAAAAGACAGCGAAGATGTTTATATAGTTGAATTTGAAGGTGATACAATAAAAAAATAATAGCCGCTGTCATACAATTCAATAACTAGGGTTTTAGTCAATAAAATATAAGAAGTACGAAAATATTTAAAATGAAAAAAATTCTCCTATTATTAATTTTATTCGCTGCTAATCAGACAATAAATTCACAAACTGGCTGCACAGATACTTATGCGTCAAATTACAACGTAAATGCAATTGTCAATAACGGGAGTTGTATCTATAATGACGTAAGTGCAACTGTTAACACGAGTATTATTCTTAATCAAAGTGTGCTCGAAACATCTGGATTAATTGATTGGAACAATTTTTTGTATACTCATAATGACAATACCGACACTACCATTTATAAATTAAATAAAATAAGTGGTGCCATAGTTCATAGTTTACCCTTAAATACAGTTCAAAATATTGATTGGGAAGAAATCTCACAAGACGAAAGTTATATCTATATAGGTGATTTTGGAAATAATGCAACTGGAAATCGAACCAATTTAAAAATATATAAAGTTCGTAAAAGTACAATTGAAACTGTTCCAGAAATTGAAACTATTAATTTTAATTATTCCAATCAAACCGATTTCACAACTCAAACTGCAAATCAAACTGATTTTGATTGTGAAGCATTTGTGGTCACTACAAACGAAATACTACTTTTTACAAAACAATGGGTTTCTGGAAATACCACTATTTATAGCCTCCCAAAAACAAGCGGAACCCACACAGCAAATTACCTAACTACCATAAATGTTGCTGGATTAATAACTGGAGCAACAATAAAAGAAGATTCAAGATTGATTTCACTTTGTGGCTATGACACAGTTCTTCAACCCTTTATCTATCTGATTTACGATTATATTGGAACAAATTTCACAATTGCCAATAAACGAAAAATAGCTATTCCGCTACCCTACCATCAAATAGAAGCAATCGCAACCAATAATGGATTGGATTATAATATAACAAATGAATCTCTTGTTCAACCGCCAATTTTCAATATTCCTCAACAATTACACCAACTCTCATTGGCAACCTATTTAAGTAATTATTTAAATTCACTATCCTCAAATACTATTCAATTACCAAATGAAAATGCGATACTTTATCCGAATCCATCCGAAAATGAAATTAACTTTAGTAAATTTGACCTAACTAATAATGAGTATCAAATTACAGATTTTGATGGAAAAATAGTATGTACTGGAAAAATTTACAACAATAAAATTTCTACTGCAGATTTAGAAAAAGGAATCTATCTATTAAAGATTCTTAACAGTAAGCAAGTATATAAAATCATAAAAAAATAAATCCGCCAAAGCATGTCAAAAAAATCACTTTTTTCTGAATTTGAATCCGTTTCTTCAAAACAATGGAAACAAAAAATACAATTTGAACTCGAAGGCGCTGATTATAATGAATCCCTAATTTGGAATTCTCCTGAAAATATAAAGGTCAAACCATTTTACCATCAAGACGATTTACAAGATATTTTACCTGTAAACACAAAAGCTACCGAATTCAAAATATGCCAAAACATATTTGTTTACGACCTTGAAAAATCAATAGAAAGAGCATTAGAATCTATCAGCCGTGGTGCCGAAAGTATCCGATTTTCTATTGAAGATGAAACAATTGACGTTGCAAAACTATTAGAAAAACTACCTTTAGAAAGCTGTACCATTTACTTCAATTTGGACTTTATTTCAATCGAATTCGTTTCTAAAATCGAAGCTATTGCCCAAAAAAGAAACGCAAAAATATATTGCAACCTAGATCCAATTGGTCAGCTAGCAAAAGAAGGGAATTGGTTTAAAACCAAAGAAAAAGATAATTTCGAAACCTTAAATTCCCTTTCAAAAATAGTTTTTAAAAGTTCCATTATCAGTGTTGACGGCTCTTTATATCAAAATTCTGGTGCCAATATGGTGCAACAAATTGCCTATTCACTTGCTCACGCCAACGAATATTTAAACCGAATTTCAATTATTAATCAACCCATCGTTTTTCAAATTTCAGTAGGAACGAACTACTTTTTTGAAATTGCAAAATTACGAGCGTTGCGTTTTTTATTCCATTTGATAGCCAAAGAATACAACCCTAATTTAGAATGTCATTTATTGGTTTCCCCAACAAAAAGAAACAAAACAATATACGATTATAATGTGAATATGTTGCGCACCACAACCGAATGTATGTCGGGAATTATTGGTGGTGCAGATGCAATCGCTAATCTTCCTTATGACGCTTTATACCACAAAGACAATGAATTTGGAGATCGAATTGCCAGAAATCAATTGTTGGTTTTAAAAAATGAAAGCTATTTTGATAAAGTTAATAATCCTGCCGATGGTACTTATTATATTGAAAGCATCACAAATCAATTGGCAGAAAAAGCATTGATTTTATTTAAAGATATTGAGGCAAATGGAGGATTCTTAAAACAATTGAACGAAGGAATTATCAAAAGAAAAATTCAAGAAAGCGCCGATAAGGAACAAGAATTATTCGATTCTGGAAAAGAAGTTTTGTTAGGAACTAATAAATATCCTAACAAAGACAACAAAATGAAACACGATTTAGAATTGTTTCC
>JBIIFA010000056.1:0-10139 GCA_044237565.1 Flavobacterium sp.
CCTGCGAAATACTTGAATTTTAATATTTTCTTAACCGAATTAGAAAGTCTAAATTCAGAAATCAACCCATTTTGATAGGCCAAACATATTTTTTCGATTGCAGCGGGAACATTTTCAGAAAATAAAAGAATATCATTTCCTGCCAAGAATGCTTCCAAATCAATATCACCGGGCGTTAAAGCAATTCCATCTTCCCTTTTATAATTACTGGCACCTTTCATATTCAAAGCATCAGTGAAAATTAAGCCATTAAATTCCAATTGATTTTTTAGAATATTGGTAACTACATTATAGGATATTGAAGTGGGATAATTGATTCTTGGCTCTAAACTCGGAACGCTTAAATGTGCAACCATAACTGAAGACAGCCCTTCCTGAAACATTTTTTTATAGGGATAAAACTCAACTTCGTTAATTCTTTCTTTTGAAAAACTAACTAATGGCAATGATAAATGCGAATCTGCTTCTGTATCTCCGTGACCTGGAAAATGTTTTCCTGTCGAAAATACCCCTTGTTTTTGAACTCCTTTCATCAATGCAATAGCGCTATTGGTAACATTTTCTTTATTTTCTCCAAATGAACGAAAACCGATGATTGGATTTTTTGGATTGGTATTGATATCTAAAACTGGGGCAAAATTGAAATGAACGCCCAATCTTTTGCTTTCTAATCCCATTTTGGAACCTACTTTCTCGATTAATTTAGCGTCACGAATTGCCCCCAAAGTCATATTCCAAGGAAAACGATAGGTAGAATCCAAGCGCATGCTCAATCCCCATTCGGCATCAATTCCTATAAACAAAGGCAATTTGGATTTCGATTGGTAGCGATTTGTCAAATTGGCTTGACGAACTGGACCTCCTTGAAAAAAAATCAAACCACCAATTTTTGATTCTCTGATAAGTTTGTCAATTGAATTCACATGGATGGAATCTTTGTTGGAATAGGCTGCAACCATAAAGAGTTGCCCTACTTTTTCGTCAAAACTCATTTGATTGTAAACACTGTCAACCCATTTTTCTTCAATTTTTGATTCAGAAAAAAAAGGACTATTGAACGGTTTACTATCTACAAATAAATTAGCATCAAATTCATTTTCAATTGGGTATTTAGATTTGATATTTTTGGTTGTAGAACACGAAATTCCGAATGCAATTAGCATTATAACTAAAGAAAAACGAAGTAGGACTGATTTCATTAAATGAATTTATTTTAAAAAAAGCGACTGTGCCAACTATCTATTGCTGGAACTTCCCATGATTCGTTGTATTCAGCAATATTATTTATTAAATTATTGAATACAATTGTATTTTCTGTAACTGCTTTATCCTTTGCCATTTTTTTGAAATCTAGCAATGTTTTATGTGCCACATGTTCCCCTAATTTGAAAGTAACATTCATTTTATCCAATAAATCTACTTCATATTTCTGTTCTAAATTTTGAATAAATTGAACCGAAGAATCTATAGAACAGCCTGTTGCAGCTTGAACTTCTTGATTAACTGCAAGAATAATAAACCGATTGTATTTCAATTCAAATGATGCTTCTAAACTGGTTCCGTGTGCGGCCCAATTTTCAATAAACTCTTTTAAATCAACTTCAATGGCTGCAAATTCCTCGTCAGAGAATTTTCTGTTGGATTGATAAATCCATATTTTAGATTCTTCTGGTAAATTTTCGAAAGGAATATACATGGTACTTTATTATTTAAATTCAGATTTATAGTATTACAAATCTTGAGCATTTGCAATTAATTCGGCAATATCCATAACCTTTACATCGCCTTCTTTTTCCTTATTTTTGATTCCGTCGGTCATCATGGTATTGCAAAATGGACAACCAGAAGCAATTATGTCTGATTTTGTTTCCAATGCCTCTTCCGTTCTTTCGATATTGACTTCTTTATTTCCGGGTTCAGCGTCCTTAAACATCTGCGCACCACCGGCACCACAGCATAAACCATTGGCTTTTGAACGTTTCATTTCAACCAATTCGGCATCTAATTTGAGAATTAATTCCCTAGGAGCTTCATAGATATTATTGGCTCTTCCCAAATAGCAAGGGTCGTGAAAAGTGATTTTTTTACCTTTAAATTGACCGCCTTCAATTGTTAATCGACCATCATCTAACAAAGATTTTAAAAATTCTGTATGATGTACAACTTCGTATTTTCCACCTAATTGTGGATATTCATTTTTTAATGTATTGAAACAATGTGGGCAAGCGGTAACTATTTTTTTTGCTTCATAAACGTTCAAAACTTCAATGTTCATCATTGCTTGCATTTGAAACAAAAATTCATTTCCAGCACGTTTAGCAGGATCTCCAGTACAACTTTCTTCGGTTCCAAGTACAGCAAAAGAAACATTGGAACGATTTAAAATCTTCACAAATGCTTTTGTAATTTTCTTTGCCCTATCATCAAAACTTCCTGCGCAACCAACCCAAAATAAAACTTCGGGTTGTTTTCCTTGCGCTAACATTTCTGCCATTGTTGGAACTACTAAACTTTCTGACATATTAAATAAGTATTTATTTGCTACAATTCAATTGTTAACTTTTTTATGCATGGTGTTCATCATCAAAAACCTGAATAGTTACTTCTTTATCAACTAAGTCTGTAAATTTACCTCTGTATCTTGTTGCTTTAACCAAGTGATTATCAATCCAATGATAATTTCCTCCGCGTGGTTTTCCCATTACCATTCCGTGGTATTTGAAACCATGTTGTTTCAGCCAAATTTCAGTATATTCTCTGTGTTCTTCTGTTCTTGAAGTAAAAAAACAAATTATATGTCCTTCATCATACCATTTATTCAAGGTAACTAATGCATCAGGATACACTTCTGCAGTTAACATTCTCTCTGGTTCTTCATTTGGAATGTCATCACAAATTGTTCCGTCAATGTCTATTAAATAATTTTTTACCCCTTCTGGTAAAATTGGACTAATGGTGTGGCCATTTTCTGATGCCGCAACTAATTTCTTGTCTAAATCTTCTGAATTCATTTTTGTTGTTGTTGTGTGTTTGTATTTAAATTTATTAAAATGTTAAGAACCCTCCTAAACTCACCTATAGAAGAATTATTAATGTAATTATTGTTATTCGTTTTTCCAATTCAAACGATCTTGCTGATTGTATTGCCAAGGCGCACCGTTATTTTCAATATTGCTCATCATAGCATTTAAAGGCATTGGCGCAGCACTTTGTTCCATTACTAAATACCGTCTCATATCCATAATAATTGATAACGGGCTAATATTTATGGGACATTCTTGAACACAAGCATTACAAGAAGTACACGCCCAAAGTTCTTCAGGAGTTATAAAATCGTTTAATAATGTTTTGTTATCTGGAATAAAAATCCCTTTATTTGCATCTATATTTTTTCCAACTTCCTCGAGACGGTCTCTAGTATCCATCATGATTTTTCGCGGAGACAATTTTTTACCCGTTTGGTTTGCTGGACAAACCGAAGTGCATCGTCCACATTCAGTACAAGTATAGGCATTTAATAATTGTACCCAATTCAAATCTTGAACATCGCTTGCGCCAAATTTTGAAGGAACTGCATTTTCATCAATTGGAGCTGTTGCATAAGGATCGGCATTTGGATCCATCATTAATTTTACCTCTTTTGTAACTGATTCTAAATTGTCAAATTGCCCCAAAGGATTTAAATTGGCAAAATACGTATTTGGAAATGCCAATAAAATGTGCAAATGTTTTGAGAAATACAAGTAGTTTAGGAATAGAACTATCCCAATAATGTGCATCCACCAAGCGGCTCTTTCAATCATCATAACTAGTGTTTCTGATAGACCGTTGTAAATTGGAGCAATAAATTGTGATATTGGAAATGAACCCACTTGAGAATAATGTCCAAAACCACCTGGAATATTTTGCAAATGAAAATCGGCAGCGTTCATTAATAAAAATAAAGACATTAGAACAATCTCAAAATAAATGATATAATTGGCATCACTTTTGGGCCATCCTTTTAAATCAGAATGAACGAATCTTTTTAGCCTGATCATATTTCTACGACTGTAAAAAATCATTACTGCTACCAAAACTAGAAAGGCTAATATTTCAAAAGATCCTATTAAAATATCATAAAATGCACCTAAGAATGAAAATATACGATGGGTACCAAAAAGACCATCAATAATAATTTCTAGTAACTCTATATTTATGATTACAAATCCAACATATACAATTATGTGGAGTAATCCGGCAACGGGTCTTTTTACCATTTTCGATTGACCAAGTGCAATCATTGCCATATTTTTCCATCGGGATGCAGGATTATCCGAACGATTAATATCCTGTCCTAACTTAATGTTTCTTATAATTTTTCTACTATTAATAATAAAAAAACCGAAACCTAAAACTAAGATAATTGCAAATAATATAGTGTCTAAATAACTCATTAAGAATTAGTTTTTAATATTTGAAATGGTGTCTTTTGGACTTGTATAAGGTTTGTTTTTCTTTCCAAAAAGGGAAACATTCACATATCTCGTAGGATTTAGACGAACATCTTGAAGCAACAACTCCAATTCTTTTGAAGTTTTATCCAAATTATTGTATAAGGATTCGTCTTTAATCATTTTTCCAAAAGATCCTTTTCCAGATTGTACATCTGCCATCAATTTATCAACACTTGCAAGGGTTTTTTCAAGATTTTTAACTATTTGTCCAATATTTGATTTGGATAATGAATCTGAAATTTTAGTAAAATCTGAAGATACTTTATTCAAATTTGAAAGTGTTCCATTGATTTTACTTTTATTGTCTTCTAAAATTGAATTCACATTTTTAGAGGCCGTATTAAAACCTGCTAATGTTTCATTTAAATTAGAAATACTACTTTTTAAATTCTCCTTGGATTTGGTATCTAAAACATCATTCAAATTCTTAAGAAGTAAATCAGCATTCACTACCATTTTTTCTACTTTTTCTTGCAAAGGTGTTAACTTTTCCGCTACAAGATCGGTCAATCCTTTTTTAACTGCACTTTTCAAAGTATCGCCGTTAACAGTCATGTTTTTATCTTTGAAATTTGGAATGATTTGGATTTGTTTTCCACCAATTAATCCTGGCTCGTAAATAGCAATGATGCTTGATTTTGAAAAGGGAAAACCAGTTTTAATTTGAAGCTCAACTAATAATTTCCCTGTAGTATTTTGAAGAATAATATTCGAAACTTTACCAATGGTTAGTCCATTAATAGTAACGGGGGCATTCGACGCCAAACCTTCTACATTATCGTATTCGACGTAGATTGTTTTGTAATCATTTAATAAATCTTTTCCTTTCAAATAGCTATAACCCCATATAAATAAAGCAAGGGACGAAATAACCAATATTCCAGTTTTAATCTCTTTAGTAATTTTCAATTTCAGATATTTTGTACAAATTTAAAATAAAACTTTGGTACTATGGCATTATTTGGTGGCTTCTTTAACGGAAATACTTTTCCCATTTTTAAAAGCAATTAAAAAGGCTGAATCATATCCTTTTGATTTTACTTCTGATAAGTTTTTCTTAGCTTCAAAATAATCAGTTGTTTGTCCGTAAGTATATTTAAAAACAGCTCCATTGGATTCAATATCAACATTTTTTAGTCCTTTAAAATTACTTGGATCTAAATCCATTTTTTTACTGCTTGAAGCAATTTGAACTTTAAAAACGACTCCTATTTCTTTTTCAACTTCCTTCACAGGTTCTTTTTTTGGTTCCTTTTTAATATCCTTAACTGACTCTTTTTTAATAACTTCTGCAAGAATTTTCACTTCTTTTTTTACAGGTGTTGAAGTATCTTTATAAATTTTTTCTACTATTTTTTTGGAAGGTCTGTCTTCCTCATTTTCAAGGGCACCGCTACCAAAATATTCTTTTTTATAATCAATTATAGCTTGTGCAATGGCGTTTGCAATTTCATTTTGTCCCTCTTCTGAATCCAATCTATCTCCTTCTATAGGGTTTGAAATGAAACCCATTTCTATCAAAACTCGCGCCATATACGCTTTGTGAAGTACCATAAATGGAGCTTGTTTAACGCCGCCACCTCTTATTTTTTTTCCTAATCCTGAAAAAGAATCTTCAATTTTACTCGCCAAAGAGATACTGTTATTTAAAATATCTTCTTGCATTAATGTCAACCCAATTAATGTTTCTGGCGAATTCGGGTCAAATCCTTCGTATTTTTGTTTGTAATCCTTTTCTAAGGTTACTACCTCATTTTCACTTTTTGCAGCAGCAAGGTTTGAAGCGTTTTTTGACATACCCATTACATACGTTTCAGTTCCATCTGCAGCTGTATTTTTATTTGCATTACAATGAATTGATACAAAAATATTAGCATCTACCTTATTTGCGATATTAGCCCTTTCAACTAAACCAATAAATACATCTGTTTTTCGTGTGTAATTTACCTCAAAATTAGGTTGTTCTTCTAATATTTTACCAACTTTTAAAACCACCGCAAGAGCAATTTTTTTTTCGACGTGTCCCTTATAAACTGCACCGAAATCGTGAGCTCCGTGACCCGCATCTAATGTGATTTTGAATTTTTTAGTTTGGCTAAAGCCTGAAATTGAAATTGCAACTAATCCTATGATAATTAGGACTTTAATTTTATTTTTAATGAACATAAATATATAAAGTTAATTTTATTAGAACCTTGGGGTTATAAATTTATTATTTGACTATTTTTGACCGAAAATTATATGTAGTTTTGAACCTTCAATAACTGAGCCATATTTTTACAAAAATAGCATTTAAACCATTGCATACAAACTTATTTAATATCGTTTTATTAGCTTTTTTCCTAACAATAGGATCTAGTAAGTCCTATTCTCAAGATTTCCCCCAAAAAACTACTGAAATTTCTACAAAAACAGATCCAAAATCGTTAAATATAAACGTAAAAGATTTGGTAAAAGTTTCTGATACGATAAAAAAAGACTCTGTAAAACCGAAAAAACAGCTTCTAGAAGATAAAATAAAAAGAAGCGCAGTTGGTTATGAAAAAATTAATCAGAAGAAAAAACAGATGACTTTGTATGATAAAGCGGAGTTGTATTACCAAGATATAGAATTGAAAGCTGGAATTATCGTTATGGATTATGAGAAAAACGAAATTTACGCTGGTCGTTTAAAAGATTCGACTGGACAATATACCCAATTACCTGTTTTCAAGCAGGGGCAAAATGTTATCGAACCTGACTCCATTCGATTTAATTATAAAACAAAAAAAGCTTTAGTTTGGAATTCTAGAACCGAACAAAATGAGTTTCGAATCAAATCTGAAGTTACAAAAAGAGAAAATGATTCGGTTTATTTTATGAAACGTGCTCGTTTTACAACTTCAAAGGATATTGAAAACCCAGAATATTATTTCCAAACTAGTAAAGTTAAATTTGTACCTGGAAAAAAAGTAGTCGTTGGATTTACACACATGGTTATTGCTAATGTTCCCACGCCAATTGTAATGCCATTTGCATTTTTTCCAATGACCGAAACGAGTCAATCGGGAATTATTATGCCTACATTTAATGATACTCGATTAAGAGGATATTCGCTTCAAAACGGTGGTTATTATTTTGCTTTAAGCGATAATTATGATTTAGCACTTTTAGGCGATTATTATACGAATGGAAGTTATGCGCTTCGAGGAGAGTCTAGTTATGCTAAGCGATACAGGTTTAGAGGAAATATAAATATTAGGTTTGAAAATTTAATTACAAGCGAAAGAGGCTATCCAGATTATTCGAAAAGTAACATCTATAATATTCAATGGTCGCATTCTAAAGATCAAAAATCGAATCCAAATTCTCGTTTTTCAGCTTCTGTGAATTTAGGAAGTAGCACTTATTTTCAGCAATCTATCAATCAAGTAAACAATAATTCAAGGTTAAATAATACTTTAAGTTCTTCGATTTCGTATTCTAAAACGTTCAATTCTGTTCCTCAAGTAAACATGTCATTGAGTGCGACACATTCCCAAAATACGCAAACACAAACTATAAATATGACTTTGCCCTCGCTTCAAATAAATGTGGATCGAATTTTTCCGTTTGCACCAAAAGAAGGAATTAAAAAAGGTGTATTAAAAAATATAAATTTGCAATACTCCGTAAAAGCAGACAACCGAATTCAAACAACAGATGAATTTTTCTTTAAACCGCAAATGTTTAGAGATGCACAATCAGGATTCCAACATTCGATACCTTTGAGTACTAATTTTAAAATATTCAAATATTTAAGTGCTTCTACGAGTGCCAATTATAATGAGGTTTGGTATTTTAAAACAAATAAAAAGAGTTTTGATGTTTTAACAAATAAAGTTATTGATACTGATGTAAATGGTTTCGATGCTTTTAGAACCTATTCCTTCAGTTCGAGTTTAGGAACTACAATATACGGAACGTTCAATTTTGGTAATAAAAAACGTATTCAATCCATTCGTCACGTGATGCGACCATCGGCTTCGTTCGGTTATACACCAAGCTTTGAAAAATATTTTGATACCTATGCCTCCGATGGAAGTGGGACAATTATAAAAGAATATACTCGTTTTGAAAAAGGAATTTATGGCGCTCCTGGACTTGGAAATTCAAAAGTAATGAGTTTCGATTTAAGCAATACTTTTGAAGCTAAAGTTACCGATAGAGATTCAACAAAGATAGTGCCGAAGAAAATAATGCTATTAAATAACTTGAATTTACATACTGATTATAACGCAACTTCTGATTCCCTTAGATGGTCGCCGTTGAGAATTAGCGGAGGAACTACTTTTTTTGACAACAAAATGAATGTGAATTTTGGAACAACCTTAGATCCTTATGCAATTGACAATTCAGGTAAAAGAATCAATACTTTCAATATAAATAATGGTGGAAGTTTGTTTAGAATGACGAGTTCTAATATGACTTTAAATTATTCATTATCGAGTAAAGATGGTGATGAAAAAGAAAAGAAAAATGACCAAGGGGAACGAAATGGCGGTCGACCTGACGATTTATACGGTACCAATACCGATTTCAGTGACAGACGAGAAAGTCAGTTTGGAGATGAAAATAAAGATAAAAAAGAAGAAACTACTGAGTTTTTCAAATCTAAATTACCTTGGGATTTAACCATGGCCTATTCGCTAACGTATAGCAATTCCAACAGGGAAAATAAAATTATTGGAAATACGTTGAGCCTTTCGGCAAATGTAGATTTGACTTCTAAATGGAAATTTGGTGCTTCCTCTGGATATGATTTTGTGCAACACGGAGTAACGTATACGCAACTTCGATTTGAACGCGATTTATTGAGTTGGAGAATGGATTTCAACTGGCAACCCTTTGGCGATAATGCCTTCTGGGGTTTCTTTATTGGAATTAAATCGGGCGTTTTGAGTGATATTAAATGGGAAAAAAGAACAGTACCAGACAGACAATTAAGATAAAATATATGAAAACAATTATTTACACCGATAAAGCGCCTGCTCCAATTGGACCTTACAATCAAGCGGTTTTAGTTGATAATACCCTTTATACTTCTGGGCAAATCGCATTAAATCCAGCAACAATGGAATTGGTTTTGGATACTATTGAAATAGAAACTACACAAGTAATGGAAAATATGAAAGCGGTTCTTGAAGCCGCAAATATGACTTTTGCAGATGTTGTAAAAGCAAGTATTTTCATTTCAGATATGAATGATTTTGCAAAAATAAATACTATTTACGGAAGTTATTTTGATGAAAAAACGGCTCCCGCAAGAGAAACGGTTCAGGTTGCAAAACTACCAAGAAATGTAAATGTTGAAATTTCTATGATAGCGATTAAGTAAGAAGCAAAAAAAATGAAATAAAAAAACGAATTTGAAATGAATCAAATTCGTTTTTTTTTAATGTTACTTTACGGTTTCTTAATTCAATAAATGAAATTGAATTAAACCATCAATTGGTCTTCTAAGTACATTTCCAATTGTTAAACCATTGAATTCCAAAACCTCTTTTAATTCTTCTTTGAGATAAAAAGCAATTGACCCAATAAAATGAACGGGAACTTCTTTGCAATTTTCATATTGTGTAATATAATTATCTATAAAAACTTGCATGTCTTTTCGAACCAATT
>JBIIFA010000194.1:0-3557 GCA_044237565.1 Flavobacterium sp.
TACTGGGTAATGGTTTTGAAATATTTAATTTATCAGATTTTATTTTTAAAAAATACGTTTCATTTATAACTGGATTTATATAAAAAATACCGTTTCCCAAGTGGTTAGTTTGAAAGCGTGAAATTTCATTTGATTTGGAATCCATTACTATACCATCACTTATTTTAATTCCTTTTTGATTGCAATCTGTAATCTTAACGCCAACAATATTGATCATATCATTTATTATATTTCCTCCCTCAGGAAATAGTGTAATTTCTGCTGTTTCCCAATTGGGTTCATTTGTATCAAAATTATAGGTATCCTTTTTATCAATAATTTCGATTGTTTGTATAAAAGAATCATCTTCTGTGAAATTAAGCATCCAATTGGTAAAAAAATGAAAATAATATTTGCCCGCTTTGAATTTGTCATCCAAATGAATACCGCCTTCAAAAGTACCTTTATTGGCAAAAAGTAATTGCTTTTGAATGATTTGCTTTTCGCCATCATAAATTACTAATTGGATATTAGTCGTATTTTCGGATAATAAGGTATTGTTTTTGCTTGTAATATATCCTTTGAAAGCAATGTCCTCAATATTCACATACTTGTTTTTATTGAATTGAACATGAATGTTTTCTCTATCATACTGGAAATAACTCTCAAGGTAATTCTCTATTGCTTTTTGGGAATTGCTATTTTGGGAATTGGATTTGAAAAAAAACAAACTGAAGATTATAATGATGGTTGCTCTCATTTGTATAAATAGTATTTTTTAACAAATTTACATAAACTTAGAATAAGCGCTGTTAATTATTTTATGCTTGAAAAATGGTAAACAGTGTACGTTTCATATTTTTCACCAGGTTTGAGAATAAGTGTTGGAAATGATTTTTGATTTGGAGTATTATAGTCTTGGGTTTCTAGGGCAAACGATTCTCTAAAGTGAAAGGGCTTCCCCATTTTTCCGATATCAGAACCTTTAAAGAAATTAGAACTAAAAAAATGTACCCCCAAATTATTGGTCAAAACTTCTAATTTACGACCGCTTTTTGGATCGACAACCGTTGCCGCTAATACAATTTTATTAGACTTTTTTTTCTTTAAAACATAACTTTGATCGTATCCGCCAGCTATTTTCAACTGTTCGTTAGAATTTTCTAAAATGATGTCTTTACCAATTGATTTTCCTTTTCTAAAATCGAATGGAGTTCCAGCGGCTTTTAGAATCTCCCCTGTTTTAATTTTGTCGGGATTCACGGCGCAAAAATAATTGGACGGAATCGTTAAAATATGATATAAAATAGGTCCGTTTCCTTCGCCTGCAAGGTTAAAAAAAGCGTGATTGGTCAAATTCACAATAGTTGTTTTATCGGTTGTAGCCAACAATTTCAAGGTCAATTCATTATTTGAAGTCAAATGATACGTGGCTTCTACTTTTAAAGTTCCAGGATATCCCATTTCTCCATCAACAGAAATATAAGACAATACAAGGGAACTATCTGTTACCGTTTTCACATCCCAAACTTGATTATGAAATCCTTTTAATCCTCCGTGTTGGTGATTGGCACCACTATTTATAGTAAGAGATTGCGTTTTTCCATCTAATTCAAAGTTTCCTTTAGCAATTCTTCCGATTACCCTTCCAACAATAGCACCGTGATACACGCCGGTTGCCTTTAAGTAATCGTCAATGCTTTTGAAGCCCAAAACTACATCGGCCGTTTGACCGTTTTTATCTGGAGCGCATAAACTAACAATACGGCCGCCATAATTAGTTATGGCGGCCGTAAGATTCGCATTTTTTAGAAGAAACAAACCCACTTGTTTTCCATCAATCACCTTATTGAAATTTTCTGGATTAAGTGGAGCGCATTCGCCATTGTTTAAATTGCTTTGACTAATAACTTTCGAACAAATGAATAGCGTAATTAGTACTAAAAAAATAGATTGTTTTTTCATTGCTATTTCAATTCTATTTTTTCTACATTTTTATAACTGTTCCCTCGAATCAATTCGAAATTTTTCATCATTTCTTTTAATTTTTTGGGTTGGGATTTAGCAAGATTGTTTTTTTGACCGATATCCTTTTTTAAATTATACAATTGAAAATCTTTGTCATTTCCCATTTCAATGTTAACTTCTTCCAGAATTGGATCGCCAGAATAAGGCGGAATCATCATCCAATCTCCTTGGCGAAAAGCCGTTTTAGTGTTGGCTTCAATAACCAAGTTCGTTCTTCCTTTAGCGCTTTTACCCGTAAAAACATCTAAAAGTTCCTGACTGTCTGTACTTTTAACATCAATATTGACCAACTTCGCTATGGATTCCAATAAATCGATTTGGCACACCAAAGCATCTGAAACTAGAGGCTTAATCTGCCCTTTCCAATAGGTGAAAAACGGCACTCTTGTACCTGCTTCCAACAGACTGTATTTTCCGCCCCGCAATGGACCGTTTGGTTTATGATTGCCCAGTTTCTCCTCAGCATCATCATAATAGCCATCATTCAATACGGGTCCATTATCGCTTGAGAACATAATTAAAGTATTGTCTAAAACTCCTTCTTCTTTTAAGGTTTTTATAATTTCGCCCACGCAATAATCCGCTTCCAAAATAACATCTCCACGGGGTCCCATGCCTGATTTTCCAACAAATCTCGGGTTAGGAGTACGAGGAACATGGGGCTGATTTAAAGCATAATAAAGAAAAAATGGATTCTCTTTATGGCTTTTTACATAAGTTTGTGCTTTGTCCAAGAAATGATCTGCTAAATCGACATCACTCCAATTGGCACTAGCTCCACCAGATACATAACCAATTCGAGGAATACCGTTTACAATAGAACTGTTATGACCATGATGCCATTTCATGGAAAGCAATTCAGGATTTTCTTTCCCTGTGGGTTGACCGGGGAAATTTTTGTCGTAATTAACCGCAATAGGATCCTTGCTGTCTAGATTTACTACTTTACCATTATCGATATAAATAGTAGGAACTCTATCTTGTGTGGCGGCCATAATATAAGAATAATCGAAACCTACATCATTAGGCCCTGCATCTAATTGTTGATTCCAATCCACAATTCCTGTTCCTAAACCTAAATGCCACTTGCCCACAACGGCAGTTTGGTATCCTTTTTCTTTTAACATTTTAGGAATAGTTAGTTGCTCTTTACCAATCAATAACGGGGCTGAACCCGGAAGAATTTTGGCGTCTTTATTTCTCCAAGGATAAACTCCTGTAAGCAGACCATACCGACTTGGTGTACACGTTGCCGAAGTGGCATATCCATTTGTAAATCGAACTCCTCCATTGGCTAAAGCATCAATATTGGGCGTTTTTATTTCGGTTGCACCATAACAACTTAAATCTCCATATCCTAAATCGTCTAAATAGATGAAAACAATATTCGGTTTTACTGTTTTATTATTCGTTTGACTGCTACTTTTTAAACTAACGGTAAAAGCTAAAAAGCTAAAAACTATATATTTGATTTTCATTGGTTAATGGGTTTTTACTTTTGCTTTTTTTGCTTTTTTCACCAATGGAAAAATTTCAGACTCTACTCTGGC
>JBIIFA010000005.1:0-30361 GCA_044237565.1 Flavobacterium sp.
AATTTTATCCCAATTGTCTAAGCTTTCAATCACATAAACTTTCGTTCCTTCGTGTATTACAAAAGCATCTGTAGCGCTATTTTTAGGTTCGCTTTTTACCGATACAATTTCAGAAAATACAATGGCAGGTTGGTCGTTATTGTATTGGTTTTTTTCAAAAATAGCTGCCGCAACACTCACAATTAATAGCAACATTACAAAGAACATTCCAAAGAAAAATAATCTTTTTGAAACCGTAATTTGTGAGAAATAGTAGCCAATAAAAAACAATAAAAACAAAATTGAAAATCCAACTGTAATTCCTCCCCAAGTATTGTAATGAAAGGTGTTGGTGAAATCTTGAATCAGTTTATTGAAACCTACTTTTTCAACTGTTTTTATGTCGTCAATTTGTAGTTTTTGAGCGAATTTAAGGTTGTTTTGAATTTCAGTATCGTTTGGATTCAACAACAATGCTTTTTCATAATTGTAAATTGCAGGCGCTACTTTATTCAATTTATAATAGCAATTTCCAATATTAAAATACAATTCTGCGGATTGCTTTTTCGTTCTAAAAACACTTTCATAAGCCGTAATTGCTTCTTGATATTTCCCTTTTTGATACAATGCATTCCCATTTTCAAAGCCATTTTGAGCAAAGAAAACTTGCGTTGTAAGTAATACGATATAAAGTAAATTTTTCATAATTATTTAACCACTAAGGGCGCTAAGTTTCACAAAGAACTGGATTATTTAAAGGGTTCCGTTTACTACTCTTCGAACGCCTTCTTTTAATAATCTTACATTGAAATTAATTAATAAGCCTAATTTGCAATTCGATAATTTCAAATAAGTTAGTAATTGAGCTAGGTGAACATCGTTTAACTCAACCACCGATTTTATTTCAATTATAAACTTATTTTCTACGATAATGTCTATTCTATAACCCACATCCAGCTTCACATCTTCATAAATTAAAGGCAGTGCTTTTTGCTTTTCAACACTTAAATTTAATTTTTTTAATTCATAAAAAAGGCATTCTTCATAAGCACTTTCAAGTAATCCGGGCCCAAGACTTCTATGAACTTTGAGTGCGCTTTCAAATACTATTTTTGATATTTCGTTCTCAGTCATTTTATTTTTTTAAAGACCTTTGTGCCCCTTGTGCAACCTTTGTGCCCTTTGTGGTTAAAATTTAAACTATCTGCTTTTCCAATTCAGAAATAATTGCCACCGCTTTATCATAATCTTGTTGAATCGCGGTACTTGACGACGGTGCGTATCTCGCAAATTCACAGTTTTCTGTTAGATTTATAAATGATGTAATCGCATCAGGATTGGCTTTTCGTTCCAATAAAATTTCACTGATTTTCTCCTTACTCATTTCCGAAGTTTCAATGTTGATTTTGGCTTTCAAGAAATTGTGCATCGCTTTTTCTAATGCAATATAAAACGGCTCTTTGTTTCCAATTTCTTTTTGGGCTTCCGACAAATATTTCTTAGCCAGTTTGTTCGATAATTTGATTTTATTTCCCGCAATATCGCCATCAATTGCTTCTTTTTTCTTCTTGAAAAGTACAATTACAGGAATACATAAAAACGGTAAAACCGATAAGATATAAAACAATGTAGATCCATAAAAATCTTTATGTTTCATCGAAGTCAACTCGGTTTTCAATTTAATAAATTTGAATTGCGCCGAACTCAAAATTGCTTTTTTAGAATCGCCAAGCGTTGCAGCAACAGCATTATCAGCCGCATTTGGCCCTTCCAAAACATTAACCATAATTTCAGGGGAAGTGATGGATTTATAACTACGAGAACCCAAATCAAAATAGGTGAAAACCATCGGTTTGATTGGATATTTCCCTTTATATTGAGGAATTATAGCGTATTTATCAGAGATTTTTCCCGTCATTCCAGAAAGCGGTGTTGCAACTTGTTCGCTGTGTACCGGATCATACATTTCTAAAGCGGTTGGAACGATTGGTTTTGGCAAAGTAAACAATTTCAAATTTCCTGTTCCCGAAACACTCACTACCAAATCAAGACTTTCTCCCGATTTTAAATTTGTTTTTGAAGGGGTAACTTTAAATACAAATCGACCAACAGCGCCTGAAAAATCAGCAGGTTTCCCCGATTCTGGAAGTGCTTTCACACTAATGGTTTTTGCACCCGCAGAAACGCGTTTGTGATCTTCCACCAAAAGTACTTGCCCAAAAATATTTCTTCTGTTGGATGGCAATTGCACATCAACATCCAATGAAAGCGGTTCGATTACTAATTTCCCTGATTTTTGAGGATATAAAACAGTTTTTCGAAGGGTTACGAAACGGTATTTTTCGCCTTTATATTTTCCTTCTTCAGCAACTAATTGTTTGATGTCAATATTCTGACTCCAAAAATCATTGTATTTTGGCTTGTCCAATTCCCGCCAATTGGTGATTCCAATATTGTAACTAAAATAAATTTTATAAACCACCGTAATGGGTTCGTTTATATATGGATTTGTATTAGATATTTCAGCCACTAAATGTAACGATTCGTCTGCCGAAACCTGAGAATCATTTGGATCTCGTGGCTGTTCTACCGCTGCTGTAACTGTGATTTTTACGGGTGAAGTTTTATAAATCTGTCCTCTAATATCAATCGATGCTTGACGAATTACTAAATTCCCTTTTTGTGTTGGTAACAAAAAATAAGAATATGTTTTATTGAACGAACTTTTCCCATTAACCCAGGATTGACTCACTTGCTGACTTGGTCCCGCAATGATTTTAAATCCCTCAAAATTTGGCGGCGTAAAGTTATCGCCATCATCATTCATAGTAAAATCGATGCGAAGTCTTTCGTTTAATCCAAGAGTTTGTTTGCTGACTTTGGCCTCAAACTGTACTTGTGCCAAAAGCCCTTGAAAACTCAATAATAATAGAAAAAAATACTTTTTCATTTTTTGTTTAATCTTTTAATCGTTTTCCAAAATTGAATTTTTAAAATCCAAAGTTAGGTTGTTTTTATTTTTAATTTCAGAATAGTTTACCAATCTTTCTCCGTTTGCATCGGTTTCCCCTTTACTTTTTTGGCATTTACCTTATCCTGAATTTTCTTCTCTTCGTTGTTTACGGCATCTAAAAGATTTTGAACGCGCTCTTTTGGAATTCCTCCAGGTCTTGGTTTTGGTTTCCCGTCTTCATTGCCTTTATTATCGTTTTTATCTTTTTTGTCGCCGTCTTTTTTATCGTCCTTTTTCTTGTCGTCTTTCTTGTCGTCTTTTTTCTTGTCGTCCTTTTTATCTTTTTTATCGTCTTTCTTTTTATCGTCTTTTTTCGGCGGATTGTCTTTTAGCATTTTTTTAGCTAAAGCAAAATTATACCTCGTTTCTTCATCATTTGGATTGTTTCTCAAGGCATTTTTATAGGCTTCAACTGCAGCCGAATAATTTTTTTCTGCCATATAAATATTCCCAGAGTTATGGAACGCTTTGTGTTTTTCAGGTCGTTCTGTAGCTATTTTAATAGTTTTTTCATAAGAAAGTAGCGCTTCCGAACCTTGATTTTGTTTGTAAATCGAATTTCCTAAATTATACGATGCGATGGCTTTCTTCGGATTATTTGATAGTGAAATTCGGTATTCTGCTTCTGCATTCGCATATTTTTTATCTGCAAATTCATCGTTCGCTTTTGGCAAATTCATATCTTTTTCTTGAGCGAAAATTGCAAAAGAAAGCAACAGAAAACTATAGATAATTAAATTCTTCATTATGCTTTTTCATTAAATAAATTCAACTTTTTCAACCATTTTGTTTTTCTTTCTAAGAAGAAAACATCCAATAACAACAAGAAAAATGCGATTCCTAAAAACCATTGAAACTGCGAATTATAATCGGTAAATTGTTGGGCTTCAAATTCTGTTTTTTCAATATTATCCAACGCATTTTTCACATATTCTAAAACTTCTTTGGTGTTATTTCCATTAACATAACCGCCTTTCGTATTTTTTGAAATTACTTTTAAGCTTTCCTGATTCAATTTTGTTACGACAACGGCATTGTTTTGATCGCGTTTAAAACTCAAAACCCGACCGTTTTCTTTCAATGGAATTGGGCCGCCTTTTGCAGTTCCAATTCCAATGGTTATGATTTTTAATCCTAATTTACTAGCTTCTTCAGCAGCATCAATTGCGCCTTCAGAATGATCTTCTCCATCAGAAATCAGAATCAATAATTTGCTTGTTTTCTTGTCATCATCAAAATAGGTTGACGACAATTTTATGGCTTCGTCCAATGACGTTCCTTGTGAAGAAACCATCGAAGGATTCATACTTTGCAAAAACATTTTTGTCACGCCATAATCGGTTGTGATTGGTAAAACTGGAAATGCGCTTCCTGCATACGCCACAATTCCAATTCTGTCACCCACCAATTGATTAATGATTTGCGAAACGATTTGCTTGCTTTTTTCCAATCTGCTTGGGGCAACATCTTCACAAAGCATGCTTTTTGAAACGTCAACCGCAAATACAATATCAATTCCTTCTCGTTTTACTGTTTCCGATTTTGTTCCAATTTTTGGGTTAACCAATCCAATGACCAAGAATCCAAAAGCTAAGATTAAAGCTGTAAATTTTAAAACTGATTTGAAAACTGATTTTTCAGGACTTAGTTTTTGAATCATTTCTAAATCCCCAAATTCTCGTTGTTTTTTTCTTTTCCAATATTGATTGAATAGAAATAACAACACCAAAATTGGCAGGATTAATAAAAGGGATAAATATTTTTTTTCGTCTAATTCGTACATAAATAATTCTTTAATTCCATTTCGACTTCCTTATTTTTGGGAAGTTTGGGATTATATAAAACTTCTGAATAATGTGTTTCGTAAACCTATTTCTATCAATAACAACAAACCTGCAAAAAGTGCTAATGGGCGGAATTTTTCATCATAATCGTAGAATTTCAATTCTTTGATTTCTGTGGTTTCTAATTTGTTAATCTCGTTATAAATAGCTTCTAATTTCTGATTGCTGTTGGCTCTAAAATACTTTCCTCCTGTGTTTTTTGCAATAGAACGCAACAAACTCTCATCAATTTCTACCTTCATCATTCTAAATAAAAACTGTCCGTTTGGCGCAATTGCATAAGGAAAATCCGCCATTCCGTTCGATCCAATTCCAATAGTATATACTTTAATTCCGTATTGTTGTGCAATATCAGAAGCTGTTTGTGGTTCTATAAATCCTGCATTATTCACACCATCAGTCATTAAAATCACAATTTTACTTTTGGCTTTACTGTCTTTTAATCTGTTGATTGCCGTGGTCAATCCCATTCCAATTCCTGTTCCGTCTTGAAGTACATTGTCGTATTTTATACTTCTAATGGCATCTAAAACAACCGCTTTATCACTTGTTACTGGCGATTTTGTATAAGCTTCAGAAGCGTAAACTACCAATCCAATTCGGTCGTTTGGTCTTGCTTTTACAAAATTTTCGGCAACATCTTTCAACGCTTCCATTCGGTTTGGCTTTAAATCTTTTGCCAACATACTTCCAGAAACATCCACAGACATTACAATATCAATTCCTTTTGTGGTTTTCGTTTTTCTACTCACATCGACCGTTCTTGGTCGTGCCATTGCAATTATTAATGAGCTTAACGCCAATAATCGAAAGACAAATAACATCGGTTTCAATTTTGCTAAAACCGATTTTGAAGCTTTGAATCCTTGCAAAGAACTGATCTTTAAGGTTGCGGTTTGTTCATTTCTTTTCCAAATTTGCCATCCAATTACTATTGGAATCAAAAGGAAAAGCCAGAAAAATTCGGGGTTTAAAAAAGTCACTTTATTCATTGCTTTCGTCTTTTTTAAATTCAACAGAATTGATTACGCGTTCCGAAATTTGTTCTGCATATTTATCACCTTCTTCGTGGAAAATCATCACTTGTTGGTAACCGCCGTCTTCTTTGAATAAAATTATTTCATAATATAATTTTACGCTACTTTTTAGAACAGGGTCTAAAAAAACCATTGTTCCAAAACCTTTCAAGCCCGAAACTCCCATTTTTGTTTGGAATTCTTCTTGTTTCAAAACCACATTTTGTCCGCCAAAACTATCAATTGTCCCTTCTAATCCTTTTTGCAAGTCATATTCTATTTCTTGTTTTGGTTTTGCAGTTACCAATGCAATACAGAAATTGCTCTGTAAACTTCCGTAAGTGAAAACACTCGCGTCTTTTAATAATGCAATTACTTTCTTCGGAAATTGAGTTGTGGAATCAATTCTTGTCAATACTTTTGGGGTTTCAATGTAAACTTTAGAAATCCCATATTCGCTTGAAACCCATTTCCCTTCAACCAATTCTTTTGTAGGACGACCGATTATATTGTCTTTTACATAATCGAAACCTTTAGTCGTTACAAAGAAAATAAACAATCCTAAAATAGCGCCAACAACTATTGCAATGGCAGTTAATATGCGCTTTCTTTTCTGTTTTTTGAGCTTTTCCAATCGGCGCATTTCGTCCCATTCACTGGTGTCTTCATCAATTTCAATCTCTATTGGTATGGATTTATCCAAGGTCAAAATTGCTTTTTCAATCTTATTTTGGTCTTCTGCAATTTCATAATCTAATGGTTTAGATTTTGCAAATTTCACTAAATCGGCTTGCTTTAAAACGCGTTCTAAATTTTCTAATGTTTCGGCCGAAACCGTCATTTTCTTTTTGATAGAAGCTGCTCGAAGTGCCAAAATTAATTCCGAAGTAGTGCTTTCCATCGCTGGTATTTCAATAGCTTCTTCGATATAATTTCTCGCAATATCGGTCAATTCACTATAATATTCTTTTACCGCTCCTTTTTGCCAAAGCTCTTTTTTCTCTAATGTTTTTAATAAAATAGTGGCTCTTTCAATTGGGGATTTCAACTCTTCAACTTCTTCAACTTTCTTCTTTTGGTATTTTTTAATCAACCAATATATCAAAGCGCCAATTCCTAAAATCAATAAAATGATAAGCACATATTGCCAGAAATAACTCAATTGATACGGCACTTCAACGATAGGTTTGATGTCGAATAATTTCTGTTTTAAGGTATCTACTTGCACATTGGAAACCTCAACCAAAAGGGAATCTGTGGCAAATGCTTTGTTGTTTATCAGTACTTTCAAACTCGGAATTACATATTTCCCAGAATCAAATTGGGTAACACCATATTTTTTAATAAGTTCATATCGGTCGCCGAGTTTGATCGTATCAATAACATAAGAACGAATAACTTCCATTTTCCCAAAGTTTTTAGACGTTGGAAAAACCACTTTCGCCAAAGTATCCACATTGGTTTTTAGGGTCAAATTGAACTGTGCTCCAATTTTATTTCTAGTGACATCAATTTTAGTTTCCACTTGCTTTTGAGCAAATAGGGAAGTCGAAATTAGAAAGAATAGAATGTAATATTTGATTTTCATTGCTTTTATCGCGACTTAAAATAACTTAATAATTTGGTTACATAACTTTCGTCAACTCTTGTACTTACAACACCTGAACCCGATTTTCTAAAAGTTTCTGTAAAATAATCTACTTTGCTGCGGTATTCTTTTTCATATTCCAATCGAACTGATTTTGAACCTGTATTCACCACTTGTGTTTCTCCAGTTTCAGCGTCAACCATTGAAACCATTCCAAGATTTGGCATTTTTTCTTCTCGAATATCAAATACTCGAATGCCTGTAATATCGTGTTTTTTGGAAGCAATTTTCAATGTGTTTTCATATTCATCTGACATAAAATCAGAAATAACAAATACAATAGCTTTCTTTTTTTGAGTTCCCGATAAAAACTTTAGGGCTTGCGAAACATCAGTTTTATTGCTTTTCGGATGAAATTCAATTAACTCTCGGATGATTCTTAAAACGTGAGATTTTCCTTTTTTTGGCGGAATATACAACTCGATTTGGTCAGAAAACAAAATCAAACCAATTTTATCATTATTTTGAGTTGCCGAAAAAGCCATTGTTGCGGCAATTTCTGTAACGATATCTTTCTTGAATTGGTTTTTAGAACCAAAACTTTCTGAACCCGAAATATCAACCATCAACATCATCGTTAATTCTCGTTCTTCTTCAAAAACCTTAACGTGTGCTTCGTTGTAACGTGCTGTTACATTCCAATCAATAGCACGAATATCATCGCCATATTGGTATTGTCTCACTTCCGAAAATGTCATTCCACGCCCTTTAAAAGACGTGTGGTATTCGCCCGAAAAGATATGATCGCTCAATCTTCGGGTTTTGATTTCTATTTTTCGTACTTTTTTGAGTAAGTCTTTTGTATCCATTTTGTTTTGGTTGTTGGTTGTTAGTTGATAGTTAATGGGGTTTTCCCAACAACTATCAACCAACAACTATCAACTATTTAAGGTACTTCAATTTCATTTACAATTTTGTTGATGATGTCAACAGAAGTAATGTTTTCGGCTTCCGCTTCATACGTAATTCCAATTCTGTGACGCAATACATCGTGAACTACTGCACGAACATCTTCAGGAATTACATAACCACGGCGTTTAATAAAAGCATAACATTTTGCTGCATTTGCCAAATTGATACTTCCACGTGGCGACGCACCAAAACTGATTAATGGTTTTAAATCTGCCAATTTATATTGCTCTGGAAAACGAGTTGCAAAAATAATATCAAGAATATATTTTTCAATTTTTTCATCCATATACACTTCACGAACCGCTTCTTGCGCGCGCAAAATTTGTTCTACAGAAACTACAGCATTTACTTTTTCATAAGCGCCTTTCAAGTTTTGACGAATAACCATTCTTTCGTCTTCCATTTTTGGATAATCGATAACGGTTTTCAACATAAAACGATCGACTTGAGCCTCTGGAAGTTGGTACGTTCCTTCTTGTTCAATTGGATTTTGAGTTGCCAATACCAAAAACGGTCTTTCTAATTTGAAAGTAGTATCACCAATAGTAACTTGTTTTTCCTGCATCGCTTCTAATAATGCTGATTGCACTTTTGCCGGCGCACGATTGATCTCATCTGCTAGGACAAAATTGGCAAAAATTGGCCCTTTTTTAATAGAAAACTCATTTTGCTTGATGTTGTAAATCATTGTTCCTACAACGTCGGCAGGCAATAAATCGGGTGTAAACTGAATTCTGCTGAACGATCCGTGAACGGCTTGCGACAAGGTGTTTATCGCTAAAGTCTTTGCCAAACCGGGAACACCTTCTAATAAAATGTGTCCTTGTCCCAAAAGTCCAATTAATAATCTTTCAATCATGTGCTTTTGACCCACAATTACTTTGTTCATTTCCATTGTAAGAAGGTCTATAAAAGCGCTCTCTCTTTCAATTTTTTCATTAATTGCTCTGATGTCTAAAGTCGAAGTATTTTCTTCCATTTTACTAATTTTATTACTGTGAATTTTAACATTTAAATTTGAGAGTGCAAATTGAATTTTTTTTTAAGAGAACGATGTTAAAAAATGGTTAAAACTTCTATAAAACAAATGCTTTTAAGGTTGAATTGTGATTTTGTTTTTATAATTTTAAGAATTTTAAGAACAAAACTTTAAAACGAAATCCTAAATAATAACTTATAAAACATAACCCTTTGAATAAAAACACTTTATCACCAATAATTGCGGGCACTATGAATTGGGGCGTTTGGGATAAAAATCTCAGTACTTCTGAAATGGAAAGTATGATGCAAATTTGTCTAGAAAACAAGATTACTACTTTTGATCATGCTGATATTTACGGGGGATATACCACGGAAGCAGCGTTCGGAAAAGCATTTGCTTCAAGCAAAATAAAACGAGAAGCCCTTCAATTTGTTTCAAAATGTGGTATTCAGCATATTTCTGAAAACAGACCAAACAAAATCAAGCATTATGACTATTCGAAGGAATACATCATTTGGTCGGTGGAAAATTCACTAAAAAACTTGCAAACAGACTATTTAGACGTGCTTTTATTGCACCGCCCAAGTCCGTTAATGCAAGCCGATGAAATTGCAGAAGCAGTTGCTAAATTAAAAATAGAAGGTAAAATACTTGATTTTGGGCTTTCTAATTTTACTGCTTCGCAAACGGAATTAATTCGGCAGAAAACAGCAATTAGTTACAATCAGGTGCAATTTTCGGCAACGAATTATGAGCCGATGGTGGATGGAAGTTTCGATTATATGCAAATTCACAACATCCAACCGATGTCTTGGAATCCGTTAGGAACGGTTTTTAGAGAAGACAATGAGCAAACACGACGAATGAAAAAATTGTTGGCAACATTGGTTTCTAAATACCATTTTGGGTCGGATACGATTTTGCTTTCTTGGATTTTGCAACATCCTGCTCGTGTAATTCCAATTGCGGGAACGGTAAATATTGCAAGAATTCAATCGCTTATGAAAGCCACGGAATTGCAACTTGAAAAAGAAGATTGGTTTGCCATTTGGACAGAAAGTATGGGTCAAAAAGTCCCTTAAATTTTATTAGAAATAACATAGAATAAAAACAAAACAACATTGAATAAAACAGCATTAATTTCAGGAGCAACAAGCGGAATTGGAAGAGCTACCGCAAGAATATTGGCAAAAAACAACTATAAAATTATTCTTTGTGGGCGCCGTGAAGATCGGATTTTGGAACTTCAAAAAGAACTGTTAGAATTTACAGAAGTCCATACTTTATTGTTTGATGTTCGGGACAAAAAAGCCGTTTTTGATAGCATTGCTTCGCTTCCAGAATCGTTTTCTAATATTAATGTATTAATCAATAATGCAGGAAATGCTCACGGATTAGATCCAATTCAAACAGGCGATTTAGACGATTGGGACGCGATGATTGACATCAATTTGAAAGGACTTTTGTATGTTTCCAGAGCGATAATTCCACAAATGGTAGCACGAGAATCGGGACATATTATCAATATTGGTTCTACAGCTGCCAAGGAAGTATATCCAAACGGGAATGTATATTGCGCTACGAAACACGCTGTTGATTCCCTAAATCAAGCCATGCGAATCGATTTGAATCCGTATGGTATTCGCGTAGGCGCTATTCATCCGGGAATGGTTGACACCGAATTTAGCACCGTTCGTTTTAAAGGTGATTCTGAGAAAGCAGCAAAAGTTTACGTAGGTTTTTCGCCTTTACAAGCGGAAGATTTGGCCGACATTATTCATTTTGTAGTTTCAAGACCGTATCATGTGAACATTGCTGATTTGGTGGTAATGCCCACGGCACAGGCAATGGTGGGGATTGTGAAAAGAAATTAAAACTTTTTTCACAGATTCATAATAATTAGTGAAATGGATTTATAATTAGTTTTTGAAAGTGAAAAAAGGAAGTAGTTTGTTTAATTAATAAATCATACGGATTTTATTAAGTCAAAACACTACCGCCTTAAACAATAGAATTAGGGGAAAACCATAGAAAATTTAAATTTGGGTTGTTAAAAACAAAAAAACGACAGTTATTAGCTGTCGTTTTTCTAATCGGCTTAGGTTTAATTTTAAATGGCGTTTTTATATTTTTTGAAGAAATTTTATTCTTTTTCTGCAATATCAATCATCATATCAAAGATGATGATTTTTCATTGTCAACTAAAAAACTTATTGTTCTAAAAATGTTTTATGCTTTTCTAGCAACTTAACTTTTGCTTCAAGTTCCAATATTTTTTGCTCTATAGCTTTTGCCATATTCAATGGTGTTTGATTATCCCAATTAAAATGACCGAATTGTAGAAGCCAACCATAAACAGTGGAACTTGATTGAATCCCATATTTAAGACAAACTTCGTAAATTGATGTTGTACCTTGCTCGATTTCTTGAACAACTTGCAATTTAAAAGCCTTTGTATATACTTTTCGAATGCGGATTACTTTGAGACTTTCTTTATGTGTTTCCATGAATTTTCTTTTTGTGTGTTGCTATTTCAGGATAAGACTTAACTTGTTTGTATATAAAAAGTAGTAGAGTAAAAATGCTTTTACTTTCAGTTTATAAATTAAAATAGCAGAAAAGTACAAACTTTAGAGCTTGCACTTAACTACTATTTTTTATATACGTGGTTGAGTGCAGTTTATATTGATATGAAAATATCTATCAATTGAAATACTAAAAATAGAATAAAGAAGGCCAATAAAAATTTATTTAATACTATCTTTCTTTTTTCTTCTATAAATTTATTTGTTATCAATTGATAAACACCAACAATTATAGCTGTTGAGTATACTAGTATTTTAAAATATTCCATGATTATTTTAATTATGAATTATACAGACTGAAAAATCTGCTATAGCCCAAGCCGCACCAACCCAACTTAAAGTTCTTGCTAATACTTTACCAACCATTCGAAGAACTGCTTTTTTTCCTAAATTTTTTATTCCTGCACTAATTCCTTGGTCTAGTAATATTCCAATTCCAGCAATTCCAGCTGCATCAAATGCACAATGTTTGAAATCTTCGTATGTCTGAGCATTTAATGATTGACCAAACATAAAAAATAAATCATTGCTATTTGTTTTACTTAAACAAGCTACTCTATTTTCTTTTGCCTCCTTTTCAATTTCCAATATAGCAAGACCCGCCATTAAAATATCTCTATCTGCTATAGAACCAAATTCATCTGAAATTTCTTGTTCAGTAAAACCGTAGGATAAAAGTAACTCTTTAGCTCCTGTTACTACAGGTTTTAGTACTTCTTTAGCTTCATTTTCTTCGACTTCTGAACTTGAGTTTTTCCTTAAAATACCAATATTATTTTGTTTTAAAGTATTTTTTACTTGAGGTGAGGTCTTAATAACTAAACTTTTGAAATTATCTAATTCTATATTATTAATTTCAAAAACTTCATCGTCTGTTTGGCATGATTGAACCAATAAAACTCCCCCAAAAATAAAAAGATTTATCATAAAAAGAGCAAAAATTCCTTTTGTAAATTTTTTTATTGAACCGATGATTCTGTTTAAAATTTTCATTTTTCTAATTGTTTTTAATGTTTAACTTAGATTTATTATGTGAGCAATTTTCTTTTTCTCCTTTACTTTTTTCTTCCAAGTAGAGAACTTTCTTTGATATGGTTGAACTTCGTTTTAATTGCACACAACTTGTTATTGTAAAAAATAAAAATTTGTTAGTTTCTTTTTTTTAGATTCCCATTATTAATTAATTTATACAATAAATAAGTAGAGATTATAATAATAATTAAAGCCGTAATGATATTAATTTCGAGAAACATATTTGGAATACTTTTAACTAAAATAAAATAGATCCCAAATATACCAAATGGCAATAATTTTAAGTATTTCATAATAAATAATTTTTAAAGTATTAAACCCAGAACAATTCCAGATTTTTTAATAGTGAATTGACAAATAAATCTCGAGGAATTTGTTAAGTCAAAACTACTACAACCTTAAAAAGTGAAAGTACGGCTTTGCCGTAAAAAATGTTAAAGTTATATAAACCCCATTTTGCGAGCTTCCTGAACCAATTCTTCATCAGTGCCTTTGCTAATAAAAAAGAAATCTTTCAATTTTGATTTTCTTTTTTCAATAGCGCTGTCGGACAAGTTCAGTTGCAAGGCGATGGATTTGTTTTTTAAACCTTGTGCTAATAAGACTATTATTTGTCTGTTGATGGTGTCTAAATAGCTCTCTCGGGACAACAATTCCTTTGTGCTGTCTTTCACAGTTTGCGAATAATATATGCTTCCGTTTAATACGGTACTAAAAGCAACTAACAATTCTTCTCCATCGAAATCGCTTTTTATCAATAAACCGTCTGGACGTACTTTTTGAATTAAATCATAAATTACGAATGCTTCTGCGTGAGAGGTAATCATCATGATTTTGCTTTTCGGGAAATATTTTCTAGCTAAAAATGCCAAATCTTCACCAGAATATATTTTTTTTTCAGGATATGGGGGTAAACTTCGATCTAAAAATACAATGTCAAAATACAAAGGGGCTTCCGTATTTACAATAATTTTATACGCCGCTTCACAGCTATAGCATTCGGTTGTGTCAATTTCAAGATTGTCTGTATTGTATTGCAAAATAGATTTGTATCCTTCAATTTGAAGAGGATGATCATCAACTATTAAGATTTTTATAGACATATCAATTCACAATTACTTCCCTGTGAAAGTAATTAACTAAATTGGAATTAACAAACTTATTTTTGTGCCTTTTTTTGGTGTCGAAGCAATATGAAAAGTACCGTTACATTCTTCAGCTCTTTTTTGCATATTTTGTAATCCAATTCCATTTTTAATATTCTTCTTATTGAAACCTACACCGTCATCTGAAATATTGATTTTCAAATTAGTATTTTGTTTGTCCATCCTAATAGCAACTTTATTTGCAGCGGCATATTTATCAATGTTTTGAAGTGCTTCTTGAATAATCCTGTAAATATTGATTTTAATAGCGGTGTCAACGGTACTCCAGTCTATATTGTCGCCCGTTTTTAAATTAAAGTCTATGTTGGAATGATTTTTTATGGCTGTAAAAAGATTTTCTACAATCCCAATAAAATCGATATCCGAGGAAAATAAATTTCTGTTTAAATCGTGGGCAATTGTTCTAATTTCCTTTTCAACACTTTGAATTTCTTTAATATAATCTAAACATTTTTTTATGGTTTCTTCGTCTGTTTTTTTGTTTAAAATATATAAATTTAACCTAATACTCGACAATCTACCCATAACACCATCGTGAAGTTCTTGGGATATTCTTTGTTTTTCGATGTTTTTCCCTTCTTCAATTTTCTTTTGTTGATCAAGCATCAATTGATAAATTACCTCATTGGCTTTTTGCTGGTCTTGTTTTAATAGTAATTCGCGTGATTTGTTTTTTTGTACTTTCATTCTAATCCATAAAAAAATTACTAATAATAAAAGCAAACAGAACGATAAAATGAATAATATACGTTGTGAAAGCTTGTTGTTTTCTGCCTGAACAACTTTATTTCTTGAAGTTACTTCGTCGGTTTCAAATTCAATTCTTGCAAATTTATCTCTGGTAGCACGCTCCACACTTTGAAGACTGTCATTTAATTGAATGTATCTATTGGAATAATAAGAAGCATTATTAGCATTGGCAAGTGCTAATAACCGTAAAATTTTTAATTCATCCTCAAAAATTTGATTTTTGTGAGCCAATTTTTGCGAAACATTAAAATAACTATTTGCGGTTAATGTGTCGTTTTTGGCTAAATAATATTCGCCCAAATGGGTGTTTGCTTCTACTTGGGTTGGTGCAATTTTTGTCTTATCTGAAATTTGTAAAACCTCTTTGAATAGTGGCAAGGCTTTTGGATCATTTAATTTGAATTTGGAATAGGCAATTGTATTTATTATATAGGAATAGGTTTTTAAATCCGATTTTTTTAATTTGTCAAAATTTACATTATTCTCTAAATAACTAATCGCTTTTTGATGCAAATTTTGTTTTTGGTATATTCGAGCAATGTAGTTGTATGTTTCGTTTTTTAATTCTGAATTTTGTTGTCGTTTAGTTAAATCTTCTATTTTAAGAATTGCTTTGTTATAATATTCTAAAGCTTTTTCATGATTATTCATCCCCTCGAGACAATTGCCAATAGTCATATTACAAATAATTATATCATCTACATATTTTTTTTGAGAAGCAATTTTTAATGCACGAATTGCAGCTGCTTCTGCTCCTGAGTAATCTTTATGACACCAAAGAATATTTGCTTTCAACCGAAAAATACTCCCTAAAAATAACTTTTTTTTATTTTTTTTTGAAATTTTTTCTGCATTACAAATAAACAAATAAGCACTGTCTAAAGTAAATTTTTCATAATAATATAATCCAATATTAGATTTCCCCTTTAAAATTCCGAAAGTGTCTTTAATAAAGGCTGACTTACTTTCAATAATTTTTGAAATTTTAAAATATTTTTCATAAGATGAATTAATTCTATATGTTTCTGCAATATCAGATAATTGACCCCGAATTATTGTATCGTATTTTTTATTTGATAAATTAAGACACAAAACATCCAAACTATCTTTGCTATTAAAAGAGCTATCAAAATTACTTCCAACTTGCTTTGTTTTTTGATGACAACCCCATATAAAAAAGCAGCTAATTAATAATAAAAATATATTTTTCAATAGTATTTAGTTTTAAAATTTAAGTTAGCAAATAAAGTGTTGCAGATACAAATATTAGATTAAATAATTTTGTTGCTGCAACACTTAATGATATTAATTAATTTATGTAAAATTACTAAGGCTTTGTTCCAGTTCCATTTGACGGCGGAATAATATCCCCCTCTTTAGCCGTTGAAACTTGGTTTTTATCTGATTTTGTTGTTGGCAATTCTTCTGCCGAACATGAAGCTAATGTAGTTAATACTAAACTAACAAATGCAATAAAAAGGATTTTTTTAAATCTGATGATTTGCAACGATGGCAAATTGTTTTGATTTGAGATTTTCATAATTTTAAGTAATAAAATGAGACAATGGTTTTCTGTGTAACAACATTGAAAATCAATGCATTACGATTTTGATTAAAAATTTTTGGAATTCCTTGTACTTGTAATATTACTTTGTAAAACTACCTCGATTGGTTTTTTAGGTAGTACGGATTTAACTCAAAAAATGTTAAAGTTTTCGTTACTTTTGTTGTAGATATTGTATTGAAATAAACGCCCAGTACAAAATTTTGTAACTTTGAAATGTATCTCTGGCGTTCCAAATTCCAATAAAAAACAAATATTATACATATGAAAAGAACACTCGTCATCGGAGACATCCACGGAGGATTGCGCGCCTTGCAACAAATTCTTGAAAAAGCAAGTGTCACTACAAAAGATACTTTGATTTTTCTTGGAGATTATGTAGATGGCTGGAGCGAATCACCGCAAGTATTGGATTATTTGATTGCTTTAGGGCAAAAACAATCGTGCGTTTTTATTCGGGGGAATCATGATGAATTGGCAATGCATTGGCTACAAAACCATCATGATAACCCTTTGTGGTTTCAGCACGGTGGGGAAGCAACTGTTTTAGCCTACGCCAATGTGGATGAAGTTACAAAACAAAATCATATTGATTTTTTTCAGAATTTAGTCAATTATCATATAGATTCTAAAAATAAATTATTCGTTCATGCTGGTTTTACGAATTTAAATGGGGTCACACACGAGCATTTTCAAAAAATGTTTTATTGGGAACGAACACTATGGGAAACGGCATTGGCATTGGATAAATCCATGAAAAAAGATGCTATTTTTTATCCCAAGCGACTCACATTATATGACGAAATTTATATTGGTCATACGCCCGTTACAAAAATTGGAGAAACCACTCCTATTCAAATGGCAAACGTTTGGAATGTGGATACAGGAGCTGCTTTTAAAGGGCCTTTGACAATTTTGGATGTAAATACCAAAGAATATTGGCAAAGCGATCCTTTACCACTATTATATCCGGATGAAAAAGGGAGAAATTAAAGTAATAACACCATAATGGTTTGAGGAATTACATGACAAATATCCCTTGTTACAACAATAGGCTGAGAAACATAGGTTTGCCTACCGGCTTTGGTAACAGTAATCGTATAGGTTCCAGCCCTTTCATATGCCCCATAAAATATAGGATTTTGCGCGTCAAAGAACTGCAAAGTTTCTGAATAATTTCCGTCAGTTGCAACTACTGTCACACCATCAGATATTGGGATACTAGAACTTGATTCTACTAGATGAACGCTAACATTTAGTCCCGATTTTGCTTCAGTTGTACAAAAAATATCATCTGAATCACTCGCTTGACATGAAAATAGCAATACAAAAAACAAGTAAATAGCTCCTTTTTTCATTTGATGGTATTATTACAAATCAAATTTTATTCCTTGTGCCAATGGCAAACTCGTTGTATAATTAATCGTATTGGTTTGTCGTCTCATGTACACTTTCCAAGCATCAGAACCTGATTCGCGTCCGCCACCAGTTTCTTTTTCACCACCAAAAGCACCACCGATTTCAGCTCCTGAAGTACCGATGTTTACGTTTGCAATTCCACAATCAGAACCAGCTACAGAAAGAAATAATTCTGCTTCACGCAAGTTATTGGTCATTATAGCAGATGATAATCCCTGAGCAACGCCGTTTTGAATTGCAATAGCATCATGAACATCGCCAGAATATTTCAATAAATATAAAACGGGCGCAAACGTTTCGTGTTGTACAATTTCGAAAGAATTTTCAGCTTCAGCAATTGCTGGTTTTACATAGCAGCCACTTTCGTAACCTTCGCCTGAAAGTACACCCCCTTCAACAAGGATTTTACCTCCTTCGGCAACTACTTTTTCCAAAGTATTTTTGTACATATCAACTGCTAAAGTATCAATTAGCGGTCCAACGTGATTGTTTTGATCCAATGGATTTCCAATTCGAAGTTGTTTATAAGCCGAAACGATAGCTTCTGTTACTTTGTCATAAATACTTTCGTGAATAATCAGTCTTCGAGTCGAAGTACAACGTTGTCCTGCAGTTCCAACAGCTCCAAAAACAGCACCGATTACGGTCATTTTGATATCGGCATCTGGGGTAACGATAATAGCATTGTTTCCTCCTAATTCTAATAATGATTTTCCAAGTCGACCTGCAACAGCTTGCGCCACAATTTTACCCATTCGGGTTGATCCCGTTGCCGAAATTAATGGAACACGACGATCGTTTGTCATCATTTCTCCCACTTTATAATCGCCGTTTATCAAACAAGAAATTCCTTCTGGAAGGTTATTTTCTTTGATAACTTCGGCAATAATATTCTGACAAGCGATTCCACAAAGTGGCGTTTTTTCGGATGGTTTCCAAACGCAAACATCTCCACAAATCCAAGCCAAAGCGGTATTCCAAGCCCAAACTGCAACTGGGAAATTAAATGCAGAAATGATTCCAACGATTCCCATTGGATGATATTGCTCATACATTCTGTGTCCTGGACGTTCCGAGTGCATTGTTAATCCGTGCAATTGACGAGAAAGTCCAACGGCAAAATCGCAAATGTCAATCATTTCCTGAACTTCACCATATCCTTCTTGTAGTGATTTTCCCATTTCATAGGAAACTAATTTTCCAAGAGCTTCTTTGTTTTTTCGTAATTTATCTCCAAACTGACGCACAATTTCTCCCCGAAGTGGCGCTGGCATTAGCTTGAATGTTTGAAATGCTGCTGTTGCCGATTGCATAACTTTTTCATAATCTTCAGCAGAAGTACATTTTACAGCACCAATTAATTGTCCGTCAACGGGTGAATAACTTTCTAAAGTTGCTCCGTTTGAAAAATTATTTAACCCTGTTGAAGTTCCTTCGTTTATAGCTTTTACACCTAATTGTGCCAATGCTTCCTTCATTCCGAATTGATTTGCAATTGTTATCATTGTAACTATTTAGTTATGAATTGTTATATTATTTTACAAAAATACGATTTTTTGAGATATAATTGATTCCATTTATAGCAATAAAAAAGGGCTCTAGTATTAACTAAAGCCCTTACAAATAGACTGCCCCAAAAAAGTCAGACGCTATTTGGGAGCAGTCTAAATAGAGGGTTTTAATTAAATCCTAAGTAAAATATTACTTTTAATAAACAAGTAAAAACATAAATAACTTTTGCTATAAAAATAATTTATACCGCTTGTTATTTCAAATTAGTCCAATAATAATTGGACAAAATGAAATATACTGCTGCATTATACCATAACGATTGGACTAATCAATAATTATAATTTGGGGTTAAATATGGAGTAGGGTTACTGAAAACAAAAAAGACCTTACATTAAACGTTTAATTTTTTAAAATTTAGAAGAGTAAAAAAGTACCTAAGATACCGTAGCAAGAAATTTTTAATCTGTAATTTTGTTGAACTATTTTCATACTTGTGAAGTATGAAATTAAATATTTTTCCGCTTTCCGTAATTCTTTAAAACCTTTTTTAGATTGATGAATGAAATTAAAATAGTTAATTGCCCCGTTTGTAAAAACAATCAAAGTGCACATTATATAACAACCAATGCATTGATGCACAAATCGAATAATGAGCAGTATGTTTTCAACAAATGCGAGTCCTGTGTCAGCGTATTTTTAACGAACCCTGTGCAAGAAATCAAATTAAATGAATATTATACCGACAATTATCTTCCTTACAAAGGTGCTGTAGCTTGGGGAAAGTACAAGTCATTTGTTACAAAAAGTCAAGAAAATTTAGATTTAAAAAGGCTGCAAGTAGTTGCAAATATTATAACAACAACAAAACCATTTTCCATACTAGATGTAGGCTGCGGAAATCCAAGCTTTTTAGAAATTGTTCAAAAAAAATTACTGGCCAATTGCACGGGAATTGATTTTTCTGATAATGGTTGGAAAAATAAAAATTATGAAACTATTTCCCTAATAAAAAGTACAATTGCTGACTTTAACCCGAATCATAAATTTGATGTTATAACGCTTTGGCACTATCTTGAACACGACTATAATTTACAAGAAACTGTTGACAAACTTTACAAATGCTTAAATCATTCTGGAAAATTAATAATTGAAGTTCCGGATTATATTAGTGTTACTGCTAAAAAGCAAAAGCAATTTTGGCAAGGTTGGCATAGTCCGAGACATCTTACTCTTTTTTCAAAAAAAGGTTTTCAAAAACTTTTCACATCAGATAAATGGTCAGTCGTTAGGCACAATAGATTTGGAACTTTAGATGCATTTACATTATGGTGGCTTGGAAAAATGGAGAAAAAGAAAAGCGATTGGTCTAGTTCTATGGAAGGAGAATTTTGGCCATTGGTATTTCTGAAAATTATCAGTTTTCCATTTTTCATTTTTGAAAAAATGCTCCCAATGGGAATACAACTTATAATCCTTGAAAAAAATAAGTGCTTTCAGATTATCAAAATTTAATTAATAGTTTAATTCCATGAGTCAAATAACTACGAGTACCTTTTTTAAATTAGAAACATTTTCCAATAAATGGTGGGCTTTTACACAAATGCAACTAGGTCATACTAATTTAAAAACCATTCCAGGGCTTACTTTTTATAAATTGTTGGGTTCAGGTGCAAAAAATGGTTTTAGTGCAGTGCCTAATTTTGGGACTTATGTTCTTATTTGCATCTGGGAGTCAGAAAATCATGCTCAAACATTTTTTAAAGAAAATTCATTTTTTAAAGCATACCAAAAACGAAGTAGCGAACAGTTCACTGTTTATCTCAATTCTGCTGAGGCACATGGCTACTGGGATGGCTTGCAACCTTTTCAAAAAAATGCAGAACTAGCACAAGATAAGCCAGTAATAGTATTGACTAGGGCTAGTATTAGGTTTAGAAAATTGTTGTCGTTTTGGAGTAAAGTAGGTTCGGTAAGCCAAAGTCTTGAGAATTACGATGGATTGGTTTTATCTATTGGCGTTGGAGAATGGCCTTTGATACAGCAAGCAACCATAAGTATCTGGAAAACGCAAAAAGAAATGCTAGATTATGCGTATAAAAATCCGAAACATCGCGAAGTTGTAATGCTTACCAGAAAACTTAACTGGTATAAAGAAGAAATGTTTGCGCGATTTGTGCCTTACAAATTTGAAGGAAGTTGGGATGGAAAAAATGCTGCTGATTTTTTATGAGTTTGTATTTTTCTATTGAATTATAAATTAAAAAGCTCTAAAACATAAAACTATTATGAGTCATTTAGCACTACAAAACCTAATTGTCAATAACTGAAACTTGTTATTGATTTCAGATAAATATTTTGTAAAATTTACTGTTTGTTACAAAGAATTCTAGTTTATGTTTAATACATTTGCAAATAATTTAAACAAAAGTGACGTCACAAAACAATCATTTGAATGCCATTGTTATTGGTTCTGGAATTGCTGGAATTGCAAGCGCTATTCGTTTGCAACTAAAGGGCTATAATGTCACCGTTTTTGAAAAAAACGCGTATCCTGGCGGAAAGCTTTCTACATTTAAATTAGGAGATTATCGATTTGATGCGGGTCCATCTTTGTTTACAATGCCCCATTTTGTTGATGAATTATTTGAGTTAGCGGCTAAAAATCCTCGAGACTACTTTAACTACATTAGGCATGATAAATCCTGTAATTATTTCTGGGACGATGGAACCAGATTAGAAGCCGATAGTAATATTGCCTTATTTTCAAAAAAAGTGAGTGACACTTTTAACACTCAGCCAAATGTTATTGAAAAGAAATTAAGAAGGGCTGCATTTATAAATGAAACCATTGGCGATCTGTTTTTAGAACAAAGTTTGCATCAAATTAAAAACTTCTTGAATTTTAAAACACTAAAAGCAATTTTAAAAATCAATCGTTTAGATATTAATCAATCATTACATGAAACTAATTCAAAAGATTTAAAACATCCAAAATTGGTTCAATTATTTGACAGATATGCTACTTACAATGGCTCAAATCCATACAAAACTCCAGGTATAATGGGAATTATTCCACATTATGAACACAATATAGGTACCTTTTTCCCAACAGACGGCATGAACAGTATTACCACCTCTTTAGTAAAATTAGCTGAAGATATTGGGGTGGAATTTATTTACAACAGTTCGGTTGATGAAATACTCGTAGATCCTTCATGCAAAAAAGTTATTGGAGTTAAGGTAAATGATAAAACCATTACTTCTAATTTGGTTTTTAGTAATATGGATATCTATTTTACCTATCATAAATTATTGCCTCAAATCAAAATCCCAAAAAAGACGTTATCACTAGAACGCTCAAGTTCTGCAATTATTTTTTATTGGGGAATAAAAAAAGAATTTCCCGAATTAGATTTACATAATATATTTTTTTCTGATAATTACAAAGAAGAATTTTCATGTATTTTTGATAAAAAAACAATGATTGATGACCCAACAGTTTATATAAGTATATCGTCGAAATTAGCAAAAAATGATGCGCCAATGGGGACTGAAAATTGGTTTGTAATGGTAAATGCTCCATCTAATGAAGGGCAAAACTGGGATTCCTTATTGAGTATTACTAAAAAAAATATAATTTCAAAAATTAACAAACAGCTAAATATTAAATTAGAAGACTTTATAGAAAATGAACAAATTTTAGATCCTCGAACCATCGAAAGTAACACCTCTTCTTATCAAGGTTCGTTATATGGTACGGCGAGTAATTCTAAATTTGCAGCATTTTTAAGACATCCGAATTTTAAAAAGAAAATTAAAGGGTTGTATTTTGTTGGTGGAAGTGTTCATCCTGGCGGTGGAATTCCTCTTTGTTTATTAAGTGCTAAAATTGCTGCAAATCATGTCAAATAATAACACCAAATTAAAACTTAAAGTATCGATTGTTATATTGATCGCATTTTATATTTCGGGTATAGTAGGTATTTTGACTAAGAACCAAACTATCGATTTTCTTTCGTTAACGCCCCTGAATTTGTTAGTTAATGCTACATTACTGCTCCTCAATCATCAAAAAGGAACAAATAAACAATGGCTCGTTTTTTTAATTATTGCGGTTATTGGATATTTTATAGAAGTTATAGGGGTTACAACGGGAGTAATTTTCGGCGACTATTTTTACAAAACAACATTAGGTTGGAAATTATTTGAAACACCCCTCATTATCGGGGTAAATTGGATGTTACTAACATATGGAGTTGTTTACACTATAGGAATTAAAATTAAAAATACGATAGGAATAGCTTTGGCATCAGCATTTGTATTAGTCGCCCTTGATATTTTGATAGAGCCAGTGGCAATAAAATACGATTTTTGGATCTGGAAACAAGCAATTGTGCCTTTCAAAAACTACATCGCTTGGTTTTTCATTTCTTTTATTCTTTGTTACATAGTAGCACATTATAAAAGTGTATCCAAAAACAATTTTGCTCCTTATTTATTAGTTATGCAGTTTATTTTCTTTGGAATCTTCAATTTTATGATATGGAAATAGTTTTTTATTCTTTTACAGTTATTGCCACTTTCTTTTTTATGGAATTCATGGCTTGGTTTACCCACAAATATATAATGCATGGTTTTATGTGGTATTTTCACAAAGATCATCACCAACATGAAATTGGTTTTTTTGAAAAAAATGATGTTTTTTTTCTAATTTTTGCAATTCCTAGTTGGCTATGCATAATGTTAGGATTAATGAACGCCAAATATTATGTGGTATGTATAGGAATTGGCATTGCAATTTATGGTCTTTTCTATTTTTTAATGCACGATATTTTTATACACCAACGGTTTAAATGGTTTAAAAAAAGTAAAAATTCTTATTTATTAGCATTGAGAAAAGCGCATAAAATCCACCACAAACATTTAGGAAAAGAACACGGAGAAGTTTTTGGAATGTTGATTGTACCCTATAGATTTTATAAAGAATCTCAAATTATTTCAGCGAAAAAGCGACAGAGCAAATAGACTATTTTTTGCAAAAATACGGGCATCTAAATAACCATCGGGGAAAATTAAATTATTTGATTTTTAATGTTATTTATTGGTCTGTCAAGAAAACAGAAATTGATTGACCTGTAAAAACAAAAAAGTCCAACATTACTGCTGGACTTTTGCTCCCTATATTGGAGAAAGTTATAAATTTGATGCGATGGTAATTTACTTAACTAGCATAAAAAACAAATAGTTAAATATTATAACTTTTTCTAACCAACAAGAAATAGAATTTATCAGAAAGTAATTTTCTAAGTTTTAATAGCATTGGACCGGGCTTCCCAATAGCATATCGCATTTTATTACTATTGTCTGTTGCGGCAATAAAAATTGTTTTAGCAACCACTTCAGGTCCCTCTGCATCTTTCATAACCTTTTCTGCAGCAGCATTAAATTTTGAAATAAAGACATCATAATCACCCGTATAATCAGGCTTAATAAATTGTCGGCTTCTTCCATAAAAATCGGTTACTATAGGGCCGGGCTCAATTAGTTTTAATTTAATGTTGAATTGTGCTAACTCATAATGCAAAGACTCTGTGAAACCCTCAACAGCAAATTTTGTTGAATGATAAATGCTGTATAATGGGAAAGTGATTTTTCCACCCATACTTGAAATTTGAATAATTGTTCCGCCTCCAGAGGGACGCATCGCTTTTATTGCCTCTCTTGTCACTCGCATTAATCCAAATACATTTGTGTTAAATTGGTTTTCAATAACCTCGTCAGACATTGCTTCAAAAGCGCCATCTACTCCATAGCCAGCATTATTTAACACAACATCAATAGTTCCAAATTCTTCTTTTACTTTCTTAAATACTTGAGTGATACTATCAAGGTTCGTAACATCTAAAGGATAAAGATGGACATTGTCAAATTTCTTAAAGTCAGTTTCCGTTTCAGGATTTCTTTGGGTAGCAATTACATTCCATCCATTTTTTGCAAATTCAATAACGGTTGATTTCCCAATCCCGCTTGAGGTTCCTGTAATTAAAATTGTCTTTTTCATATGATTGTATTTTTAATTTTGAACAAACTTAGTAGTATAAAATCAAACCCACAACATTAGAGTGTAGTCTATAGTTGTTATTTTTTTATAATTTTTTATATTTGCATTATGTTAATAAATGAACTAGCTAAAATCACAGGGATTTCTTCCCACACCATTCGCTTCTATGAAAAGTCAGGATTGATTGAAGGAAAGCGAGATGAATCAATTAAAACAAATAATTATTTTCACTATGATGAAGAAACAATTGAAAAGTTGGAGTTCATTAGCGATGCTAAATCGGTTGGTTTCACAATAAGAGAAATAGGACAAGTTATAGATGCTTGGTATAACAATAAATATACTAAAGACGAAAAATTAAGTATTCTTGACGAAAAATTACTTTCTCTTGAACAGAAGTTGAAGGAAATTAAGGAAATGAAAAACCAAATAGAAGAGTTCAAGAAAGATGTCCTAAACGATAAGTGCTAACACTAAAAACAAAAAAGGCCTTACATTTCTTTAAAGGCTTTTTACTTTTGCTCCCTCTATTGGAGAAAGTTACAAATTTGATGCGATGATTGCCTACTCAATTATCTTAAAATCAAGTAGATGAATTTTAATTTAAAAATTCTATATCAAAAAACAAGGTGTTAAAAACAATAAAATTTAATAACCTCTTCAAATATATTATCAGGTTACCTCAACACTTCATAATAATATCTCTCCCCCTTTTTGACATAATTTTGCAAATTCAAGTTCTTTTTTCCTACCTTAAATTATGTGAAAGTTTTGTCTTATTTTTGGGGAGCATTACAATAAGATGCAACACCCCAAACTTACTGATAGGCAAAGAAAAAGCTTCCTCAAAATGGCTACTGTAAATTGATACGCATTTATTGTATTATATCTAATGGGGTTTATTCCATTTTTATTCCATTATAAACTTAAAGCCAATGGTAGCAATATTTGCTTTTAAATTATCACTTCTTTCATAGTGATTGAATCTAAAGTCGATATTTTTTATACCTAATTTCCAGATTTTTGCTCCTGTAAAAATATCAGTGTAATTGATTCCAAAACCGTATTGATTGGCATCAAGTGTGGCTAAATCAGGATCAGAGGTATAAAATTCTTCAGTTGACAAATGGGTTTCGTATGGGGCATAATATTTAGAACCTGTTTGTGTATAATAGCGATACATTGGAAAAACCGTAAATCGATCGGATAATTTTATAGGGAGTTCTATGCTGGCAGTATGGGATTTTATATCCCAATTATCAGAATAAAAACGGTAATACGTTCTCAATACAAAACGTTCATTGATGTAGTAATTTAATCTAGCGCCAATTGGCAGTTTAAAACGGCTGTCGGGTAATCTTTCGATGTCATCGGCAAGTTTAAAAACACCTGAATTACTCGCGCTTTCATAGTTGTTAATGTATTGTGATTGTCCGATATAATAATTTGCTTTATCTGCAAAATATATTCGGTGATACGGTGTAGACAGCAAACCTTGTTGTTGTAAAACATCAAAGAAAACAGATAATTGTAATTTTTTTGAAACTACCTGAGAAAATCCAATTGATGCTGAATAAGAGTTTCTGTTTACAGAAGCAATAGTTTTGAATGCAGAAGGTAAATAAGCAGTTGTTGACTGACCGTTTTGATCTAAAACGGTAACGCCGCTAAAATAACCTTGGTTCAAAAAGTTAGCACCATAAATAGAATATTCGTGAAGTTCTGTTGGGTATATTGGTCTCCATTGATCTAAATACACATTAGCTTTCAGGCTTAATTCGGTATTTTTTTCGTTGAAAAGTGTTGCGATTCCACCACCAAAACCTACTGAAGTATAATCGTATTCATTAGAAAAAGAAACATCTGCGTTCCAAATAAAATCTCGGGAGTCGCTACTATGTGCATAATTTGCTGATATTGCTGTTAATTGATCACTTTTTGAAGCTCCCGATGAAGCTTGCCAAGGTGATCCGTAAGGTCCGCTCGCAGGTGCGGCTAGTTTATTATTTGATATTCTGTCATCATCATCATCATCGTCATCACCGCCACCAGAAGCTCCGGTAGAATTAAATGGATTTATGTTACTGGAAGATGCTGATGAATAAGCTGATATACCTAAATCTATTGTCAAAGTAGCATCGTCATTTATGGGCATATTTACCACTATATTTGAAGCGATATCGGTTAATTTCTCGGAACCAATTCCCCCTGAAACAACAGATTTCGAACCATTTTGACTGTAATAACTAGCTAAAAAATCTACTTCTGTACTTTCTAAAACCCTTTTTTTAAATACTACGGTTGTGTCTTTCTCTTGTGAAAAAGCCGCAAATCCAATGAGTGATAAAAGCACTACAATTCTTATTTTCATTTTATATATTTTGAAAATCAAATTAAATGATTTGGGGTGTTCAACAATTAATTACAACCGCAACCGCCACCAGATTTCCCTCCATTGGCTCCAGCCGCAGCTTCTCTATATACTTGAAAAGCAGTTTCGTATCGTTCTGAAGTTCTGGCAGAAAGTTTCATATCGGGATCATTAATAGCCACCTTTTCATATTCTTTAACGGAATTACAAGATTGAAAAACCACTACAATTAAAAACAAAAAAACTATTTTCTGTATCATTTTATTTCTCTTTTTATTCGAATTTTTTTATGTCTATTCCTTTTGAAGAATGTATTTTTCCTTTGTCATCAACAATAATGCATTCAATTCCTTTGAGTTGATTGACTAAGTCTAAACCAACTTCTACTCCGAGTACAAAAATTCCGGTGGCCAAAGCATCCGCAATTTCAGTTTGTTTTGCAAAAACGGATACACTTACAACGCCCATTGCCGGATACCCTGTTCTGGGATCAATGATGTGAGAATATCGAATCCCGTTGAAAATCACATATTTTTCATAACTGCCAGAAGTTTCCACTGCATTATCGTTGAGCGGTAAAGTGGCAAAAACTTTATTTTTATTCAAAGGATTTACAATTGCTATCGTCCAAGGCTTTCCGTCGGGTTGTTTTCCCCAAGCATTTATGTCTCCAGAAACATTCACAATTCCTGAAAGACAACTCTTAGAATAGAGTAAATCTTTTACTTTATCTGCAATATAACCTTGACCAATTCCGCCAAGACCTAGCTTCATTCCTTGTAATTTCAAGAAAATAGTTTGTTCGTTTTTATCTAAAATAATATTTTGATAACCAATTTTAGCCACTGATTTTTTGATAGCTTCTTCGGTTGGCATTTCTTTCATACTGCCGTCAAATTTCCAAATTTTATCCATCGATGCATATGAAATATCAAAAGCACCAGATGTGATTTGAGAAATTTTAATAGCACGCTCTACTAATTGAAATACTTCGGCATCTACTTTAACCGGTTTAATTCCTGCGTTTCTATTGATTTCTGATATTTGTGTGGTCGGAATCCAATCGGAAATTAAATTTTCGATGCGTTTTACTTCGGCTACAGCTAAATCAATATATTCGTTTGCTTTTACCGTATCATTTGCAACAGCGGTAATCTCAAATGGACTTCCCAACATAGATAATTTTCTTTTGTGAGCAATTTGTCCAAAAGAAACGAATGTCAGGCATAAAAAAAATACAGTTATTGCTTTTTGCATTATTTTTCGAAAGAGTGAATGAGTTCGATGTAATCTGCAGCCGAAACGTTTTTGAAACCAGTCATTCCTATTATTTTTCCAGTTTTGTCCAAAAGTACAACAAGTGGGAAGATTCCATTTTTATTGTATTTTTCAGCTAATTTTTTATTTCTTTCAGACAATTCAGGAGATAGTTGGTTGGCTTTTTTCTTTGGAAAATCAGCTTTGTAAACAACCCAACTTTTTGCTACTTCCTCTTGAAAAGCATCTGATTTCCATACTACATTTTCTAATTTTATACACGGAGCGCACCAATCCGATCCAGAAAACACCAAAAGAATATTTTTGTTTTCTTTGGCGGCTTCAATTTTTGCCTCTTCAAAATTAGTTTTCCAATTTTGAGAATATCCTGTCGTTCCTATGAAAAGGAAGAGGATAATTATATGTTTTTTCATTATTTTAGACTAAAAGTTTCATTATTTATAACACAAAAGTATTTAATTTATTATATGCAATAGTTTTTCAATCATAAAATTAAGACAAAATTAATTTAAAAGGTAATTTTTTGTTTAACTAAAGTTTGATTTGGAATTGATTTAATAGTAAATTTTTAAATAGTTTTTTGATTTTGATAAAAATCATACCATAGACATTCATCACTTTTATTAGCTAATGGCAATCTCTTATTATTTGTAATAAATTTAGTTAGAAAATTATAATTTTCAATATTTTATTTGCAAATAATAACTGTAAATTAAGTTAAGTAACATTTTTAATTTTTTTCTGTTACTTGAATTATTCAATTTTTTCGTCTTTCCGTTTAATTATACTTCCATAACAAGAGATAAAGTTTTAATATTCTTGATCGGAGAAAAAATTATAAAATGTAGAAAGACTAAGTTTTTTTATCAATTTATGTTGGATGTTTATCCTGAAAATTCTGTTTTTGAGTTAGACATTTGTGATAAAAACTTGATATTTAAAAGGGGCTACTCGAGATTTTAGATGGTAACTCTATGGAAACCTTTTTTATCAAATCCTCGTGAAGTATTAATTCTACAAAATATCCTTTTGGTTAAAACAAAAAAAGCTAGTCTTTCTAATAGCTTTTTGCTCCCTCTCTTGGAGAAAGTTACAAATTTAACGCGATGATTTCATACTCTATTCTCTTGAAATCAAGGGTGTAGATTATATTTATTTTTATTTGTTAAAAAAAATAAGTGTATTAAGTTTTGCCACCCGCAGCCCACCAAGTCAATTTTTTTGATATA
>JBIIFA010000057.1:0-9955 GCA_044237565.1 Flavobacterium sp.
TCATAACCGTTAGCAATAGGTTCCGGATTAGCAACACTAAGACCTTCATTTCCCGCAGAAACAACAGCTAAATAATAAGGAGAAAAGTAAGCAATTTCATCCCAATCTTTTGCATCTTGTATGTATGAACCAATGTACCATGATGGCAAAACAGTTCCGCTAGAGCTTGTAATTGGAACTCCATAGGAATGATTAGAGAGTAACATTCCCATTTGAACTTCTGATAAAGCTTCGGAATTATCATTGGTCCAATCGAAAGTTCTCGCCTCTGCTAAATAGGCCATGCCTTTAGTATTTTGTTCTGCATCTGATGCTATTATTGTTCCTGTTACATGTGTTGCATGTGCTGAATATGTTGTACTTGCTGGGTTGTCTACGATGGTAACTCGCCCTGAAAATAAATTGTGAGTTTTTCTTACATTTCCGCCATCCCAAACTCTAGCTACCATTCCTTGTCCATTAAGATCAAGACCTAAAGACCCTGAGGTATTTAAATGATTTGCTCGTGTTGACTTGGCTGCATTAGCATTGTTATTGGTAAAATAAACTGGAAAACCATCGGGTGTTAATTTCATTAATTCGCTGATTGAACCATCTTTTCCAACTTTACGAATTGGCCATTTACTAAGTTTGGATAACGCCTCCGCTTTTTGTTTTTCTAAAGTTGTTTTTTTCTTTAAAGCAATCTGAAGTTCTTTAATTTTTGACAAATCGTAATTGCTAATAATAGCATTTGCTTCTTCTTTAGATTGAGAGTAAAATAAATTCGAAATAAATAGAAAAAGAAGCGATAGAATGAAATTTTTTTTCATTTTTTGGATTAATAAATTTGGAGTTAGACGGTTTTATTAATTTTATTCAAAAATAGAACATTTAATTACGAATAAAAATTAAATAATATACAATATTACGAATTTTTTATAAAATGATGCGCCAATTAAAAAGATATAGCACTTTGAATTTTTTTAGAGAACGGTTCAGATTCTTATTCTATTTCCCTTCAAATATTGATTTTAATTAGCTATTATCTTTTTATAAGTAATTGGTAAAACGATCTTTTTTGCAATGATATAGAATTTCTAGGACTGTAGATAAATAATTTTTAATTTGATTTGTTAAAATTTAAATTGCTAATTCCACTATTTTACTATCGCCAACCAAGGACACTTTTACCAACCCGTGTTTTGACAAACCTTTCATCGCAGCATCCCATTTTTTGCCACTCAAATCTGATTTTATTTTCAAAACACCCAAGTCCATTTTGTTGTCAGTGGTTTTTAATAAATCGATAATTAATTTTTCTTCTTCTAATAATTCAATTTGGACTTGTTTTTTCTCAGGACGCATTTGTGGGAAAAATAACACTTCTTGAATAGAAGAATTATTGGTCAAAAACATCATCAATCGATCCATTCCAATTCCTAAACCAGAAGTTGGCGGCATTCCGTATTCCAATGCACGAAGAAAATCTTCGTCAATAAATTCGGTAGCTTCATCATCGCCTTTTTCAGCTAATTTCAATTGGTGCTCAAAACGTTCTCGTTGATCAATTGGGTCATTCAATTCAGAATAGGCATTGGCAACTTCCTTACCGCAAACCATCAATTCAAAACGCTCGGTCAATTCAGGATTGTCACGGTGCGATTTACACAAAGGCGACATTTCCTTTGGATAATCAGTAATAAAAGTAGGCTGAATATAATTTCCTTCGCATTTAGCACCAAAAATCTCATCAATCAATTTCCCTTTTCCCATTGTAGTATCTACGTCAATTCCCATTCCTCTCGCCGCATCAAATAATTCTGTTTCTGATTTCCCAGAAATATCAAAACCTGTAAAATGCTTGATAGCATCCGTCATCGTAACTCTTGCGTAAGGCGCTTTGAAGTTCACTTGGTGTTCGCCAAAAGTAGCTTCCGAAGTTCCATTTACCGCAATTGCACAATGTTCCAATAAATTTTCGGTGAATTTCATCATCCAATTGTAGTCTTTATAAGCTACATATATTTCCATGGCCGTAAATTCAGGATTGTGCGTTCGGTCCATTCCTTCATTTCTGAAGTTTTTCGAAAACTCATAAACCCCTTCAAAACCACCTACAATTAATCTTTTTAAATATAATTCATTCGCAATTCTCATATACAACGGAATGTCTAACGAATTGTGATGCGTCATAAACGGGCGAGCCGCAGCACCACCAGGAATGGGTTGTAAAACAGGCGTTTCCACTTCCAAATAGCCTTGTTCATTGAAGAAAGAACGCATCGCATTGAATAATTTTGTTCTTTTAATAAACGTTTCTTTCACATGATCGTTCACCGTTAAATCTACATAACGACGGCGGTATCTTTGCTCAGGATCTGCAAAAGCATCGTGCGTTTTTCCATCAGCATCAGTTTTTACTACTGGTAGCGGTTTCAATGCTTTTGCCAAAACTGTCAAACCATAAATATGCACCGAAATTTCCCCAACTTGTGTTTTGAAAACCGTTCCGCGAATTCCAATAAAATCGCCAATATCAAGCAGTTTTTTGAAAACCACATTGTACATTGTTTTTTCCTCATCGGTAGAAATATCATCTCTCGAAACATAAATTTGAATACGCCCTTCAGAATCCTTAAGTTCAGCAAATGAAGCCTTTCCCATGATTCTCTTCCCCATCAATCGACCTGCTAAAACCACTTCCTTACCTTCAAACTTTTCGAAATCGGCTAAGATTTCGCTTGAAAAAGCGGTAGTTACAAACTCATTTGCAGGATAAGGGTCAATTCCCAAATTGCGTAATTCTTGAAGTGCCTCTCTACGAAGGATTTCTTGCTCGGATAATGCCATTGAATTCAGATTTTAAGAATGCAAAGATAGGTAAATTTGAAAATGTTTCAATTTGAAAATTTGAAAATTAATTTGACTTTCTATTTAAAGTTTTTAAGTATTTAACTTTGTAACTTTGCAAATCAATTAAATGCAATGAACAAAAACATCCAATTTCAAGATTTAGGTTTGAAAGATTACAAAGACACTTGGGAATACCAAGAGGAATTGTTCAAGGGAATTGTAGATTTGAAAATTCAGAATAGGAGAGAGGAAACCAATTTGTTGACCCCAAATTATTTTTTGTTTGTGGAACATCCCCACGTTTATACTTTAGGAAAAAGTGGTTCGTTAGAAAATTTGCTTTTATCCGAAAAACAATTGGAATCCAAAGGGGCTACTTTTTACAAAATCAATCGTGGTGGCGACATTACGTATCACGGGCCTGGTCAAATTGTGGGGTATCCTATATTAGATTTAGATAATTTTTTTACCGATATTCATAAGTATTTGCGCTTTCTTGAAGAGGTTATAATTCTCACTTTAGCCGACTATACTATAATAGGTACAAGAAGTGAAGGAGAAACGGGTGTTTGGCTTGATGTGGGAACCCCATTTGCAAGAAAAATTTGTGCCTTGGGAGTTCGGGCTTCGCGCTGGGTAACCATGCATGGATTTGCATTGAATGTAAATTCAGACTTAGGTTATTTTGATAATATTATTCCGTGTGGTATTCGTGGAAAAGCAGTTACTTCTTTAAATGTGGAATTGGGCGTTGAAAAAGTGGACGAACAAGAAGTGAAAGAAAAAATCTTGAAACATTTTTCAGTTTTATTTGGATGCTCTTTTTCTTAACCGCAAAGTTCGCAAAGTTTTTCGCAAAGAGCGCAAAGTTTTTTTAGCCACGAATTACATTAATTAGCACGAATTTTAAAAGTCTGTTATCTCTTCGTCTTTCATCTTTCATCTGCCAATAATTTAAACGTCAACCGGTGGTATTTCGTCACGCCATATTTTAATATTGCTTCTCGATGTTCTTTTGTGGGATAGCCTTTGTTTTGTTTCCAATTGTACATTGGGAATTCCTCATGAATCCGGTCCATGTATTCATCGCGATAGGTTTTTGCTAAAACAGAAGCTGCAGCAATGCTCATGAATTTTGAATCTCCTTTAATAATCGAAGTACTTGGAATAGAATTTAGAATTCGTAGTTCATCGTTGGTAAAAATTTTCCCGATTTTGTTTTTATGGCTTCCTTTAGAAAGTAATGGACGGTTGCCATCAACAATTATATGGTTCGGAAGTACATTTAACTTTAAAATACTCTCTTGCATGGCTTTTAGGGAGGCGTTCAGGATATTTATTTCATCAATAAGCAAAGGTTCTAAATGTGTAACTGAAAATGATAATGCTTCTCCTATTATTATAGGTTTCAAAAGCAACCTGTTTTTTTCTGAAAGTAGTTTGGAATCATTAAGTAATGTATTCGCAAAATGCGTTGGCAAAATTACAGCTGCAGCAGTTACGGGACCAGCAAGACATCCGCGACCTGCTTCATCTGTTCCAGCTTCGATACAATTTTTTAAAAAATGATTACTTAACATTTGTATGTCTTCAAACTAAGTGGACTTTTCCTAAGAGAGTATTTAGTTAATAATTCAAAGATAAATGTTTTTTTTGATTTGTTGTTAATTTTAATTTTTGGCACTCATTTCTGCGATTAATAATTGCCATTTTCTTTAATTTTTGCCTTTCTTTTAATATCATTTCTCCTCTTCCAAAACGATTTGTATTTTCTGTTCTGAACTAAAGATTCTTCTGGTGTTTCTTCGAATCTCTTTAATGTAATTTTCTGTTGTTTGTTTTCTTGGTGTTTTTATAATAATTCAAAATTTAATAATTTTTGAAAACACTTTCTTAGTTTTTGACTAAATCAGTACATTTTTTGCTGACGATTTACATACCAGAGTTATAAACCACCTTTATTAAAAAGTCAGACTTTTTATTATGACGATCCTCGTTTGTCATTTTTAATTCCACAACAAGAAGTTTTAGATACCCCCTTTTATTGATTAACAATAATATAGATTTATTAAACCACTCTTTTTTTAGAGTGGTTTTTTTACTCCTATTTTACCTAATTTTATTTATAAATAGTATATTTGTTGAAAATATATTTATGAAATTTTGTTATTTGCTTTTTATTTCTTTCCTCTCTTTGTCACTTTTTTCCCAAGTAGAAAATAAAGTAGAATCAAATACAATAAAAATGAATTCTCTTATCATTGATCATTCAAAAGACCAGCCTAAAGCCACTATTTCTCAATACCGCATTATAACGCTTGAACGCGATACGACTTTCGTAGACACTTCGCTAACCATAAAAAAAGAATACGAATACAACTACCTCCGAAGAGATATTTTTGGGTTAATGCCTTTTGCCAACGAAGGACAAACCTATACCACTTTACAGTATGGTTTAAATAAAACTAGCTCTTTTCCGGAATTTGGTTATACTGCAAAGCAATTCAATTATTTGAAAGCCAATCAAATTAAATATTACTCTGTTGCCACACCGTTCACAGAATTGTATTTCAAAACCGTTATGGAGCAAGGACAAAATGTAGATGCTTTTGTAACTTTAAATACTTCCGAACGTTTTAATTTTTCAATTGCTTATAAAGGATTGCGTTCCTTAGGGAAATACATTAACCAACTTTCAAGCACAGGAAACTTTAGGTTTACCACAAGTTACAATACCAAAAATAAGCGGTATTATTCCAATTTTCATTTCACCTCACAAGATATTCTTAATGGTGAAAACGGTGGAATTACAAGCCCTGAGAATTTTGAAAGTGATGATGTAGCCTACAAAGAACGTGCCCGTCTCGGAGTGTATCTCAAAGACGCTAATACTACTTTAATTGGTAAACGATTATTTCTTGACCACAGTTTCCAAATTAATTCTACCAAAGGGAACAACAACCTCTATTTAACGCATCAAATTAATTTTGAGAGTTACTATTTTGAGTTCAATCAAGTTACTATTCCAACAACAATTACATCAAATACTGGCGTCGCAACCACATTCAACAGGTTTGGACCTTCATTTGTCACAGGAAACATTAACGATCAAGTGCGCTACAACCGAATGTACAATAAGGTTGGACTTGCATACGAAAACACCACTTTGGGTAAATTTCAGTTTTTCCTCGACGATTTCCGATACAATTATTACTATAATTCAGTAGTATATCGAACCTCGGGAATTGTTCCAAATGCCATCAACGATAAAATCAATGATTTCGGTGGGCAATACGAATACAGAAAAAACAATTGGACCGGGAAATTCAGCTACTCAAGTTCTATCACGAATCAATCGTTATTTGATTTTAATGCCAATTTAAAATACCAATACAACGATAAAAACAGCATCTCGTTTGAATATCAAAACAATAATAAATTGCCAAACAACATTTATAATTTGCACCAAAGCAGTTATATTACCTACAATTGGTACAATAATTTCAAAAACGAAAAGAGCAATACCATCAAAATTGAAGCCAATACGCAATGGGCATATGCTACTTTGCAATTCAACACCTTAAACGATTATTTGTATTTCAGCAATGACGATAACGCTAATTTACAGTTGGTTACGCCAAAACAATACGATAAAACCATCAATTATTTATCGCTGAAAATCAACAAAGAAATCAAATTCAGAAAATTTGCACTCGACAATACCGTATTGTATCAAAAAGTAGATCAAAAAGACAACATTTTGAATGTGCCACAATTTGTCCTTCGAAATACCTTTTATTATTCGGATGATTTTTTCAAAAAAGCCATGTTTTTGCAAACAGGAATCACGTTTAATTACTTCACTAAATTCTACGCCAACGATTACAATCCAATTCTTGGAGAATTTTTCGTGCAAAACCAAACACAAATTGGCGCATTTCCAAACTTCGATATTTTCGCAAATGCAAGAATCCAACGTACTCGAATTTATCTAAAAGCCGAACATTTCAACTCTTCAATGTCAGGAAATACCTTCTATTCCGCACCCAACAATCCCTACCACGACTTCATGATTCGCTTCGGACTGGTATGGAATTTCTTTGAATAATTTTTTTTTGGGAGTGCCCTCGTTTAGACTATTTTGAGTTACGAGGAAATCTTTCGTAAACTCGGTCGTGCTGTACGCTGCAATCTCTTGCTCCACTTCGTTCCGCAAGAGGATTTCCGCTGCCATCACTCACGCAAATCTAGAAAAATACAACTATTTTAGAACAATGTACTATCTTTGTAAAAGTTCTGTAAAATTTGAATGCTAAAATATAAAACTAAATGCAATACTCAGAAAATATATTAGGAACTATCGGCAACACGCCATTAGTTCGATTGAATAAAGTAACTGCCGAAATCAATGCTTTGGTTCTCGCCAAAGTAGAAACTTTCAACCCTGGAAATTCTACAAAAGACAGAATGGCATTAAAAATGGTTGAAGATGCCGAAGCCGACGGAAGACTAAAACCAGGCGGAACAATCATCGAAGGAACTTCAGGAAATACCGGAATGGGATTGGCATTAGCGGCAATCATTAAAGGATACAAACTAATTTGCGTTATTACCGACAAACAATCAAAAGAAAAAATGGATATTTTGAGAGCCGTGGGCGCTAAAGTTGTCGTTTGTCCAACCGATGTGGAACCAACAGACCCACGTTCGTATTATTCAGTTTCAAAAAGATTGGGCGAAGAAACACCAAATTCTTGGTATGTAAACCAATACGACAATCCATCAAATGCCTTAGCACATTACGAGCAAACAGGGCCGGAAATTTGGAAACAAACTGGCGGAAAAGTTACACATTTTGTAGTTGGAGTAGGAACGGGCGGAACGATTTCAGGAATTGGAAAATATTTAAAAGAGCAAAATCCAAATGTAAAAGTTTGGGGAATTGATACCTATGGATCGGTTTTTAAAAAATACCACGAAACAGGAATTTTTGATGAAAATGAAATTTATTCCTACATCACCGAAGGAATTGGAGAGGACATTCTTCCTAAAAACGTTGACTTTTCTATAATCGATGGATTTACAAAAGTAACCGATAAAGATGCTGCTGTTTACACCCGAAAAATTGCTTTGGAAGAAGGAATTTTCGTTGGAAATTCAGCGGGAGCCGTTATAAAAGGTGTATTGCAACTCAAAGAGCATTTCAAACCAGAAGATGTAGTAGTAGTTTTATTTCACGATTCTGGAAGCCGTTATATTGGGAAAATGTTCAATGATGATTGGATGCGAGAACGCGGTTTTTTAGAAGATGAAGTTACCAAAGCAGAAGACGTTATTAAAGATCACATCGACAAACAATTGATAATTGCGCGCACCGAAGAATTGGTTTCTCATGCAATTGAGCGAATGCGTAAATATAAAATCTCACAAATTCCAGTAATAGACGTTACTGGTTTTGTTGGTTCCGTAGATGAATCTGACTTGTTTCAAAGTTATGTAAACGACAAAAATGCCGCCGACAAACCCATTCGTGAAGTAATGGGAAAACCCTATCCAATTATTAAATTAGGAACGCCAATCGAAGAAGTTTCCAAACTATTTACTAGAGAAAATGCTGCGGTATTATTGGATTTAGGAAACGGGAAACACCATATTATTACCAAATATGATATAATTGGTTCTATAAAATAATTCCTAAATGAAATAAAAGTAATATTGATGTTTACCGTTAGTATTACTTTTTTTATACAATGTATTCAAAAATCTGAAATCTTAATTCAGAAATCTAAAATCGTAATTAAAATGACCTTCACCGCAATAGATTTTGAAACAGCAACTGCATTTCACCCTTGTTCTGTCGGAATTGTTACCGTGGATAACGGAATAATTGTGGATGAATTTGTTTCGTTGATTAAACCACCAAACAATATTTATTCTCCGTTTACCATTCAAGTTCACGGAATTTATCCTCGAGATACGGTAAATGCAAAATCGTTTGCGCAAGTTTTCCCTGAAATTCAAAAAAGACTACAAAATAGGGTTGTGGTAGCTCATAATGAAAGTTTTGACAGAAATGTACTTTCCAAATCAATGGCACTTTACGGTTTAGATTATGACAAATTGAACATTGGCTCTCGTTGGGAATGTACCGTAAAAATCTATAAAGCCAAAGGTTTAAGACCAACAAAATTGAGCGATTGTTGCCGTAAAATGAAAATCCAATTGAACCACCACGAAGCGTTATCGGATGCTCGGGCTTGCGCCAAATTGTATTTAATGAGATAATTATTTTTTTATTTGTGTAAGTGTTTGTTAGTAGCATACTTATTTTGATTACTTTAGTTGAAAATTATACGCCAACTAATGAAAGAAGAATTCCTGCACTATTTGTGGAAATTTAAGAAATTTGACACCACCAATTTAACAACTTCCAACGGAGAGCAACTCACCATAGAAAATGCGGGACATTATTTGCAACTAGCAGGTCCTGATTTTTTCAATTCCCAAATTACAATTGACAATCAAAAATGGGCTGGAAATGTTGAAATCCATATTAAATCCTCCGATTGGTATGCGCACCATCACGAACGAGACTCAAATTATGATAGCGTAATTCTTCACGTGGTTTGGGAACACGATTCTGAAATTTATAGAAAAAATAATACCGAAATTCCTGTTTTGGTTCTGAAAAATTTGGTTTCAAAGGAAACTTTGAATAATTACAATTCTTTAATCGCTCCAAAATCTTGGATTTATTGCGAAAAACAATTGGGTTCGATAGATTCTTTTATCCTTTTGAATTGGCAAGAGCGCTTATTTTTTGAACGATTGGAACGAAAATCAAAACCTATAAGTGAACTTTTAGAAAGCACAAAACAAGATTGGGAAGCGGTATTATTTTGTATGTTGGCTAAAAATTTCGGATTGAACACCAATGGAGAATCTTTTTTGAAAGCGGCAAATTCTATTCCTTTTTCAATCATCAGAAAAGAATGCAACGATTTGCAAAATTTAGAAAGTTTGATTTTTGGAATTTCAGGATTGTTAGAAATTGAAAAAGAAGACGTTTATTATAAAAATCTAAAATCAAATTTTGCTTATTTGATTCATAAATATCAGT
>JBIIFA010000195.1:0-3507 GCA_044237565.1 Flavobacterium sp.
AGCAAAGAAAATGGCACGCTCGTCATTATCCGGGAACAAAACTCCGTTTTCATCTGTAAAAGTTGCTTTTCTTTTAAAATATTCGTCGTTATCAATAAAATAAACCTGAATTCTTTCTTTTGGTATAGAAGCCACCTTAATAATCAAAGGCATGTCTAAATCGTTAACCACTAAATTCATCCCCGACAATCTAATTACTTCGTGTAATTGATGTCTTCTTTCATTGATATTGCCATACCTTGGCATGAAAATTCTAATCTGTCCGCCTTGATCATTTACCATTTTCGGCACATCATAAGACATTAGAGAAACCTCGTTTTCAGCTAAGTAGGGCACTACTTCAGATGATACATACAATATCCTCTTATCTTCCATATTAAAATTCAGTATTACTTATTGTAAATAAAAAACATGCAAATTTACAAAAATTTATGCAGTTTATAACTAAAATCTTAAGTTTGCACAATATTTCAACAAAACAACATGCTCATTTTCGACAGACAAGTAGCTTTAATAGAGCATTTAAAACATATTTCCAATTCAAAAACTACTATTGGATTTGTTCCAACAATGGGCGCATTGCATGAAGGACATTTGTCTTTAATTGAAAATTCCCTAAAAAATAATTCTATAACAATTGTTAGTGTTTTCGTAAATCCAACACAATTTAACAATCCTGAAGATCTAGAAAAATATCCAAGAACATTAGAAAGCGATTTACTAAAATTGGAATCCTTAAATGAATCCATAATTGTATATGCTCCAAATGTGGATGATGTTTATGAAGGGAAAACCGTTTCAAATCAATTTGATTTCGATGGTTTAGAAAATCAGATGGAAGGAAAATTTCGTCCAGGACATTTTGATGGCGTTGGAACAATTGTAAAACTTTTGTTTGAAATTATAAAACCTACGAATGCTTATTTTGGCGAAAAAGATTTTCAGCAATTACAAATCATAAAAAAATTAGTAGAAAAATTTATCCTGCCTATTAATGTAATTAGTTGTCCCATTTTCAGAGAAAAAAACGGTCTCGCTATGAGTTCTCGCAACGAAAGGCTTTCGCCAAATGAACGACAATCAGCCGCAATTATTTACAAAACGTTATTGGATGTAAAATCAAAATTTAATTCGGAATCCGTAGCAGAAATTAAAAAATGGGTTGCACAGGTTTTTGAAAACCAAATCGATTTCAAATTAGATTATTTTGAAATTGCTGAAGAAGCCACTTTGGTTCCGTGTGAAGAAATAACCCCGACAAAAAAATACAGGGCTTTCATTGCGGTTTTTGTTAACAATATAAGATTGATAGATACTGTTTCATTAAATTAATTATCTTTGCGAAATGCAAATTCAAGTAGTAAAATCTAAAATACACCGCGTTAAAGTAACTGGAGCCGATTTAAATTATATCGGGAGCATCACTATTGACGAAGCTTTGATGGAAGCTTCAAATATTATTGAAGGCGAAAAAGTTTCAATTGTAAATATCAATAATGGGGAACGCTTAGAAACATATGTTATCAAAGGCAACCGAAATACTGGCGAAATTACACTCAACGGTCCAGCTGCTCGAAAAGTTCAAAAAGGTGATATCATTATTATTATTTCTTATGGAATAATAGATTTTGAAGAAGCTAAATCGTTCAAACCATCCTTGGTTTTTCCAAACGAAAATGACAATTCTTTAACCTAACTATGAAAAGGCAAATTAGCAAATGGCTATCCATTTTACTCCCGCTTTTTTTGGGCGTATTTCTAATTATATATTCTTACAATAAATTCTCAGAAGAAGAAATTTTAGAAATAAAAAGCCATTTTGTGAATGCCAATTACAACTACATTTATTTTGCCATATTCATTGCGTTTTTAGGGAGTGCGTCGCGAGCGTATCGTTGGAAATATGTATTGAATCATATGGGGTATAAAACTACCTTCTTCAATAATTTTATGGCAGTTTCTATAGGGTATTTAATGAATTTAACGGTTCCAAGATCTGGAGAGATTTCAAGGGCTTTGGTGCTTAAAAAATATAACAACGTGCCATTTGACAAAGGTTTTGGGTCAATAATTGCAGAACGTATAATTGATATGATTATACTTTTAGGCTTTATAATTGTTGCCTTTTTTGTTCAATTTAACATTGTGAAAACGTTTATTTTAGATAAATTACCACTTCAAAAAATAATTCTCCTTTTAGCTTTTGGAATTACCCTTTTTGTCGCTTTTATTCTACTTTATTTTTATTCAAAGGCAAAATTCATAATCCAATTTAAATTAAAAATTGCTGGATTAAAAGAAGGGCTTTTAAGTATTGTTCATATGAAAAAAAAATGGTCCTATTTAGGGCACACCCTTTTCATCTGGTTTTCTTATATTTTTATGTTTTACATCGGAATTTTTGTAATTCCTGAAACCAATACACTTTCATTAGGAGCCGTATTAACATCTTTTGTTGTTGGAAGTATTGCTATTGCTTTCACAAATAGTGGATTTGGTTCCTATCCCTTCCTAATTGCTAAAATACTTCTTTTTTATAATATTTCCGAAACTGCTGGAAATGCTTTCGGTTGGATTGTTTGGACTTCCCAAATGCTATTACTCGTTTTTTTAGGCGCCATATCATTTTTACTTTTACCTGTATTGAATAGACGCAAATAAATCATTATATTGCTTCATTTATTAATGATTAAAAAATATTGATTAAAACCAAGCATCCGATGAAACATATTTTTTTAGCATTCCTTTTTTCGATTTCTTTTCAATCCTATTCTCAAAAAATTACAGACACGATTGTTTCACAAAAGCTCAAAGAAGATCGAGAATTTACCGTTTCGTTACCAGAATCGTATGCTAAAAATAAAAATAAGAAATATCCCGTTCTTATTTTACTTGATGGTGATTATCTTTTAGAACCTTTCCAAGGGACGCTAAATTATGGTTCTTATTGGGATGATTTACCCGAAATAATTATCGTTGGAATTACACAAAACAAAAAAGACGAACGCTATTCAGATTGTACTTTTGATTCGGAAACAGGTTTGCCAGAAGGAAAAGGAGAACATTTTTTTGAATTTATTGGACAGGAACTGCTTGCTTATATCGAAAAAACATATCGAATAGCCCCTTTTAAAATAATTGCCGGACACGATATCACCGCAGGGTTTTTGAATTACTATTTATACAAAGACCAACCTTTATTTAACGCCTATATTTCATTAAGCCCTGAATTACCAACCCAAATGGAAGAAATAATTCCACAACGCTTATTAACTTTAAACCAACCCATTTTTTACTATCAAGCAACCGCAGATGGTGATTTGAAAAGGACTCAAGAACGAATTATTAAGTTAGATAGCGCTGTTGCAAACATAAAAACCCCAACTCTAAACTACCTTTTTGATAATTTTAAAGGAGCGTCTCATTATTCACTCGTTTTGCATGCAATTCCAAGTGCTTTGTATCAAATTTTTGGAATATACCAACCCATTTCAGTCAATGAATTTA
>JBIIFA010000196.1:0-3490 GCA_044237565.1 Flavobacterium sp.
GCTAATTTTTCTTGAATTGTTTTGGCACATCCAATCGCACAAGTCATCCCTTCAATATTGAAAGTTGCTGTTTCAGGTTTTACCACAGCTACAACTTCTTTTTTTGCAACGCTTGATTCAGTTGCTATTTTTACTTCCGTTTTTTTACAGCTTAAAAATAAAATACTCGATACGGCTATTGCCAAAAATGATTTAGGGAAAGTCATAATTTTCAATTTAGATTTGTTTTGGGTAATTACTTAATTTGTAATCATTTACAAAAATAAGTAAAAAAGAACGGGTATATTCTTAAAATTATTACAATTTTGCACAATAAATAATGATTATTAATTCAAAGCAAACCAAATGGTTTTTCTTGCTTTTTTTAGCCTTAATTTGGGGAAGTTCTTTTATACTTATTAAAAGAGGATTAGTAGGATTAACGCCATTTCAATTGGGTTCGTTGCGAATTATTTTTGCCGCAGTCTTTCTCTTGGCGATTGGATTTAAAACCTTGCCAAATATCCCTCAAGGGAAATGGAAATATATTGCAGTAACCTCTTTGTTTGGAACATTTATTCCTGCGTTTCTTTTTTCAATTGCCGAAACTCAAATCGATAGTTCCATTAGTGCTATTCTCAATTCCTTAACGCCTTTGAATACTTTGATTTTAGGGATTTTAGTATTTGGATTAAATTTCAAAAGAAGTCAAATTCTTGGAGTTATTATTGGATTAGTTGGTAGCACGCTTCTCATTTTTAATGGGGCGCTTCATCATCCGGAGCAAAATTATTATTATGCAATTTTGGTAATTATAGCTTCAATTTGTTATGCTATTAATGTAAATTTAATCAAGAAATACCTATCCGATTTGTCTCCACTTACTATTTCAACAGGTAATTTCGCAGTAATGTTACTTCCAGCTTGTTTAATTTTATATTTCTCTGGATTTTCAGAAGTTTTAGTTTTAGAAAAAACCCAATATTCAATTCTCTTCATTTTGATTTTGGGAGTCGTTGGAACTGGAATTGCAAACATTATTTTCTTTAAATTAATTCAAATTTCTTCTCCCGTTTTTGCTACTTCTGTAACCTATTTAATTCCAATTGTAGCTTTCTTTTGGGGATTATTAGATAATGAAATGCTAACCCCGATTCAATTTTTTGGTGCTTTTATAATTTTAGTTGGTGTTTACCTATCTGCTAAAAAATAAAAAAGGCTACCTTTTTCAGATAGCCTTTCCTAAATTATTTTATGCTTTTATTTATAGAAAATCAGCATCGGTAACACCTTCATTGATTTTAACATCTGTAGTTTTGAATTCAATTTCTTGAGGTCCAAAAGACATTGAAGTTTTGAACGGAAATTTAATTCCTTTCACTTCTTTATAATCTCCAAAGTTTGTAATTTGAGTCATTTTTTGTCCATTTGCTTCTTGAACAACAGCTTTACCAATTTTAAATCCTGATTTAACATCATAATACAAAGTGGTTTTACCGTCTTTGATTACATATGCTTCAGCTCCATTAAATGATTCTATACCATCTAAAGTAACACCTGTTTTTAGAGACAATTTTAATTCGTCAAATGGCATTGCGCTTGCTTTTGCTTCTGCTAATTTATCGCCGTCAAGGTCTTTTCTTTGTCCTTGTTGTGAAACATAAGCTCCTTTATCATTAACAACTTGTTTCATCATTGTCATTCCCATTGCTTTCATTTCAACAATCAACTTGTTAGATGAAGTTACTTTTGAAGTCATTTCTAAAGCTGTTCCTTGAATTTCTCCAGCCGCAACAGTACTCAATGATTTTACAGCTAAAATCGCTTTTTCTCCACCAATCGCTTTGATATAATTATTTAAAACTGATTTTGCTGTTATTCCAGCTGGAACTGCTTTTTTCATTACAGGTTTTTCAGTTGCAACTCCATATTTATCAAAATAAAACATTGGAATTTTCAATTTTTCTAAACCAGGAATTACATCACTTCCCTTTCCTACTATTACGACTCTAATGTTGTCTTCAAGGAAATATTTATTGGCTACAGCCAAAACATCATCAGCAGTTACTGCATTGATATTTTTGATATAATTCTCATAAAAATCTTCAGGAAGTCCTTGCGTTTTGATTCGTAAAGCATATCCTGCAACAGTTTGTGGTTTTTCAATTTGCATTACAAATTTCCCAACATATCCTGCTTTGACATTTGCTAACATTTCGTCAGTTACTTTTTCTGTTCTAATTTTTTTAATTTCCTTAAAAAATTCAACTACTGCACTGTCTGTAACTGCATTTCTAACTTGTGTTGAAGCTCTGAAAGTGGATACATATTTGCTTCCGCCAATGCTTGAACGAGCACCATAAGTCCAGCCGTGTGCTTCACGAAGATTCATGTTTAAATAGCTATTGAAATCTCCACCAAGAATTTGATTGGCAACAATTGTAGCAAAATAATCTTTGTCATTCATTTTCAAATTCACCGTGTTTTGCAACGAAATCTCCGATTGAACGGCATTTGGCATATCCACAAAATTGATTTGAGAATACTGAACATTTACAGGATCAGTAAACGTTAATGATGGTGCCGTAGCTTTTGCCCAAGTACCGAAAAGTTTCTCAACTGCTTTTTTAGTTTCTTTAAATTTCACGTCTCCAATAATAATTAGGTACGCATTTTCAGGAACAAAATTGGTATGATAATTATTTTCAACATCTGAAAGCGTTACATTTTTGATTGTTTCTTCGCTCAAAAATTCTCCATATGGATGATTTTTTCCGTAAGCCAAAACATTTTGAACTCTTCCAGCCACTGCTGCAACACTTTTTTCTTGCGTTTTTAAGCCTTCAATTAATTTGTCTTTCTCTTTGTCAAATTCTTCTTGAGTAAATTTTGGGTTCAAAGCACCTTCTGCCATTAATTCAAGGATTCTTCCTGAATATTTTGACAAACTACTTCCAGATGCGCCGGAAGAATAGAAATTTAAATCTGCTCCAAGAAAATCAATTTCTTCGTTGAAGGCGTCTTTAGAAATTTTTACACTTCCATTTCCAATTAGACTACTAGTTAAATCGGCAACACCTTTTTTAGTTCCTTCGGCATAAGGAGTGTTGTCAATGTTAAGACTGAATGAAACTCTTGGAAGTTTGTGGTTCTCTACAACCATTACTTTCAGTCCATTTGGAAGTGTGAAAGCTTCTGGTTTTTTGATTTTAATTACTGGAGATGGTCCAGGTTTTGGCTGTGTACGATCTTGTGCTTGCATAATAAAAGTTAAAAACAAGCTTGATAAAATGATAATTGATTTTTTCATGATTAGAATATCTTAGTTTTGAGCTTTGTCTTTTGATGGAACATAATCCAATATCAATCGTTGATTTGGATTTAAATATTTTTTGGCAACATCTCTAATTTCCTGAGCTGTTATAGAACGATACATTTCGATTTCTGTATTAATCAAATTTACATCACCATATAATAGGTAAAAAGAAGCTAAGTTTTCTGCAATTCCTTC
>JBIIFA010000197.1:0-3488 GCA_044237565.1 Flavobacterium sp.
TAAGTCGGAGAAAAAAGATTGGAAGCAAAACAATCCAACTGGGAATTTGACTTTCAACGAGCAGAAAGAATTTCAGAAAATTGAAAGAGAAATCAAGGATTTAGAAATTGATAAAGCCAAAATTGAGCAATTATTCTCAGACGGAAAAGTGGATGAAAATGATATTGAGAAAAAGGCAAACGAGTTGAAAAATATCATTTCAAAAATGGAATCGAAAGAAGAACGTTGGTTTGAACTTTCGAGTAAAATGGAAGGGTAGTTTTAATGTTTCACGAAGATTCACGAAGATAGAAAACGAAGATTCACAAAGTTTTTGAATATTGCGAAAAAAATAATGAAAATGTAATAAAATTAAGATTTCACAGATTTGCTTAAGCTATTCAAAATAAAATCATATCTAAAATTCCTTTGGAACTCCATGAACGAACACGGAGTACATTCACCGTTTGTGTTTCTTTTAGTGACAAAATGTTTTTATGAAAAAACAGAAATGAAACCCTATTTTTCTGAATTTCAGATCAAAACAAAGAAAGAAAAACTACTAAATCGGATATTTCATTACTTTAAATTTCAAGAAGGACTTTACTTTTCTGAGAACAAAATAACAAACGTTTCTAATAATTCTAAAATTGATTTTATCTTTATAGACAGCACTTATTTCAATGCAAATAAAATAGCTTTAGCAGATTTGTTACGACAATCAAATAATGATACTTGCTTCATCTTTGAATCCATTTATAATTCTCCAGAGAATAACTTGTTGTGGCAAACAATCATTAAAAATCCTTCATTCACTGTAACAATTGATACTTATTTATTTGGATTTGCATTTGTAAGAAATGAACAAGAAAAAGAACATTTCGTGATTCGGGTTTAAATTTAAATTCAATACGTTAAAAAAAGAGTTGTAATTAGGAAATCAATACTTCCTTTTTGTACTTTTAAACCCACGAAAATAAATGCATTACATTTTAACAAATTAAAATAGAATTCCAAATAAAAATGGCAAATCCACTAATTCAAATTACGAATATTAAAAGAGATTTTGTTCTTGGAAACGAAATCGTTTATGTCCTAAAAGGAATTGATTTAGAAATAAACAAAGGCGAATATGTAGCGTTGATGGGACCTTCAGGTTCTGGAAAATCTACTTTGATGAATCTTTTGGGATGTTTGGACACGCCAACTTCTGGAAGTTACATTTTAAACGGAAAAGACGTTAGTAAAATGCACGATGATGAATTGGCCGAAATTAGAAATAAAGAAATTGGTTTTGTATTTCAAACATTCAACCTTTTACCACGAACAACTGCTTTAGATAATGTGGCTTTGCCAATGGTTTATGCTGGATTTTCAAAATCTGAAAGAAAAGTTCGAGCCGAAGAAGTTTTGAAACAAGTGGGTTTAGCAGACCGAATGGATCACCAGCCCAACCAACTTTCGGGTGGACAAAGGCAGCGTGTGGCGGTTGCGAGAGCATTGGTGAACAATCCATCAATCATTCTTGCGGATGAACCAACAGGAAATCTGGACAGTAAAACATCAGAAGAAATCATGAAATTGTTTGGGGACATTCACAAATTGGGAAATACCGTGATTGTTGTAACCCACGAAGAAGAAGTTGCGGCTTACGCCCATAGAATAATCCGTTTGCGTGATGGAATGATAGAAAGCGATATTTCAAAATAGTTAATTCGGTAATTTGTGGATTTGGCAATCAAATACTCAAAGAATCAAATAACCATATAAACTTTAATATGAAGGTATATACAAAAACGGGAGATACAGGAACGACGGCGCTTTTTGGAGGCACAAGAGTTCCCAAAGATCACATTAGAATAGAAAGTTATGGAACGGTTGACGAGTTGAATTCACATATTGGATTGATTCGCGACCAAGAAATGAATGCGCATTATAAAGATATTTTGATAGAAGTACAAGATAGATTGTTTACTGTTGGTGCAATTTTAGCAACTCCACCTGAAAAAACAGTTAAGAAAAATGGAGAATTACGATTAAAAAATCTTGGCATTATAGAAAGTGATATTGAATTATTAGAAAAAGAAATCGATGCAATGGAAGATTCGCTTCCGCAAATGACGCATTTTGTATTACCTGGCGGACATACAACTGTGTCATATTGTCATATTGCCCGTTGCGTTTGCCGAAGAGCAGAGCGTCTTGCTGTACATTTAGACCACAATGAACCTGTAGATGGAAATGCTATTAAATACTTAAACCGCCTTTCTGACTACCTTTTTGTGTTGGCACGGAAGTTGAGTTATGATTTGAAAGCGGATGAAGTGAAATGGATTCCGAGGAAATAGTGTTCAGTGTTCAGTTTAAAAGTGTGAAAAATTTAATTATCATTTGATAACTTTTACTATTTAAACTGACCAATGAGCAGTAAAAACAGACGTTCTTAACTATTTTGTAAAATAAATGAAATTTTACTTGACTTTTTAAGTAAAAAATTTATTTTTGCATAAACTAAAAATAAGTAGAAAATGTATTGGACATTAGAATTAGCATCTTATTTAAGTGATGCACCGTGGCCTGCGACCAAAGATGAACTTATTGACTACGCTATCAGAGCTGGTGCGCCACTTGAAGTAGTAGAAAACCTTCAATCTATAGAAGATGAGGGAGAGATATATGAATCAATGGAAGAAATTTGGCCAGACTATCCAACCGACGAAGATTATCTTTGGAACGAGGATGAATATTAAAAAAATATTAAAACCAATGAAAAGTCTCCAACGAGGCTTTTTTTTTGGTTAAATTTGCGTACCTTATTATAAATAGAAATAGAAATCATATTATGAGTTTCATAAATAGCATACTTAAAGTCTTTGTAGGTGATAAATCTCAAAAAGATGTAAAAGCATTACAAGGAAATATTACAAAAATCAAAGCATTTGAAAGTGTTTTGGAAGGATTGTCTCACGACGAACTAAGAGCAAAAACTGCTTATTTTAAAGATACAATCAAACAAGCCCGTTCCGATAAAGATGCTAAAATTGCTGCCCTTAAAACAGAAGTTGAAACCATTGTAGACATCGATAAAAGAGAAGATCTTTATGTAGAAATTGATGCTCTTGAAAAAGAAGCATACGAAATTTCTGAAAAAACATTAAACGACCTTCTTCCCGAAGCTTTTGCTGTAATCAAAGAAACTGCAAAACGTTTTAAAGACAATACCACTATAAAAGTTACTGCTACTGCAAAAGACAGAGAACTTTCTGCATCAAAAACTTATATTACACTTGAAGGTGAAAATGCGGTATGGGCAAATTCTTGGAGTGCTGCAGGAAAGCAAATCACTTGGGATATGGTTCATTACGATGTGCAATTAATTGGAGGAATGGTGCTTCACGGTGGAAAAGTTGCAGAAATGCAAACGGGTGAAGGAAAAACATTGGTGGCAACCTTACCTCTTTATTTGAATGCATTAACTGGAAACGGCGTGCATTTAGTAACTGTAAATG
>JBIIFA010000198.1:0-3476 GCA_044237565.1 Flavobacterium sp.
CGAAATCGGAATGGATGCATTGATTATTAAAAGGAATAAAATCACTTCCTATTTAGAGTTCATTCTACAAGAAATTAGCAAAGAAGTAAACGGTTCATTCGAAATTATTACGCCTTCCAATCAAGAGGAGCGCGCATGTCAGCTTTCTGTTTTTCTTCACGGTGAAGGACGTTCATTATTCGATTATTTAATAAAAAATGGCGTCATCACAGATTGGAGAGAACCCAACGTTATCCGTTTAGCGCCAGTTCCCTTATATTGTTCGTTTGAAGACATGTACAATTTTGGTCAAATATTAAAAAAAGGAATTGTAAAGTAATTCCAATTATAACTCCTCAAAAACCTGTTCATTTCATGTGCAGGTTTTTTTATTTACTCATTTTTCCAAAAAACGTCGTTATCAAATTTTTAATTTTTAATTTATATTTTGGCATACCCCTAAAATTTTAGGGGTCTAAATTGTAATTTGATAAAAATTATATATTTTTTGAATTTTTTTTAGGGGGTGTAAAATCTTTTTTTACTTTTATTGCGAATTTAAATCAAAAAACAATGAGAAAAATTATTTTAAGTGTGATTCTAATCACAATTTTGGTGTTATCCATTTTTTCAATTTATTTATTTCCTGAAAGTACAGTTTTAGGAGCGCATGTCGTGCCTCTAAAATTAGATACTGGAGATTCAGCTTGGATGCTAGTAGCAACAGGACTTGTATTGTTAATGACTCCTGGATTAGGATTCTTTTACGGTGGAATGGTAGGTAAAAAAAATGTAATTAGTACAGTATTACAAAGCTTTATGGCGATGGTAATCGTAACTGTATTATGGGTTGTAGTTGGATTTGGATTGTGTTTTGGACCTTCAATAGGCGGTTTCATTGGCGACCCAACTTCAAATTTGTTCTTTAATGGAGTTAGCGCAAATTCTGCATGGGAATTAGCACCAACAATTCCATTTATATTATTTGCTTTATTTCAAGCAAAATTTGCAATTATCACCCCTGCTTTAATAACAGGAGCTTTTGCTGAACGAGTACGTTTCTGGGCTTATTTGTTATTCATGGTATTGTTTATAATTTTCGTTTACGCACCACTTTGTCACATGACTTGGCATCCTGATGGAATATTCTTCGGATGGGGAGTTTTAGATTTTGCAGGTGGAACGGTAGTTCACATGAGTGCTGGTTGGGCTGCATTAGCTGGAGCTATATTCTTAGGAAAAAGAAAAGTTCAAAAATCAAATCCTGCTCGTATAACCTACGTTCTGTTAGGAACAGGATTATTGTGGTTCGGTTGGTTCGGATTCAATGCAGGTTCAGCAGTTGGCGCTAGTGGCCTTGCTGCTCAAGCTTTAGGAACTACAACAGTTGCTGCCGCAGCTGCTGCAATGGGTTGGGTATTTTTAGACAAAATTCTTGGGCACAAACTTTCAGCAATGGGTGCTTGTATTGGAGCTGTAGTTGGGTTAGTTGCAATTACTCCCGCTGCTGGTTTTGTAACAATTCCTTCTGCTTTGGCAATTGGTTTTATCGCAAGTATTGTGAGTAATCTGGTTGTAAGTAAATTCCCTAAAGGTAAAGTTGACGATGCTTTAGACGTTTTTGCTTGTCACGGTGTTGGTGGAATGGTTGGTATGTTATTAACAGGAGTTTTTGCTTCAAAATCTGTAAATTCAATTGTTGGAGACAATCAAGGGTTAATTTATGGTGACGCAACTTTGTTTTTAATCCAATTAAAAGCCTTAGCATTAGTATCTATATTCGCTTTTGCAGTTTCTTATGCTTTATTCTTTATTGTAAATAAAATTACACCTTTAAGAGTTAGTGAAGAAAAAGAAGAACTTGGATTGGATATTTCTCAACACGGAGAATACCTATAGAAAGTAGCTTTTTAGAAAAAGCAAATCCGTTTTTTATTTTGAATTAAATTTCCGTTTTCAAATTTATGAAAATGACGGAACGGGAATTTTTATGCTAATTTTTAAATAAAAAACGTACAAATAAATACAATTTTAAATCTATTATTAATAATTAAATTAAATTAAACATGAAAAAAGTAATTACAATTTTAGCCTTAGCGCTAACAACTACAGTGTTATTTGCACAAGACACACCACTAGAAATTTCTGGATCTGCGGATTTATACTATAAGTATGATTTTTCAGGAAATGAAAACATTAAAACAAGTTTCAATAGCGATCAAAACTCAGTTTCCTTAGGGATGATTGATATTGCTTTAAAGAAAAAAACAGGTAAAACCTCTTTCGTAGGAGAAGTTTCTTTTGGTCCTAGAGGGATGGGACAATCTATTCTTAATGATAGTGATGGTCAATCTTTCCACATCCAAAACTTATATGCTGCTTATGCTGCTTCTGACAAATTGACTTTGACAGCGGGTTATATGGGAACATTTATTGGGTACGAAGTGATTTCTCCATTAGGGAATTTAAACTACTCAACTTCGTATTTGTTTACTAACGGACCATTTCAAAATGCTGGGGTGAAAGCCAATTATGCAATCTCTAGCAAAGTAGGTTTGATGGTTGGTTTGTTTAACGACCAATGGAATGCTTACAAAGCTAATCCATCTTTTGGTTTAAATGCAATTGGAGCACAATTATCATTAACGCCAGTAGAAGGTCTTACGGCTTACTTCAATTTCTTAGATGGTTCAGAAAGTGGAACTATTGTTGATTTGACAGCGGCTTACCAAATTTCTGAAAAATTCAAATTAGGATTGAACGTAGCTGATTTTTCTGGTGCTGCTGATGATACTGGTTATACAGGTTTCGCTTTATACCCATCTTATGCAGTTTCTAGCAACTTTAGTTTAGGTTTGCGTGCGGAGAATTTTAAAGCTAAAAAAGATAGTTCTTACAGTAGCGTTTCAGGTGACGAATCAGTTACGGCATTCACTTTATCAGCTAACTTGAAATCAGGAGGTTTGACTTTCATTCCAGAATTTAGATTAGACGGTGGTTCTTCTGATATGTTTGTAGATTCTGATATGGCTGCAACTAAATCTGCTTCTCAAGTTTCACTAGCTTTGGTTTACGGTTTTTAACATCCTTTTTTTCGCATCCTTTTTATTTTTAATTTTTTGTTTGAAAGACCCGATTATTCGGGTCTTTTTTTATGATAATTATTGTCTCAGTTAACAAAAAAATAACCCCTTAATTACTTAAGAGGTTATTTTTGTGGAATCGCCGGGAATCGAACCCGGGTCCAAACAAGCAACTAAAAAACTTTCTACACGCTTATTTCCTGATTGAATTTTCGATGTTGTGTTTGACCAGAAACAGTCGCACAACACTTATCTTCTTAATTTCGAAATCCACCCGAAGTTCATGGAAATCTAGGTTTAAATTTACGATTCACCTTTATCGACCGCTATAAACCAAAGCTTTCGTGGTAAATCCTGCTTTCCGCGCCTTGCGCGGACGAGGCTAATCTTACTATAATTCAGATTATGCAGCAA
>JBIIFA010000058.1:0-9767 GCA_044237565.1 Flavobacterium sp.
ATTATCATAGAAAAATGAGAATATTTAAATTTGGAGGTGCATCTGTAAAAGATGCCGAAGGAATCAGAAACGTTCATAACGTTTTGCAAACAGTAGGATTTGAAGATGTTTTGTTGGTTGTTTCTGCTATGGGAAAAACAACAAATGCGCTTGAAATTGTCATTAAAAATTATTTCGAAAAATCACCAGAATTGCAATCTTCAATTCAAGAAGTAAAAAAATACCATAATCAAATTCTTTTGGATTTATTTGAAGACGAAAAAAATGCTGCTTTCACTGAAGTAAATTCACTGTTTTCTGGATTAGACCATTTTTTGACCCAAAATAAATCACCAAATTACAATTTCGTATACGATCAAGTAGTAAGTTATGGCGAATTAATTTCAACAACAATTATAAGTCATTACATGAGTTTTATGGGAATTAAAACGCAATGGCTCGATGTTCGAAATTTCATCAAAACGGATAATACATACCGAGATGCAAATGTAGATTGGGATTTGACGCAAAAGAATATTTCTAAAAATGTCAAGAAAAAAATCTTGAATGTAACTCAAGGGTTTTTGGGCTCTGATGAAAATAATTTCACTACTACTTTAGGTCGGGAAGGTTCGGATTATACCGCCGCTATTTTTGCCTATTGCCTTAATGCAGAAAATGTTACGATTTGGAAAGATGTTCCTGGCGTAATGAATGCCGATCCGAGATATTTTGAAAATGCAAGTTTGTTGAATCAAATATCCTATCGCGAGGCAATTGAATTGGCGTTTTATGGCGCCACCGTAATTCACCCAAAAACCTTGCAGCCTTTGCAAAAAAAAGAAATTCCGTTGTATGTAAAATCGTTTATAAATCCAACTTTACCCGGAACAAGTGTTTCTAAAGGAGCTGATTTAGAACCGCATTTACCTTGTTTTATTGTAAAGAAAAACCAATTACTTTTATCGCTGTCTTCAATAGATTTTTCATTTATTATGGAAGAAAATATCAGCGAAATTTTTGGGCTTTTGCACGATTATAAAATGAAAGTAAGCTTAATTCAGAATTCAGCAATTAGCTTTTCTGTTTGTATTGACGATAAATTCGGGAATTTTAACGAGCTGAAAACGATACTTTCTAAGAAATTCCAAATTGCGTATAACGAAAATGTATCGCTTTATACCATTCGACATTTTGATGAAAAAGCAGCGCAAATGGTAGAACAAAATAAAGATGTTTTGCTAAAACAAGTGAGCCGCGAAACGATGCAAATTATTACTAAAGAAAATAATTAGTCATACTAAATTGCATTTCAACGGTTTTGAAATCTTCAAATCTTCGCATATTTAAACTAAACACACTACTTTTGATGTCTGTGCGTTATACTATTTATGTTGAAAAAATTATTTTATCTGATTGTATTCCTTTCAATTTCTGGGCTTCAAGCCCAAGAATTGGCTACGAAATATAAAAATAAGAAAATAATTGCTACGCAAAAGCCTGTTCAGATTGACAGCGTAAGCCTAAATTCGAGTTTTTTTAAATTAGAAAACAAAAAAGGAGAACCCATTGATACTTCTTTTTATAAGATGGATTTTCAAAAAGGAATGTTAGTTTTTAAAGATAATTTTCCTCTATTGAACGATACGTTAACCATTCGATTTCTAAAATTTCCAGATTTTTTAACTAAAGAATACAGCATTTACGATAGAAGTCGAGTAGTTAGCAACGATGCAACTTTGGGTGATTTATACAAAATTTCAAGAAATCCACTCAAAAAATTTGTTCCATTTGATGGGTTGAATACCTCAGGAAGTTTAACGCGTGGAATTACCATTGGAAACAACCAAAATGCGGTAGTAAATTCAGCTTTGGATTTACAAATTTCAGGAAAAATTTCAGATAAAGTAACATTAAAAGCTTCTATTCAAGATAGTAATATTCCATTGCAATCAGGTGGGTATTCTCAAAAATTAGATGAATTTGATCAGATTTTCATTGAACTTTCTTCTAATAAATGGAATATTCGGGCAGGCGATTTATTCTTAGAAAACAGAAGTTCCAAGTTCTTAAATTTTAATAAAAAAGTGCAAGGATTATCGACTCGTTTTGAGTTTGGCACACCCGAATCTAAAACAACCGTTTTTGCTTCTGCAGCTTTGGTTCGTGGACAATATGCGAAAAGTGCGTTTGTAGGTCAGGAAGGAAATCAAGGACCGTATAAATTACGGGGGCCAAATGGCGAATTGTACATTTTAGTAATTTCGGGGTCTGAGCGCGTTTATGTAAATGGAATTCTTTTGAAACGAGGCGAAAATAATGATTATATTATCGATTATAATGCAGGAGAATTAAAATTCACATCGCTTTTTCCGATAACTTCCGAAATGCGAATTTCTATTGAATATCAATATACCGATAGAAATTATACCCGTTTTGTAACGTATGCAGGGGCAACACATGAGCAAGAAAAATGGAGTATTGGAGGGTATTTGTATTCTGAGAATGATGTCAAAAACCAACCTTTGCAACAAAATTTATCTACTGAACAAGCCCAGATTTTAGTAAATGCTGGTGATAATTCCAATTTAATGTCGGCGCCATCGGCGTATATTGACAGTTATTCTGAGAATAAAATTCTTTATAAAAAAATCCTTTTAAACGGGGTTTCTGTATTTGAATATTCAAATTTGGCAACTGATGAATTGTACCATGTGAAATTTAGTTTAGTTGGAAATAATCTTGGGAATTATATTTTGTCAAGTGCCGCCGCTATTGGAAAAATATATCAATATATTGCTCCTGCAAATGGAGTTTCACAAGGAAATTACGAGCCAATTATCCGTTTAATTGCGCCTACAAAAATTCAAATCGCAACGGTTTTAGGAAAATTTAATCCTTCGGAAAAGACAAATTTTGACTTTGAAATTGGTATAAGTAATAACGATAAAAATCTGTTTTCTTCCATTGATGATTCTGATAATAAAGGTTTTGCAGGGAAAATAAATTTCAAACACCGCTTGTTTTCAAAAAAATGGAAAGTGGATGCTTTCGCAAATTACCAACTGGTGCAAAAACAATTTAAAACTATTGAGCGTTTGTTCACCATTGAATTTGATCGCGATTGGAATTTGATTAATCCATTGGGAAATCAAAGTTTGTTGGTTTCAGGATTGCAATTTAATTTGCCCGAAAAGGGAAGTTTAACGTATCAATTTGAAAAATTAGATTTTACCGAAAGCTTCTCAGGAATTCGAAATAGTTTAAACGGAGATTTCAAATTTAAAAATTGGAGTGTCCAAAACAAAGGCAGTTTTCTGAAAAGTGATAGCGATTATTCGACTTCAAAATTCATTAGAAACCAAACTCAAACGCGGTATCATTTCAATAAAAATTGGGTTGGCGCCACATTGAGATTGGAAAACAATCAAGAAAAAATTAAAGCAACTAACCAATTTTCGGCTTTAAGTCAACGTTTTACAGAATACGGAAGTTTTATCGGAAGAGGCGACAGTACCAAAGTTTTTGTGGAATTGGGTTATCTAAATAGGACGAATGACAGTTTGCAAAACGGATTTTTGAAACGGGTAAATAACTCGCAATCCTATTATTTGAAATCGAAATTGATACAAACGGATAAAAGCGATTTGTCGGTATTTGTAAATTATAGAAACTTGAAATTTGTTGACAATACTAGAGATTCGGAACCTTCTTTGAATTCTAGATTGTTGTACAACGACCGCTTTTTTAATCAATTAATTCAAATTACCACGGCTTATGAAACAACTTCTGGAACTATTGCGCAACAAGAATTTACCTATCTTGAAGTGGATCCAGGGCGTGGCGTTTATGCTTGGAATGACTATAACGGCAACGAAATTCAGGAATTAGAAGAGTTTGAAGTCGCGCCATTTATTGACCAAGCAAAGTATGTTCGGGTGTATTTGCCCAATCAGATTTTCATTAAAACCCATCAAAATAAATTTTCTCAATCTGTGACATTAAATCCCAATCAGTGGCAAAATGAAAAAGGATTTAAGCATTTCTTGTCGTTTTTCTACAACCAAACTTCTTTTTTAGGAGAACGCAAAATCAAACGAATTGGCAGTGATTTTGATTTCAATCCACTAAGTTCAAACGACACGAATTTGTTGGGTTTGAATTCCAGTTTTCGAAATAGTTTGTTTTACAACCGGGGCAAGCAAAAACATTCTGTGACCTATACTTATTTGAGTAGTCGGACGAAAAACTTACTTTCTGTTGGTTCTCAGGAAAATAGCAATCAATCGCATCAGGTACAATACAATCATTTGTATGAGAAGAATTGGCTGATTAATTTTGGTGGAAAAACAATTGCAACCATAACGACTTCCGAAAATTATGGGGCTAAAAACTTTGAATTACAAGGCTATCAAATGGTGCCAAAAATTTCCTATTTGTTTTCAAAAAATGCCAGTTGGGATTTATTTTATGAATATCAGAAAAAGGAAAATAAAATAGGATCTTTAGAAACATTGGCACAAAGCCATTTCGGAACTTCCTTCACCTACTCCACCGAAAAGCAACTTTCTATGAACGGCGAGTTTTCATTGTATGAAAATAAATTCGTTGGTGATGATTTATCCCCAGTTGCCTATCAAATGTTGGAAGGATTGCAACCAGGAAAAAACTTGACTTGGCGTTTGTTAATCCAAAAAAACCTAACGCAATTCTTAGATATTAATCTGAATTATCAAGGGCGAAAAAGCGAAACGAGCAATGCAATTCACACGGGAAGTATTCAATTGCGCGCTTATTTTTAGAGGTTCGAATTATCTTTTTAATGAAAAGTGGGATTTAAATACTTTTAAATCTGTGGTCAGAGGCTCGATATATTCAATCGTAAACCAATAATGTTCCAAAAATCATTAAATCCATCGCCTTTCGGAGTAAAATAGGTTGGATAACCAATTACAGAAATTGTAGTGCTTAAATTTGAACAGCCATTACTATCGGTTACCGTAACAATGTGATTTCCTGGATTTACATTTGTGAAAACATTTGAAGATTGCAAAGCGCCATAATCCAATGCATAATCATAGTTCGGATTTGGGTCTAAGGCGTTAACAATAATTGATGCATTAGCATCAAAAGCAACTGTTCCAACAGCTGATATACTTATTGCAATAACCGAATAATTCCCTGCTACTAAAGCTTCAAAAGTATTAGCCGCTCCGCTTTGAAAAGTTCCATTAAGAAACCATTGAAAATATATAATCTGTAATGCCGTATCTACTGGAATTGGATTTATTACAACCATTAATGGTCCAGATATACAAACATTATAAGTGTTTTGTGCTGTAATTGAATACGTATTTGGTACTATATTTGAAAATGATACGTTGCTGTCTAATTTGTTAAAATAAAAACATTTTAAACATAAATTTATACGAATTATAGTAAATACACAAATACAATTTTTTTTAAATTAAGAACTCGAAGTTATAAAAAGTATCATTATTTTGAGTTAAAAATAACGAATTACATACCGTTTAAAATAAATTGTTGATCCAAAAAAATTCTATTTTTTCATAAACCCAATTACAATAAAAAACCGCAATAGTTATAAAATAAACTAGTACGGTTATTAATGTGGAGAATACGAGATTCGAACTCGTCGCCTCTACGCTGCCAGCGTAGCGCTCTAGCCAAATGAGCTAATCCCCCAATTGATTCGCAAATATACATTTTTCGATTTAAAAAATAAGCATTTTATAAATTTCAAAATAGAATGGATACAATTTACTAAATTTGCAATCAAAATACTTCAATAATGAGCAATATCAGAATTACCAAACAATTTAGTTTTGAAACCGGACATGCGTTATATGGATACGATGGAAAGTGTAAAAACGTTCATGGACACAGTTATAAATTATCGGTGACAGTGATTGGCAAACCGATTACGGACAATTCGAATGTGAAATTTGGAATGGTAATTGACTTCACAGACCTAAAAAAAATTGTGAAAGAAGAAATTGTAGACCAATTTGATCACGCCACAGTTTTTAACAAAAATACGCCCCATATTGAGTTGGCTCGAGAACTTCAATCCCGTGATCACCATGTTATTTTGGTGGAATACCAACCCACAAGCGAAAATATGGTAATTGATTTCGCCCAAAGAATCAAAAGCCGATTGCCAAATGGAATTCAATTGCATTCCTTAAAACTCCAAGAAACAGAAACATCATTTGCAGAATGGTTCCAAAGTGACAATTAAATATGTAATCCTGAATATAAACTTTGTTTCGTACTTTTGAATTTAACATTGACAAAAAAACTAACCTAAATAAAAAGTGATAAATTCAGATTTTTAAACAATCAAAATTCTAACTGTAATTGCAATCTGATTTACTTTTAATGATTCTAAAGATAGCTATATAACAACCTCTTTAAAATGAATCAACAACAAAAATCTAAATAACCTCCAAATATTAATTAGGGCAGAAAGAGAATACCATTTATACCCTTACTACATTTTTAAGATATAAGAAACATTTGGAATAAAAATTGTATACACTCTAAAATTAATTTACCCAAACATGAAAAAAGGAATTATTTTTATATTATTTATTCTACTTATAAGTTTTAAAACTCAAAAAGAAGACGCATTTGATACAGGTGAGTGGTTTAAATTTAGAGTTCATTATGGTTTAATTAATGCTGGTTACGCCACTTTGGAAGTACAAGATGCCGTTCGAAACAACAAAAAAGTATTTCATGTAATTGGAAAAGGATATACTACGGGAATGTCGAGATTCTTTTTCAAAGTAGATGATTTATACGAAAGTTATTTTGATAAAACTACAGGAAATCCCTATCAATTTGTTAGAAGAATCAATGAAGGAGGATATACCAAGAATCAAGAAGGATTTTTTAATCAAGGAACCGACCATGTTTTAGTGAAAGATTATGAAAACAAAACCGAAAAAACATTCGCTGTCCCAAATAATATCCAAGATATCGTTTCCACCTTTTATTATTTAAGAAATCATCCCAATGTCGACAAATTAAAGATGGGAGAATACATTTCTATTGACATGTTTTTTGATGAGGAAACTACAAAATTTAAGTTAAAATTCATTGGTCGTGAAGATATTGACACTAAATTTGGAAAAATTCCAACCATGATTTTTCGCCCTTTAGTTCAATCTGGGCGAGTGTTTAAAGAACAAGAAGGGCTCACGGTTTGGATTTCAGATGACAATAACAAAATACCCATTCGAATAAAAGCAGAACTTGCCATAGGGTCCATTAAAGCGGATCTTGATGGTTTTAAAGGATTGAAAAATTCTTTTATAATTAAAGTAAAATAAACATGGCAAACCCAAACATATCAGAAGAAATTCTTCAAAAATTAGAAGAAAAATTTCAAGGAATAAATCAAAAAACAGAAACCCATTTAGAAGGATTGCTTTGGTCTAAACCAATCACTTATTGGGATTATATTCAAACAGACGCCCTTTTAAATCTTCAAACGCAAAGAACAACTTTGCCTGACGAAATGGTTTTTATAATGTACCATCAAGTCAATGAATTACTTTTTAAAATGATTTTGTGGGAAATAGAACAAATTTCTCATAACACCGCATTGGAAGCTGTTTTTTTTACCGAAAGAATCATGCGAATTAGCCGCTATTTTGATATGCTCACAACTTCTTTTGACATTATGGGTGACGGAATGGAAGTGGAACAATACATGAAGTTTCGAAATACTTTGACTCCAGCAAGTGGTTTTCAAAGCGCACAATACCGGTTAATTGAATTTGCTTCTACCGATTTAATCAATTTAATAGATTACCGATTCAGAACATCAATTGACAGAAATACACCTTACGAACATGCTTTGGAACATTTGTATTGGCAAGCGGGAGGAAAAGACCATGCAACAGGAAAAAAATCCTATTTAATTTTAGAATTTGAACGCAAATACAAACCGTTGTTTTTAAGACACATGGAGGAATACAACACCATTAATCTTTGGCAAAAATTCAAACAATTACCCGAAAAAGAGCAAGAAAATCCAGAATTAATCAAAGCAATGCGCCATTACGACTATACCGTAAATATTACTTGGGTGATGGGACATTTAAATGCTGCCCAAAAATATATTGATGGAAGTGGAAAAGGCGATGGCGAAGCAACTGGAGGAAGCGATTGGAAAAAATACATGCATCCAAAATACCAAAGAAGAATATTTTTCCCCGAATTATGGAGCGAAGAAGAATTGAAAAATTGGGGCGAAGAAAAATAATTAAAACAAAAAAATAGCAGTTTGAAAAGAATCCCAATTATAATAATACTCCTACTATCACTTGTTTCTTGTAATAAATCTGACAAACAAAAGCCTGTTAAAAAAGTGCCGATTGTTGTTGCATTTGGATTTACACTCAATAACTTTGATGTGATTCAAGATACCATTCAAGACGGCGACACCTTTGGAAGTATTCTTGAAAAGCAAAACATTGGCGACAAAAAAGTATTTGATATAGTTGAAAAAGTCAAAGATACTTTTGATGTTCGAATGATGCGAATTGACAAACCTTATACGATACTTAGGTCGAAAGGAAAATCAAAAAAAATGCGCGCTTTTATTTATCAACCCGATCGATTGAGCTATTATGTAATTGATTTGAAAGATTCTATTACGGTTTATAAACACATCAAACCTGTAACTATTCGACGAAGAACTATTGCTGGAGAATTAGACGGATCTTTATCGGAAACATTAGAAAAAAAAGGAGTTGAAGGCGCATTGGCAACATCAATTTCTAAAATATATGCGTGGTCAATTGACTTTTTCAAATTACAAAAAGGAGATAAATTTGCAATCACTTTCACAGAACGCTTCATAAATGATTCTATTTATGACGGCGTTGACAGTCTAAAATGCGCATTTTTTGAATATAAAGGAAAAATTATTTATGCTTTTCCATTTGCACAAAATGAAAACTCTCAAAGATTAGATTTTTACGATGAAGAAGGAAAAGCGCTCAAAAATTTATTTTTAAAAGCGCCATTAAAGTTTATTAATATTACCTCTAGATATGCAAAAAATAGGTTTCATCCAGTGCAACAAATTTGGAAAGCACACAAAGGAACCGATTATGCAGCACCGCAAGGAACCCCAATTATGACTACTGCTGCTGGCGTTGTGGAGCAAACTGGTTTTACGGCTGGGAATGGAAATTTCGTAAAAGTGAAACACAATGGCACCTATTCTACACAATATTTACACATGTCGAAAATTATAGCTCGACGAGGACAACGAGTTAATCAAGGGGATATTATTGGAAAAGTCGGGAGTACTGGACTCTCAACAGGGCCTCATGTATGTTATCGATTTTGGAAAAACGGAGTTCAGGTTGATGCTTTGGGATTGAAATTACCCAATTCAGAACCTATGAATAAAAAGAATTTACCTCGCTTTTTAGCACAAATGAATCCTTTGAAAAAAGAATTAGATCGGGTGGCGAATTTGCAATTCAAGAAATAATACGAACTTTTTAAGATTAAAACATCCAAAAAATCTTAATAATTATTTTACAAACATTATTCGTAAATTTGCAATTCAAATAAATAAACTACAATAGAATCCTCACAATAATGGCTTTACAAAACACAAATCCAACTTCAACAACTGCTTGGAAAGAAATTCAGAATCATTTTGAAACAATGAAAAACGTTTCAATGAAAAATATGTTCGAAGAAGATTCTTCAAGAGCATCAAAGTTTCATATAAAATG
>JBIIFA010000199.1:0-3438 GCA_044237565.1 Flavobacterium sp.
CTCAAATCCAAAGAGAAATTCGTGAAAACGAAGCCTTGTTGCAGGAAACCAAGAAAAAGGAAAAATCGGTTACAAACCTAATTGTAATTCAGGCAAGTAAAATAAAACTTAAAGAAAAATTAATTAATACTACCGAAAAGCAAACCAAATTACTCGGGAATGACATGTATCTTAATCAGTTGCAAATAAATAGGCTTAAAAGAGAATTAGAAATTCTCAAAGAAGATTATGCAGCAATGATTGTGAAATCTTATAAAAGTCGTTCTGAGCAAAGTCGTGCGATGTTTTTATTGTCGTCAGAAAATTTCTTACAAGCTTATAAAAGAGCGCAATATATGAAGCAATATGCGAGCTACAGAAAAACACAAGGAGCGGAAATAAAAGGGAAATCGGAAGAACTTACCGTTTATAATGGGAAATTAGTTGTTCAAAAAACAGCCAAACAAAAACTGATTGATGAAAATGAAAAAGAACGTTTGGCACTTCAAAAAGAAAAAAAAGAACAAGAGATATTAGTAAATTCTATTAAAAAAGATAAAAAGAAAATTATTGCCGAAATCAAGAAAAAGCAACAAGAAACTAGAGCAATCGATCAAAAAATAGAACGATTAATTCGAGAGGCAATTGCAGAGGCCAACAGAAAAGCGGCTGAAGACAACAAGCGTGCCGCGGATGCTAGTAGAAAAGCATCTCCTAGCAATACTAAAATTCCAACTAAGGAAGCCGTTGTTGCTGAAAACAAGGCAATAGAATCTTCTTCAAAAATTGTTTTAACCGCCGAAGGGAAAATCATCGCAGATAATTTTCGAGCGAATAAAGGAAGATTGCCTTGGCCAGTTGAAAAAGGTAACGTTTATTCTGCTTATGGCGAGCATGCACATCCTGAATTTAAATCGTTAACAATAAAAAACAGCGGAGTAGATATTGAAACAGAGAAAGGGGCAAATGCCAGAGCTGTTTTTGGAGGAATCGTAACTAGAGTTATGGTTTTCTCTCCAGTAAATACAGCTGTTATGATTCAGCACGGAGATTTTTTCACGGTGTATCAAAATTTGAGTTCCGTTTCTGTGAGTAAAGGAGATAAAGTTTCTATAAAACAAACTATTGGAAGAGTTCGGACTAATGGGGATACTGGAAAAACAATTATAAAATTCACCATCTCTCAGAATACAACAACCTCAAATCCGAGCAGCTGGTTGTTTAATATGTAAAAAAAGGGGAATCAAATTATTGATTCCCCTTTTTATAAAAATAATGCTTTTAATTCAGTTGCTTCATTGGGTTTCATTTTTCCTGCTAAAACCAAGCTTAATTGTTTTCTTCTTAAAGCTGCATCAAAACGTGCTTTTTCTAATTCTGTTTCAGGGATTATTGGCGGAACTTCTACAGGTCTTCCAGAATCATCAACAGCAACAAAAGTATAAATAGCTTCGTTGGCTTTGCTTCTAATTCCAGTTTCACGGTCTTCAACCCACACATCTATATAAATTTCCATAGAACTTTTGAAACTTCTAGAAACTTTTGCTTCAACAGTTACTACACTTCCCAAAGGAATTGCCCTATTAAAAGCGACATGATTTACGGATGCTGTAACCGCTACTCTTCGCGAATGTCTTCTGGCTGAAATACTTGCCGCTCGGTCCATTCTCGCTAATAATTCACCGCCAAAAAGATTGTTTAGCGGATTTGTTTCGCTTGGTAAAACCAAATCGGTTAAAACGGTCAACGACTCTGAAGGATGTTTTGGATGCATGATTTTTTTTACAAAGGTACTTACACCGTATAAAAAATCCCGATATTATCGGGATTTTTTTATTTATAATTCTTCAATTAACAACCAGGCATCGGGATTTTGAGTTTTTTGAATTTCAACTCTTGCCTTTTGCGCTTCTTCAAATGTTGGGTAACTTCCATAAAGTACAGGAAATAATCCGTGACTATTTGGAGCTAATCTTCTAGCTTTAAAACCTTCATTGCTTAATTTCCGGTATATTCTTTCCGCATTTTCTTCAAGTCTAAAAGAACCAGCCACCACGTGATATGGCATTTTTACCTCCTTAACGGTTAAGCTTACAGATGGTAACGGACTTTCAATAAAGAATGTAGCCTCTTGAATTTTATTTTGAACTTGTTGTTGCACCGCTTTTTCTACAATTAAAGTATCTTCGGCAACTTTATCTTGGTATAATTTAACACCCATAATTCCGGTAAATGATAATGAGATAACTATCATTGCGGCATATTTTAAATAAGTACGTCCAGGATTTTTTTCTGTAATTAATTGAATTACCTCACTTTCTTCAACAGTTTCAAAAACATGTTGGAGCACTTCTCGTTTAATTGCAGGGGAAATTATTGAACTCAAACCAAAAGAGTTTGCTAAATAATTTGGTTGTTCGTAGGGAGAAAAAACAATATTTTTTTCTGAATTTAATGAAAGTTCGCCAATGTTCTTTAACGCAATTGTATTTTCAAATTGCAATGTATTTTTCCACTTCTTAACTTCAATTTCAATTGATGCAACAGCAGTTTCGTAGGTGCTTTTTTCATTTTGAGCAACATGATTGGCCAATAAACCATCATTATTTTTTAAAAAAGAATTGAACGAAATCAATTTCTTAGGAGGATAAAATCCATTAGTGTTTTCGTGCCATTGCGCAGATTGAATTTCGGTCAAAAATGCACCAAAACCCGGAATCGTAACACATTGATAGCGGTATAAAAGCTGAGATATGTAAAGTTCTAAATTCATAATAACAAAGTTATACAATCAAAATAGTTATCAAAATTTTATTTACATTTTTTATTAACAATTTTTAAAATTTAAATTATCAAATAGTTCAATAGTTTCGATACTATTTTACTTTAATTTTTTCAGAATTTTTATTTAGTTCTACTAATTTGAAATTACAAGCAGTATTACATAAAAAAAGTCATACATTTAAAATTCAAATATTTGCCATGAATGAAAATGAGTTATTTTATCTATTAGCCTTACAGAAAGTCGAGGGAGTTGGCGATATTGTTGCCAAAAAACTACTTTCCCACTGCGGAAATGCTGAATCTGTTTTCAAAACCAAGTCGTCACAATTGTCATCCATTGATGGAATTGGGAGTGTTTTACTTTCAAAGTTAAAAAACAAAACCATTTTTGAGAGAGCTGAAGCCGAATTAAAATTTATAAAAAACAACGAAATTAATATTGCTTTTTTTCAAGATGACAATTATCCTTCACGCCTAAAACATTGCATCGACGGTCCGCTTTTATTATTTTCGTCGGGAAATATTGATTTTAGTAGCCGAAAGATAATCAGTGTTGTTGGAACACGACAAATTACTTCTTCCGGAACCGAATTCTGCAAAAAATTAATTTCTGATTTGGCACCTTTAAATCCAATAATCGTAAGTGGTTTTGCTTATGGTGTTGATATTGTGGCA
>JBIIFA010000200.1:0-3434 GCA_044237565.1 Flavobacterium sp.
GAATTCTTGTTCGTTATTAATATTGAAAGGCTCCCCAAACCATTGTCTTCCAGATCTAACAATATTTATTAAATCGACTTCATGAAATTGGTAATCGTCAAAAGTGGTAATTATTTGTGTGGCAGGATTTGTTGGTTGCAGTAAATTTTGAATACGTTTTCCTAAATTTCCATTTACGGTTGCATAATAATAGGATTTTGTAGCAAACAAATTACTGTTGGTTTGACTTTCTGCATTCCAATTGTCAACTCCTTCTGCATAAAAAAGGATGTAATCTTCGTCATTGAAAACACCATCGCTTTCGCCAATAAATTGAATTGCATTTTCGGACAAATCAGACGGATAAAAAGTGCTATTTAATAAAGGAAGCATTCTGCCGCCATTCCCATAAATTTTTATGTTTCGAGGATCTGCATTTACATTTAAGCCAATTTGTCTCAAAAAACTTTTGGAAATTTTATAAACTCCAGATTTTTCTATATAAAATCGATGCCAATCGCCAGAAGCTAGAACAGAGTTTGAAATTAAAGCAGCATTATTTGTTTCTAATGCACGTTTAGAAACACTACTATTTAAAAAATAATAGGAGAAAGAACGTATCTTTTTAAATTCATCACCCTCTTTTATGATAGGTGACAAACTCAAATAGGCAAATATTTTATCTCTTGCAATAGTTTGTTTAATTGTTGCGTTTATAGAATTCGGAATAGCCTTTATATTTAAATCGCCAAGTTGAGATTGAGAAATAGGTTCAAAAATGATATTTGTAATTTGAAGGGAATTTTCATCAACCTGAGTGCTTTGAGGTAGATTGATAGTGTAAAAAATAGCTTTGTTAGCACTATTAAAAGTAAAGTTTTCTGATTTAAATTTTGGAAAAACTAAGGCATAAGTGTTAAAAGATATTTCAGTTTTTTCAATCCAATCCAACTTCACATCGCCTTTTTGTTGAGAAAAACAAGCGATAGAAAACAAGAGAAATAATAAAAATTTAACTTTCATAAGTAAAATATAACGCTAATTCTTTTTAAATAGTGTGTAGATTGAATTTAAATTTCGCCGCAATATATATAATAATTGTTTTATTTTTACGTTCTCATTGTGTTCAAATGTAAAATTGGCACCAATAGTATTAAAATTTAAAAATAATGTTGCGATTTAAAAGTTAATTATTATATTCGTCACAAATTTATTCCGTTTTTTAAGTATGAAAGCAAACAAAAATGTTGTTATTAATGTAGTTCTTGGATTAGTTATTCTTTTTGGAGTTTCTAGCTGTAGTAAACAATCAAGTTCGAAAGGAGGTTCATCAGCTACGGGTTGGAAAATTAATGATAAAAAAGGCGGTTTCCAATTTAATAGTAAGTATAAAAAGCAAGCAACTGCTCCAGGACTTGTAATGGTAGAAGGCGGAACGTATACAATGGGTAAGGTTCAAGATGATGTTATGCATGATTGGAATAATACTCCAAATCAGCAACATGTTGCGTCATTTTATATGGACGAAACTGAGGTTACAAATTTAATGTATATGGAATACATAGATTGGTTAAAAAGAGTATTTCCTCCAGAAGAAGAAAATTATAAAAACATATATCCAGGTGCTCTACCAGACACTTTAGTTTGGAGAAACAGATTAGGTTATAATGAGACATATACCAACAATTATTTAAGACATCCTGCTTATGCTTCTTATCCAGTAGTAGGTGTGAATTGGATTCAGTCTGTTGAATTTAGCAAATGGAGAACGGATCGTGTGAATGAAAACACTCTTGAAACAGAAGGTTACTTGAAAAAAGATGCTAAAATTGTTGATGTAAAAGCAGAAAGTAGTTTTAGTACTGAAACGTATTTGAATGCGCCAAGTAAAACGTTTGGTGGTGATGAAAAAATAGTTTTAAAAGGGCGTAAAAATTCTAAATCGAAACCGATTAAAGTTTCGGGAACTAAAGGTCAAGGAACTACTACAAAAAATCCAACAGGAATATATGCACAAAGATCTTCAGGTCTTATGCTTCCAGAATACAGACTTCCAACAGAGGCAGAATGGGAATATGCAGCCTCATCAGATGTAGGACAAAGAGAATACAATATCTACAAAGGTCAAAAGAAATATCCTTGGTCTGGTAGTTATACCCGTTCAGGTAAAAGAAAAATTATAGGGGATCAATTGGCCAATTTCAAACAAGGAAAAGGAGATTACGGAGGAATAGCAGGATGGTCTGATGATGGTGCTGATATTACCAATGTTGTAAAATCCTATCCACCAAATGATTTTGGACTGTATGATATGGCTGGAAATGTTGCTGAGTGGGTTGCTGATGTTTATCGTCCAATGGTTGATGATGAGGTAAGTGATTTCAACTATTTTAGAGGAAATATATTTACTAAAAATAAAATTGGAGATGACGGTAAAGTAGAATTGGTTACTAGCCAAAATATTGCTTACGATACTTTGTCAAATGGTAGAATAGTTGCAAGAAATGCACCAGGTCAAATTGCTCAAGTTCCAGTAGACGAAAAAGAAACGTATTTGAGACAAAATTTCGACACAAGTGACGAAAGAAATTACAGAGATGGTGACAAGAAATCTAGTAGGTATTTCGACTTTGGAAATACTGATGAAGGAGCAAAATTAATTGATAGCAAAAGAATGTATGATTCTCCAAAACACAATGTAACTGTTGATAGTTTGGGAAATATGGTTAGAAAATTTGATAAATCTAACAAAAGAACTTCATTAGTAAGTGATGATGTTAGGGTTTATAAAGGTGGTTCTTGGAGAGACAGAGCGTATTGGTTAGATCCCGCGCAAAGAAGGTACTTTCCACAAGATATGGCAACAGATTACATTGGATTTAGATGTGCAATGTCAAGACTTGGAGCAAAAGCTGACAAAAAGAAAAGAGCTAGAAATTAATTTCAATCTCAAAATATAAATAAAAGCCCTTTCGTTAGGGCTTTTATTGTTTAAAATCGTTTAATATGGATATTAAAATCATTCACAATCTTTTTTTGAAATGCAAGTCAATTTCAATTGATACTCGGAAAATTGAAGCAACTTCTTTTTTTGTTGCTATTAAAGGAGAAAACTATGATGCCAATACTTTTGCGAAAGAAGCATTGGAAAAAGGTGCGTCATTCGTAATTATTGATAATCCTCATTATTTCATTGATGAGCGAACAATTGTTGTGCAGGATAGTTTGGAAACTTTACAAGAATTGGCTCGATTTCACCGAAGCTATTTGAACATTCCTATCATAGCCTTGACTGGGAGTAACGGGAAAACAACGACTAAAGAATTAATTCAAGTTATTTTGTCTAAAAAATATAAAACCAAAGCAACATTAGGAAATTTAAACAATCATATCGGAGTGCCACTTACTTTGCTTTCTTTTGATGAAAATACAGAAATTGGAATTGTAGAAATGGG
>JBIIFA010000059.1:0-9686 GCA_044237565.1 Flavobacterium sp.
CTGGAATTTCATTATTAATAGCCGCACTTTCTGCAAAAGGAACGAGCACGATTCAAAATATCGAACAAATTGATAGAGGGTACGAAAGAATTGACGAAAGATTGAGAGCAATTGGCGCTAATATTATCCGTGAATAATCTAACTTTTAGATAATACCTGCATTCGATAATGAAAAATAATGAACAAGCAGCTGTAAAAGCCACATACTTTAGTATCGTTGGGAATTCCTGTTTGGCAATTGTAAAAGGCATTGCTGGTTTTTTTGGAAATTCTTACGCCTTAATCGCTGATGCAATTGAATCGACTACCGATATTTTTTCTTCCTTTTTAGTATTATTCGGAATCAAATATTCTAACAGACCAGCAGATGCTAATCATCCCTACGGACACGGACGTGCAGAACCTTTGGTAACTTTTCTAGTTGTTGGTTTCTTGATTACTTCTGCTACTATTATTGCTTATGAAAGCATCAGTAATATTGGAACTCCTCACGAGTTGCCAAAACCATGGACATTAATTGTGTTGGGCGTAATTATTTTTTGGAAAGAATTTTCGTTTCGATTGGTAATGAAACGAGGAATTCAAACAAATAGCTCGTCACTAAAAGCAGATGCGTGGCACCACAGAAGTGACGCAATTACATCTGTAGCCGCTTTTATTGGGATTTCAATAGCAATAATTCTTGGGAAAGGATACGAATCCGCAGATGATTGGGCAGCCCTTTTTGCTTCGGGATTCATACTTTATAATAGTTATCTGATCTTCAGACCTGCTTTGGGCGAAATTATGGACGAACATTTATATGATGATTTAGTTGCTGAAATAAGAACCGTTTCTTTAAATGTTGACGGGATTATAGAAACCGAAAAATGTTTTATTCGCAAATCTGGAATGAAATACCACGTAGATCTTCACGCTGTTGTTGATGCTACAATTTCGGTAAAAGAAGGGCACGATTTAGCCCATTTATTAAAAGATACTTTACGAGAAAAAATATTAGAATTGGGACACGTTTTAATTCACATTGAACCAAGCGAGTCATTAAATAAATAATAAAACGGGTGAGAATTATTTATTACCCGTTTTTATTTGTAATACTATTTTAATCTAAAGCATTAAGTATTTTCAATCCAAAAACAACACCGTCACCTTGAGAGCCATTTTGAAACGAGCGAACATAATCAACTCGGAACAGTTTAAATTTTCCAAAACCTAAATTGTCAAGTCCAATGCTAACTTCAGAATAGGGTTTTCTATTTGGAATGGCAAGTTCATGAAATCCTAGTATCAAAGTCGATTTTAATTTATTCAATAATGGGATTTTATTCATGATAAATCCACTATCGTTGTATTCCGAATGTCCTTCAAAATAACTGTTATTGGTACTATTGGAATAATAAGGAAGCAAATTAAATACATTCAAATAACGGTCTGTTCCTCCAATATGTGTTTGATTTCCATTAAAATGCTTGAAATCCATAAAGGCAATGTTTTGTGCATTAAAGAATTTCCCAGCTTTTAAATTCATCGCAAGATTTCCTTTGTTTCCAACATTTATATCATAATACAAACGAGTATTTACGTGGTCAAATTCGTATTTTTTATCGCTTCCTGCAACCGATTTTTCATAAGCAACAAAAAGTGTTGGGTATTTTTGATTTCTGATATTGAATTTTCCATCGGGGCGTGAAAAGTATTTATTTCCAAAATTTATTCTTACATTTAGTCCAATTCTAACTAAATGATGAGTTTCAAACCCTGGGTTTACATTTGGATCTAACGGATTATTAGAAGAATAGAAATCGGTACTTTTAACAACAGCGTAATCTGTTGTGTTTAATAAAGGTTTTCTTTGTTCGTATGCAATCTTTCCACTTAAATTCAATCCATTCGCTACATCTCGACCATAATTTATCTGAGCAAATTCTAAATTATATAATTTCATAAAATTATTTTTAAAGAATAGGGAACTTACAGAATTAATAAGTGGACTAATAGGGTTGTTTTCATTAAATTGAATGACTTTTGTTCCTCCCAAAAGATTCAAATAGGCATAATCTTGATTGTTGAAGCGGTGGCTATAATATCCTGAAATACGTAATCGAGTATCAGAAAGCCCATAATTAATTTCAGTATTTATTACAGTGTTTTTACCATTTTCTTCATTTCGTTTTCTGAAATTAAATCCTGTAGATATGCTATAGCCTTGAACTGTGTTGAAACTTAGAGAACTCAAATCCATCAGTCCAGCATATTTGACGTTTATTTTCTTTGAGCTATTTTTATAATTATAACCCGATAAAATATCTATTATTTTGAATTTGTTGTTTTTCTTGTCAATTGAATCCAAATAGGTTTTGGAATTTCTAACGATATAAATACTATCTTTTTTAATGTAATCATTACTTTCTTCAATAGTCAATGGAATTGGTCTGTTTTTATTCCAATAGATTGAATCCTTTTTGTTGGCATTTTCTTCAAAGCTTAAAATCTCTCTTCCAAAAGTTTTCTTTTCAAATGAATCTTGAAATTCATAATTGCTATATACATAATTGAACTTACCGTTGAATTTTATTCCAAAAATACCAGCATTGAACGCCAAACTTTGCGAATTTTTTGCCCAAATTTTATTTTTCGAATTGTAGCTATAATTTTGTTTCAAAGTCATTATATCTACAAATTCATTCTTCATTCGGTAGCCTTTAATGTCTAAATCTATAGCGTAAATCGCCCAACTATCATCAACAATATAGATGTATCCTTCAAAAACAGGCTCTTTATCTCTTTTGGGAATTACTTTTATTTTACAAATTTGCTGGTTGTTTTCATCAAAAAAAGTCCCTTCTAATTTGAATTTGTAATAGTTAAAGGCATTGTTTGCAATTGGAGAAATTAAGCTATTATTAAAATCAATTGTATTGTTGTAAAAATCATAGGTAGCCGATTCTGCTGTGTTATAACTAAAACCATTATTATTTCCACTAATTTTTGAAGCGATAATTTTCTCCTTTAAATTATTAGGTTTCTCAAATACTATTTTAGAAACTGTTTCCGATAAGTAAATGATACCACTTCCAGTTGAATCAATGTTGGAACCCATTTGTTCTCCCAAATCTACCTTCATTCCCATTATCTTTTTAGGTAAATCTTTCACTTTAAAAATTCCACGCGAATAAAAATCGGCTTTAAATCGACCGGTTTTATCAGAGTTTTCTTTTTTACTGGCTATAGCACTTCGAATTATTGCATTGGCAGGATTGTCTTTTGGATTAATTACAACTTCGTTTAACGTGAAATTTTCCTCATACATTTTTACATCTAATATATAAGGTAGCTTTTCAACTAAAATCGAAATTTTTTGGGTTTTAAATCCTAAATATTGAAACACGATGGTTTGCTTTCCTATAGTTTTAATATTCAATTCATATTTTCCACTATCATTGGAAGTTGTTCCGTTATAGGTATTCGCAGAAAAAACAGTTACGAAGGGTAGTGGATTTCCTTTTTCATCGGAAACGGTTCCTTTGATTTGAGCAAAAGTAGCAAAAGAGGCTAATAGTAGGAATAAGAATATTTTTTTCATATTTAAGTATTGGTTTGTATTCTAACGACTATTGGGTGATATAATTGTTACAGGTTATAATTTTAAACTTAGTGCATTTAAGTATGATTTTTAAAATCTTACAGCTGTGTAACTATTGAAATTCCAAAGAAACCCACAACTTCTATAAATTATATAAAGGACTGCAAGGCCAAATCATAACTCTTAATTCCAAAACCTAGAATTACTCCTTTTGCATTTGCTGAAATAAAAGATTGGTGGCGAAAAGTTTCACGAGAATAAGTATTTGAAATATGAACTTCTATTACAGGAGTAGTTATTGCCTTTACGGCATCCCCAATTCCAATCGATGTATGAGTATAGGCCGCAGCATTTAAAACAATACCGTCATAAGAAAAGCCTACTTCTTGAATTTTAGAAATTAATTCGCCTTCGATATTGCTTTGGAAGTAATCGAGTTTTATTTGAGGAAATTTAATTTTTAATTCATCGAAATAAACTTCAAATGTTTGATTCCCATAAATTTCAGGTTCTCTTTTCCCTAAAAGATTAAGATTTGGCCCGTTGATGATAATTATTTTCATAAAATTTTTAAGTAAAAGTAAGTAAACTATTCACTTTATTTATAATTACTATTCTAATAATTTATTCTTTTTACAACTTAATATTATATATTCATTTTATAGGTAAAATATTTATATAATATCTATAATTTTTATTATAAAATAAATTTTTGTTAATAAAATTGTTAACAAATGAAAATTTGTAGGAAACTGAGTGTTAACATTAATTGATAGTTTTACCATTATTAATTTTAAACAAAAACAAAAATGAAAAAAATTATTTTAACTGCTGCTGCAGTATTTGCATTTAGCTTTGCTAATGCGCAAGACAAAAAAGTTGGTTTTGGATTTTCTAAAGGAGATTTTACAGTGGGTGGAAACATCGCATATGAATCTGAAGACGGAGATTCCACAACATTATTTGCTCCTTCTCTTAGTTATTTCGTTTCCGACAAAATGTCAATCAATGCCTCTCTAGCCTCTTTGTCTGGTGATGGTATTGAATCAACTACTAGTTTTGGAATTGGAATGAATTACTACATGCTAGACTTAGGAGAAAGATTTAAAGTTTATTCTACTGCAGGTTTAGGATTTGGTGAAGACATCACTTCATTCAATGCTGGCGTTGGAGTAAATTATTTTTTAACGTCTAGACTAACTCTTAATTTTGGGTTAGCTAATATGTTATCTTATCAAAAAGTAGGAGATGAAGATGCTACTACAACAATTAATTTGAATCAGTATGATAACTTTTTCGATAATACATCTTTTGGATTAACTTTTATTTTTTAATCTAAAATAGAATTACATTATTAAAAACCACGCCCATTGGCGTGGTTTTTTGTTTTTAATCGATAAAATTAAACCCTACATCGAGTTTATGTAAATTTAATTGTATTGCTAGATTTAAGATGTAATTTTATTCTTATAAATCAATAACAAAAAACAAAAATGAAAAAAATTATCGTAACACTTGGCGCACTTTTAGTATTTGGATTTGTTAGTGCACAAGACAAATTAGTAGCAAAAAATGAAGGTCAAACAGAAGTTGGGAAATGGCTTATTGAAGCAAATACCAATTTTGGAACCCCAATGGGATCTAACACAGGATTAAGTTATTCGGATACGGATGGCGATTCAGAGTATAATTTTGGAGCTGAAGTTGGGTATTTCGTAATAAAAGATTTGGCTTTAAAAGTAGGGTTAGGATATGGTGGTATGAAAAATGATCTGTTCGATACTACTATTTTTTCGTATAAAATAGGAGCTAAGTATTATATTATCAGTCAAATTCCAGTTCAAGTTGATTATTCTGGCGCAACTATTAAAGATTTTGATGAAAACCCTTCTTATTTAGGAATTCAAGCCGGCTATGCCTGGTTTTTGGGTTCTAATGTAAGCGTAGAACCTGGAGTTAGATACAATCTAACTTTAAATGACAATTATACTGATAAGAGTACTTTTCAAGTTAATATTGGATTTGCTCTGCACTTCTAATTATTTTTGTTTGTTTAAATTAATTAACCTCCATATTTTGGAGGTTTTTTTTGTGACAAAAATGGTTATATTTGTGACTAACTTAATTTATAGCAAATGAAAAAAATAGTATTAGCCATTGTGATTTTAATTACACTAAACAGTACTGCACAAAAAATTAATTTTGGAATCAAAGCAGGTTTGAACATGTCAATGTTGACTGGCAGTAAAGATCAAATAATGTCTTCAAACAATGGGTTTTTTGCTGGTGCGTTATTAGAATTTAAAATTTTAGGAAAAATAGCCATCCAGCCAGAACTTCTTTTTTCTGCTCAAGGAGCCAAATTTGAAAGTAAAAACTTGACTTTTGCAACAACAAGGAAAATGAATTACTTGATTTTACCTATTATGGTTAAATATTATATAAAATCAGGTTTATTTGTTGAAGCGGGTCCTCAAGCGGGATTCTTGATTTCTGCTAATCAGGATGTTGAAAATAGAATTACTAACGTAACTACATCCGAGAATTTAAAAGAGGCAACCAAAGATTTTGATATGTCTGCAAATATTGGAATTGGCTATGATATATTAGACAAAGTAGTTGCCCAAGTTCGCTATTGCATTGGAGTTACAAATACAAGTGACATACAAAATACTAACATTAAAAATGGTGTTTTTCAACTTTCAGTGGGTTATAAATTCTAATTAATTTCGATTAATTAAAGTATAAAACCTCTAAATTGGAGTTTTTTTATGCAAATAGTTTTCCTTTGTATTCATGAATTGGAAGTCTTACATTAAAAGTTATCAATCGTATTTAAGAATTGAAAGGGGTTTGTCTAAAAACACAATAGACAATTATACTTTTGATATTGAGCGTTTGTGTTTTTTTTTAGATGAAAATTCAATTTCAGTTTCACCCCAAAAAATAAATGAAGAAACGATACAACTTTTTATTTATAGCGTTGCAAAAGAAGTTAATGCCCGCTCTCAAGCCAGAATTATTTCAGGGTTAAAAAGTTTTTTCACGTACATGTTATTTGAAGATTATAGAACTGATAATCCATTAGAATTAATAGAAACTCCAAGAATAGGACGAAAGCTGCCCGATACTTTATCAATAATTGATATCGACCGATTAATTGCATCAATTGACTTGAGTTCTAATGAAGGCGAACGCAATCGTGCCATTTTAGAAACGCTTTATGGTTGTGGACTTCGTGTTTCGGAATTGGTTTCTTTAAAAATTTCTGATTTATTTTTTGATGAAGGATTTGTAAAAATCACAGGAAAAGGCAATAAACAGCGCTTTGTTCCAATAGGTTCTTATACCCAAAATTACATCGAGATTTATAAAAATTCTATTAGAACCCACCTCAATATTCAAAAAGGACATGAAGATACTTTGTTCCTAAATAGGAGAGGCCGCCAATTGACACGCGCAATGATTTTTACAATTATTAAAGATTTAGCTGTGAAAATTGATTTGAATAAAATTATAAGTCCACATACATTCCGCCATTCCTTTGCGACACATTTATTAGAAAACGGTGCCGATTTGCGCTCTATTCAATTAATGTTAGGTCACGAATCCATTACTACTACAGAAATATATGTTCATCTTGATAGAAAGCATTTATCTGAAATCATGAATTCTTTTCACCCGAGGAAATGAATTAATTAGTGTTAATTTGGTTATTTGATGATTTGGTTATTCGGAAGTCTAAGATGTCTATTTTGCGTGAGGGGGTGAAGTGGAAAGCCCACAGGCAAGTGTAGCGAAAGCGGAACTTGGCGAGGACTTTTAGCGGAACACCCGACCGAGTTTAGTACAGATATTCTCGTTACTCAAAACTTTCTAAACGAGGGCACGCCCAAAAAAAATCACTAAAAACAGGTAGATTTAAAAATAATTCATAAAAAAAGACTTGCTAATTAGCAAGTCTTATATTTTTCAACTCCATCAATTCCTTCCCTTTGGGAAGGAATTGATGGGATTTTATTTCGCTATGTTAACCGCTCTAGTTTCTCTAATTACGGTAACTTTCACTTGACCAGGATAGGTCATTTCAGTTTGAATTTTTTGTGAAATTTCAAATGATAAGGAAACAGCATTGTCATCGGAAACTTTTTCGCTTTCTACAATAACACGTAATTCTCGACCTGCTTGAATTGCGTAAGCGTTTTTAACGCCGCTAAATCCGTAAGCTACTTCTTCTAAATCTTTCAAACGTTGGATGTAAGAATCCAAAACTTGTCTTCTTGCTCCAGGGCGTGCTCCAGAAATTGCATCACAAACTTGGATAATTGGCGATAACAATGATTTCATTTCGATTTCGTCGTGATGCGCTCCAATGGCGTTGCAAACTTCTTCTTTTTCACCATATTTTTCGGCCCATTGCATTCCTAATAAAGCGTGGGGTAAATCACTTTCTGCATCTGGAACCTTTCCGATATCGTGTAATAATCCGGCTCTTTTGGCAAGTTTTACATTCAATCCTAATTCAGCTGCCATAATTCCACAAAGTTTAGAAACTTCACGAGAGTGTTGCAATAAATTTTGTCCGTATGAAGAACGGTATTTCATTCTACCAACCACTTTTATCAATTCTGGATGTAATCCGTGAATCCCTAAATCGATTACAGTACGTTTTCCAACTTCAATGATTTCATCGTCAATTTGTTTGGCAGTTTTAGCTACAACTTCTTCAATTCTCGCTGGGTGAATTCTTCCGTCGGTAACTAATTTATGAAGTGCTAAACGGGCAATTTCTCTTCTTACAGGATCGAAACAAGATAAAATAATTGCTTCTGGTGTATCGTCAACAATGATTTCAACTCCAGTTGCAGCTTCTAAAGCTCTAATGTTTCTTCCTTCACGACCAATAATTCTACCTTTTACATCGTCAGATTCAATGTTGAAAACGGAAACGCAATTTTCAACTGCTTCCTCTGTTCCAACACGTTGTATAGTATTGATGATAATTTTTTTAGCTTCTTGTTGTGCCGTTAGTTTTGCTTCTTCAATAGTGTCTTGAATGTGCGACATCGCTTTGGTCTTGGCCTCCGCTTTCAAACCTTCAATTAATTGGTCTTTTGCATCTTCGGCAGATAATCCTGAAATCACTTCCAATTGGTTCAACTGACTCTTGTGCATTTTCTCAACTTCTTGTTGTTTTTTGTCAAGAATTTCAACTTTTGAAGTATATTCTACTGTTTTTGCTTCAAAATCGTCGTTTACTTTTTTGGCTTTTGCCAATTCGTTAGAGATTTGAGATTCTTTGTCACGCACTCTTTTTTCTACTTCTGCTACTTTTCTGTCACGTGCTAGAATTACTTCTTCGTGTTCTGATTTTAGCTCAATAAATTTTTCTTTTGCTTGAAGAATTTTATCTTTTTTGATGTTTTCACCTTCAAGGTTTGCATCTTTTAAAATGGCCGCAGCTTCTTTTTTAGCATTTTGAACTAAATTTGAAACGTTGCTTTTTTCCATCATTTTTGCAACAATAAAACCACCTGCAATTCCAGCTATTCCTGAAATAATTATTATTAATGTACTGTCCATGTTTGTTTAAAATTTATATATAAAAAAAGCCTACATTAGATTGCTTGAATAAACTCGGAAATACAAGTTTTGAGCTAACTCATTGTTCAAGATTCCTAGTCAAAGCAAGGCATTCTATAGTAATGAAGATTCGCTCATTCTAAATTGTTAGTGTTGAGTTTACCAAATATGAACTAATGTAGGCAGTATCTTAGTTATTGTAAAGAACGTGTTTATTTGTCGAGATATTTTGCTAATAAATCATTAATTTTCTTCAGTCTTTCGTTCGTTTCTACGTTATCGATTGACTTGTCAATTTGCTTTTGTTCTAATTGAGAGGCAAATTGTAAGGCACACATTGCCAAAACATCTTGCTTATCACGAACCGCATAATTTTCTTCAAATTGCTTAATCATAACATCAATTTTCTTAGAAGCACTTCGCAATCCTTCTTCCTGCGACATATCTACCGTTAACGGATAAACTCTGTCTGCAATTGATAATTTAATTTTAAGCTTTTCATCCATAATTTTTACTAATC
>JBIIFA010000060.1:0-9575 GCA_044237565.1 Flavobacterium sp.
AAGCCGATTTGAAAATAAGGATTATTCGCTCACAGAAGAATTAATGAAGAAAGCGGGTGATTTAGGTTTTCTGAGTGTCGCAGTTCCTGAATCTTATGGTGGAATGGGAATGGGATTTGTAAATACCGTTTTGGTTTGCGATTATATTTCAGGTGCAACGGGTTCATTTTCTACGGCTTTCGGCGCGCATACTGGAATTGGAACAATGCCAATAACTTTATATGGAACTGAGGAACAAAAGCAAAAATATGTACCAAAACTAGCTTCTGGAGAATGGTTTGGTGCTTATTGCTTAACAGAACCAGGAGCTGGATCTGATGCTAATTCTGGGAAAACAAAAGCAGTTTTATCAGAAGATGGAACTCATTATACAATCACAGGGCAAAAAATGTGGATTTCAAATGCAGGATTCTGTTCTTTATTTATTGTATTTGCAAGAATTGGAGATGATAAAAACATTACTGGATTTATTCTTGAAAATACAAAAGATAACGGAATTTCGATGGGTGAAGAAGAACATAAATTGGGTATTCGCGCTTCCTCAACGCGTCAGGTCTTCTTTAATGAAACCAAAGTTCCTATTGAAAACATGCTTTCAGAAAGAGGAAATGGATTTAAAATTGCCATGAATGCGTTGAATGTTGGTCGAATAAAATTGGCAGCAGCATGTTTAGATGCTCAAAGAAGAGTTACCTCAGGTGCTGTAAAATATGCCAATGAGAGAATCCAATTCAATACTCCGATTGCAAAATTTGGAGCCATCCGATATAAATTAGCCGAAATGGCAACTTCATGTTATGCGGGAGAAAGCGCAACTTACAGAGCTGCAAAAGATATTGAGGACCGAATTCAAGTTCGTGAAGCTGAAGGTGCTACGCATCAAGAAGCAGAATTAAAGGGTGTTGAAGAATATGCTATTGAATGTTCAATTCTAAAAGTCGCTGTTTCTGAAGATGTTCAAAATTGCGCTGATGAAGGTATTCAGATTTTTGGTGGAATGGGATTTTCAGAAGATACACCCATGGAAAGTGCTTGGAGAGATGCCAGAATTGCTAGAATATACGAAGGTACAAATGAAATAAACAGAATGCTTTCGGTTGGAATGTTGATTAAAAAAGCAATGAAAGGACATGTTGATTTACTAGGACCTGCTTCTAAAGTTCAAGAAGAATTAATGGGAATTCCATCATTTGATACTCCAGATTATTCTGAATTATTTTCAGAAGAAAAGGAACTTATTAGTAAATTAAAAAAAGCATTTTTGATGGTTGCAGGAGGTGCAGTTCAAAAATACGGCCCCGATTTAGATGAACATCAGCAATTGTTAATGGTTGCAGCAGATATGCTCATAGAAATATATATGGCAGAAAGTACCATTTTGAGAACTGAAAAAACTGCCAAAAAAGTCGGAGCGGATAAAGTTCAAGAACAAATTGCCATGGCGAAATTATACTTGTACAAAGCCGTTGACATTATCAATCTTAAAGGAAAAGAAGGTATCATTTCTTTTGCTGAAGGAGATGAACAGCGCATGATGTTAATGGGTTTACGCCGTTTTACGAAATATACAAATATGCCTAATATTGTAGGATTAAGAGAAGTGATTACTTCCAAACTAGTAGAGAAAAATGAGTATTGTTTCTAAAACATAAAGATAGTTATTGTTTTTTTGGTTAAAAAGTCACTTTGTACTCATTTGCAAAGTGATTTTTTTATAAAAAAACTACAAATTTTAATATAACATTAAGCAATTTAAACTTGATTTATAAGAATTTATACCTAATTTTAATAAAAATTAAATCTCTTATTATGAAAAAAATAATCGTCTCAATCACAATAATAATTGCTGTAATTATTGGATGTAAAACCAATTCTTCAAATGGTGTTTCAAATAAATTAAACGTAAGTTTTGAACCTAAAAGCAATAGTAATGTTTCTGGCTCTGGGGTTTTTACAGAAAAAAACGGTCAGGTTACTTTCACAGCTAACTTCAAAGGTTTGAAACCTGGAATTCATGCGATTCACATTCATGAAAAATCAGATTGTTCGGCTGCCGATGGAAGTTCAGCTGGTGGACATTGGAATCCAACATTCAAAAAACACGGAAAATTAGGAGATGGAGAAGCCCACAAAGGCGATATTGGCAATTTCACAACTGATGAATTAGGAAATGGAACAATAACTTTTAAAACTTCTGAATGGTGTATAGGTTGCGACGATGCGACAAAGGATATTGTTGGAAAAGGTTTAATTGTACATCAAGGTCCCGATGATTATGTAACGCAACCTACTGGAAATTCTGGTGCAAGGGTAGCATGTTCCGCAATAATTAAGTAATACTAAATTTACACTTAAATTGCTTTAATAGTGATTGAAAATATATAAATTTGCTACACTAATTCGAAGCAATGATAAACCCATCGGCGACTGGCTGGATTGACAAATTTTTTATAGATCAAAAATCTTTAACGAATCCTGTTATTGAGAATCCTGACTTTTTTTATTCAAAAGTTCGAGATACAGGTTTCATCTATGGTTATATAATTTCATTTCAAACACCTATTTTTGTTGACAATAAAGGATGGACAGAAGATGAAATTACTAAGATTGCCTTATTGAATACTTTGTTTGGCGTTTATAAAATTACAACTCTTGAAAACAATCCTGAAAAATTTATTACGAAAGTTCTAGCTTTTTATAATGAGATGCATCCGCAAGGATTTAACTTGTTTAAGAAGATTTTACCGAGTAATTCCAACTCATTAAATTTAGAGAAAATCATTGATACTCGTATTCAAACCAATATCGATATTATCAACAAACAGTTTTCTCACGTATTGACCAATGCGTTACTTTTTGTAGATGTTTTGGCGTTTCAATATTATTTAACGCACAATTCTATTCCTGAAAAATATTTAAAAAAGATTGAAGAAACTATTGTCAGTTTGGTTTCATTGGCGTTAAAAACAAAATCCAATAAGACTAAATATGACGATTTGCTGATAAAATTATTTGAAGCATCGGTTCGTTATAGTAAGTTTTCAAATGTGAGTATTCAAAATTTAGAAGAATTGAAATTGGATTATTTTACTTCTGATTTAGAAAAATACTATTTGATAGATTTGGCAGGAATGGCATTGTGGAGTGATGGAATTGTTGAGAAAAACGAAGCTTATTTCCTTCATAATTTGGCTGAAATAATGTCAGTTTCCGATGATTTTGTTTTGGAAAGTATTACTAAAACAAATGAATTTATTACAGAATACAAAGATGAAATCCCTTATTTTAAATACTCAAATCCCGTAAAACACTTTTTTGATCATACAACTCAAAGTGTGGAAGTTTTGATTAGTCGAAACAAAAATAGATTATTCAAGGAACTTTCTGAAAGCAAGGAATTGATGGTTTTACTTGCAAAATCAACTCGACGTGATTTAGATGAAAAAGAAAAGAAAAAAGTCAAAAAACAATTGTTGGATATTTGCAAATCAATTCCTTCATTGACCATATTTTTATTGCCTGGCGGAAGTTTGCTTTTGCCAATATTAATCAAATTTATTCCTAAATTACTTCCTTCTTCTTTTAATGAAAATTTGGATGTAGAATAATTGTCTTAAACAAAATAGTAATTGATTACTGGTTCCCATAGCCCTAATTGTAGTGTAAAGCATTTTGTGTCAAAATTGTATTTTTTTCTTGGCGAAAAAGAGCGACCAAAGCAAGCTCCTTTTTGGACTTAGAAAAAACCAATTTTAACACAAAATCTTGAAACGAAAAGCAGGAAGTAGCTCCTAAAATAAATAGGCATAAAAAAACCACTCGAAAGTGGCTTTGGTAATAAAATTTTAATTGGTATGCTTTATCTATGTTGTTATGAAGATCTGTATGCAATTGGGTGATTTTGTATTTTATTTGGACCGAGAAATAATCTTGCATATATTCTTAATACTGCAATTTCAATGAATAAAAAACTAATTGTTGTAATAGATATTAGTAAATATTCGTTTTTATCAATATGGTTAAACATTAAGTCAACTCCAATAAATGTTGGTGAAAATGGCAATCCTACAAATGCTAAACATGAAATTAAGAACCAAAGTCCAAATTTTGGATGATTGTGATTGTATCCATAGAAATTATTCAAATCTATTTTTTGTTCCTGTGATTTAATCCGGTACAAACAATAAAAACCTAAAATTGAAGCTCCTAAAAGACCACTTACATATATTAAAATTTCTAAATATTCGTATTTATCATTTAGAAAAGCTATTGAGAGTAAAATGTAAAACTGACTTGCAATTATCATAAACCAAACTGTAATGGCATCTGTTCGTTTTGCAAATGATTTTAAAATTAGAAGCATACCTATAAAAGCAAAAATTATATGCAATGTCTCATCGAGTTGTTTCGGTATTATTTCTTCATTTAGAAAGCAAAATAATCCTACTAAATAAAGTATTACCAATGAAATCAAGACTAATTTACTGCTTAAAAAATTTAATTTTCTTCCAATCCATTTAAAAGGAAGCCAAAGAAACTTGAACTGAAAAGCATCCATATTCCATTCTTTCAAGCTTAGTAAATAAATAGAATTTGAAATTTTATTGGTAAATGAACTCGCGGTTCCATATTGTTTAGGAACATAACTGAAAAACTGATTGTGAATCATATAACCTAAAACGGAAGGAGAAACCAATAATTGATAGGTACGTAGGAATGCGTTTCCTGCAAAATGAAACAATGCCAAAAAGTGCCAACCTAAAGCAACTTCTACAAACATAAGTCCAATTTGTGCAATTGAACCGTAGGCGATTTGAGTCTTTACGGATGATTGAACTCTAGCAATTAGAGTTCCAACAATTGCCGTGATTAATCCAATAGTAATTACAAAAATTTTTATACTCAAAATCGTTTCCCAATAGGGATACGTTCGCAATAATAAAAATACTCCTATATGTGCCGAAAGCGAACCATAAAAAATTGCACTTGAAGTAGTGGGTCCTTCCATTGCTCTAGGCAACCAGGATGAAAATGGAAATTGTGCTGATTTTATTGCTGCTGCAATTACAATCATTACTAAAATAAATGAAGTATAATAGGTATGTTCAGCTATATGAGACACAACTAAATCTGTATCATTTAATTTTAAAAAAGTAATGTTTTCATGCCATAAATGATGGCTCATCCACATAGAAAGTAGTAAGCAAACATCGGATAATCGATATAAAGAAATTGTTTTTAGACCATTTTTAACTGGTAAATATCGGTCTCTATAAAAGATGATTAGTAAAAATGATGTTATTCCCAAAAATTCCCACCCGATAAATAAGGTTTCAAAATTTCCAGAAAAAATTACTATGGAGTAAGCAAAGTAAAATAATAATAAAGTGTTGAAAAAGCGTTTAAAGCCACTGTCTCTATGCAAATAAAATCTACTAAAAATAGCTACTAAAAAAGTAATCAAAGTTCCAACAAATGCAAAAACTGCGGTAATGGTATCAAAAAACAAGTCAATAAATATTTCGATATTACCTTCTTTATACAAAGTAAAATGCTTTATATTTAGTATGTTATTTCCGTTTGAAATCCAAGCAATAGTAAATAATAACAAACCAACTAATTGTAAGCCCAAAGTTCCTATTGCTGTTGCTGCAATCGCATTTTCATTTCTATTTCTAAAAACCAAACTAACAATAAAACCCAATAATGGTAGGAGTATAAAAAACTGAAGTAACTTTTCCATAATTAGTTATAAAAATAAATTGGTAAATTTTCTTGTGTTGCATGGGCGATATCGTTGGTTTCCATTTCTTTGGCATCCTCCAAAAGTGTGTGTACATCTTTGAAAAAATAAATCTGATTTGTCATAGGCGTATAGGGTACAAACTGTCCGTCCTTGAAATAAAATAACGCATTAGTTTCTGGATTAATTACTGATAAATGTACCCATTCATTGATAAACCATTCGTACATTTCTGGAACCGACTGAATTACTTTTAAAACAACTTCTGGTAAATGTTCAACAATAATCATTAGTCGAACTGGATCGTGAACTTCAATCATTTGCCAGGGTAAACCTGGTCGCAAATCACCATCGCTACTATTTGCTACACCAAAAAGTCCCATAACATTATGAGGCAATTTAGTTCCAGCTCCCAACTTATAATTATCTACTCTAGAAAAATAATATTCTAAGTTTATTCCACCACAAACAGGGCCTAAAGGCTTCATTATTCCTGTCAAGAATTTTCCATCCAAATCTGTTTTATAGTCGTATGAATTTAAAAAAGCGCGACGATCCAAAAATAGGCCTTTTGTTAAATTTCGTTTCCCAACGATACAAAGCGTATTGGTTCCATGACCTAATTCTGGTCGGGGTTCAAACAAAGAAACTGAACGTTGTTTAATAGCTTTACGTACTTTTTTTATTTCGTTTTTTGTATCAATTGATGCAAAACGGCGAGATCGTTCTTTGGCATTTAAGTCTAATGCGTTTTCAAAAGTTTGAGCATTTTTTATGTGATGCATTTTATTTTCAGAATTCAACGTATCGCTATCGTAAAACTCAATTTCATCGGATGCAGTATCGTGTAAAGCCCCCATAAATTGAGTTGCATTAGGAATAATAATTCCTTGATTTTTCAATTCAATTCTAACTTTTTCATTATTTGCCATTGTTGCAAAAACCCTAGAATTTACAGAACCTGGTCGTCCGCTACAAGCACCACAATCGTGAGCACCATGATGTGGATTATTAGCACTACTACTACCGTGGGCAACTACATAAACTATAGATGCAAAGTTATTGGTTAACGCAATTCCGTTTAATAAACTCGCTACACGAGTTGCCATTTCATCGACTGTAAAACCAATTTGAAGGTTATTTTCGATATCTTCGGTATTTATATTTTCTACCGTTAACTTTCCTTTTGCGTTCATATGCAAAAAGGCATTTGATATTGCAGGCCCTTTTTGTGGAGAAATTAAATTTTTAATTAATCTGAAGGCTGACCAAAATCCAAAAACAAAAGTACTTAAAAAACCATTTATTAGTTCATGAGTTTTGTTTGTATACAATAAATCGTGAGCTCTTTTTTCGGTAACATCATATTCTTTAATTAAATATTTTGGTGTTACCGGTGCAGGACATAATTTATCATAAAACTTGGCACCAAATGCTTGAAAATAAAATTCAACTGAGAAAAAACCAGGTGTGCCAAAAGTTTCTGAATCTTTATCAATTGCTTCAACATGTCTTCTAATACTGTCCTCTCTTTCATCTATGCAAAACATAGCCTGAAATGATTTTGATGAATTGATAACAATATCATTTTTATTTTTAGAAATACTCAACTGTTGAATTCCAGCCAAAACCTGATCGTAATAACTCCATTCAAATGCATCTTGCCAAATTTTTAATACTTCTTGAAGTTCTGTATTTTCGATTTCTACAAACAAATTAATTGGGCTTTGATTTGTAGTATCAGCAAGAGGCTTCCAATTATTTCCTAATTGATTGTCAAGATTATCAATCTCTAATAACAATTCAAAAATAATTAAATCATTCAAAGAAATTTGTTTTGGACTCAATAGGGTATTTGGTTGGGATTCTACGGAAGCTACTAGCCCACTCCAACCTCGATGACTAAACTGCTGGTCAAATAAATATTGCTCATAGTAAGCTTCATCGCCTACAATAATTTTCAATAAATTTTCAATTGAGATACTTTCTTGAAACAATAAGGTTTGAACTCTTTTAGTTTTGAAAATACTCCCAAAACTATTTTTTTCCAATTCTTTAATTGATTCTAGAAAACTTTTATTTCCAATTGGAAAATCCCAAATTGAAATTCCTTGATCTAGATAACTACACAAAAAACGAAATAAAAATGGTTGAACCAAATTATCTAAATCAATGTGATGCACTTGTTTCCAATGAGCACGGAGTATTCCAATTCTTTGCTCAACATGATCGTCATATTTTTTTGATACTAAATTATTTTTCCATTCTAAAATAGCATTTTTCCCTTTTCTGTTTTCAATAACTTTTTCAAGAACATCGATACGAATTCTGCCAATTTCAAATAATTTTCGGTAGTCTGTGAGCGGCATTGTTGATTGATGCCCGAAGATTTTTGAAGATTTGAAAATGGCTTCATAAAATTTTGAGCCTTGAAAAGCATGTAATGAATTGTGATGAATAAAATCTTTCAACGGAGTTTGAGAGGGAAGATAATGCTTCAATTCATGCAAAACACGTTTTTTATCAAAAAGAGTATCATTCATAATTTAAATTATTAGTATCTTAATTCAGCAACAGAAAATTTCGGATTCAATTCGTCTTTAATATAAATAACATCAGAATAAAAAGTAACTTTTCCTGTTTCAATATTATGCATCGCTCCGATAACTCCAATTTCCCCATTTTCGACCATCTGTTCTAAAATAAAACTACGTTCAATAATGTTTTTCACATTACGTTTTACGTTTATCTTAGCAACATTTTCTACAAAAGGTGAATTTTTGGAGTTTCTGTCCGTTTTTGTTTTGTTTTCTTGATAAACTGCCGGTTGAATTTTGGATAATAATTCTGTGAGATTACCCATCTCAACATGGTCACAAGCTCCTTTTACAGCCCCACACTTACTATGTCCCAAAACAACTATCAGTTTTGACCCCGCAACTTTACAGGCAAATTCCATGCTTCCCAGTATATCAGTATTCACTATATTTCCTGCTATTCGAACCGAAAAAATATCTCCAAGACCTTGGTCAAAAATTAATTCGGCAGAAGTCCTACTATCAATGCAACTCAATATAGTTGCAAATGGCCATTGCCCTTCTCGTGTGTCATTAACTTGGCTTAATAAATTTCTGTCGGTTTTAAGATTTTTAACAAATCGATTATTTCCTTCTTGTAAAAACTCCATTGCTTTTCTAGGAGTCATTTGTGATTGTGATTCTTTATTATGTGCTTTCATAATTATATTTTTTTTAAATTGAAAAATTGTTGAAAATTGCTATTTGAAATTGATTCCGATTAGAATCTTCTAATGATTGAGACATAAACCCAACTTCCATTTTTAAATTTTTATGAATAAAATATCCTAAAGCTCCATACAATCGATTTCTGTCGAATAGTGGTTTTTCAGAATTAATAAAAATTTCATTGTATGAAGAAAGATAAATGGTATTCTTTTCTAGTGTTTTTTTGTTTAGCGGAATATTTATTCCTAAAAAATATCTTAATCGCAGTTGGAAATCATTTTTAAGAAAACGCTCCTCAACTCGATAACGATGTTGGACAAAAAACCTCCCGAAATTCTGTTTTGAAATGAACTGTTGAAATATTCTATGTTCATTAACATTTACTTTTTGGTTGGAATTTGCAAGGTACTTTTCAGTATTTATATAGCCATAACCCAGCAGAAGATTATTATTATCCTCGGTAAGATTAAATCCAATTCCCGTTCTAAGAATTAATTGGTTGAAATCGCCAATAAAATTATAATTTCTGTGCTGAATTTCGTTATGCCAATTTATATTTTTATTTATTTTTTGATTCCCAAAATACA
>JBIIFA010000061.1:0-9512 GCA_044237565.1 Flavobacterium sp.
TATTAGATTTATAAGCAACATTACAATTGAACTCAGAAAAACGCGATAGAATAAAATATCTAAAGAAGGAAAATCTTGCAAGGGTTTTAATGCCAAACTGAAGAATCCCCAGATTAGAAATGCAGTAGAAGCAGCAAAATAATATTTATACGTTGTCATTGTTCCAATTTCAATTGTGCAAATATACAGATTATTTAAAGTTAAAATTTCGTAAAAAAAGTTTTGAAAATTTCATTTTTTAGTTAAAAATTAAATAACTCTGATGATTTTGAACACTAATGCTTTTGAAACAAATTAAATATTCTATTTTTGTTTTTAAATATAGAAAATATGAAACGATTTCTTGGATTGTTATTTTGCGCCCTACTTTTTAATAGCTGTGACGATGGAAATATTAAATTGGAAACCTTCAATTTTGACTCCGCTGCACCAATAAATTCTTGCACAGTAAATAACGGACTTTTTTTCAAGGTTAAAAACAATGAAGTTTTGGTTTTGCAAACACCAATTTCGACTTTTTCAAATGCAGTTACACCTGCAAACGCGCCTCGAACTATTTTGGTTAACAGCACAAATAAAGTGGTTTACAGACTTTTTGATTCTATTATTAGCAGCTCCTATTTTTGCGCTTCCTTTCCTCCAGCAGCTCCAACGGTAACCGATGAATGGAATGCTGCAGATGGCGTTGCCGGAACAAGCGGAATTATTGAAGTGACCACAACTCAAATATTAAATCCTTCTACCCAAGTCCTAACGGGATACAACCACTATGTAGTTTTCAAAAATATTACATTTTCAAATGGCGTAAATTCTTTTACTTATGAGCAATATGTTTTTGGAAATTTCGTGACATCAATTTAAAATTAAATTACAAAAATGTACGCTATCGTTTTTATTTTGGGTTCTGCCTGATAAATACTTCGGTTGCACCCATTCCATATCGCTGATAATTGCCTTCTCGAAAATCTATAGAATCGTATCTTCCTAACAGAAAATCAAGTTCAGCTTTTAAAACTCCTTCCCCAACACCGTGAATAAAAACGATTTTTGGAATACGATTTCTTATGGCAAATTCAATGTGTCTTTTTGCTGTTTCTGTTTGCAAAGTTAGGATGTCATAATTACTCATTCCCTTGAAACTTGGAACTAACTTTTCGATGTGTAAATCGAATTCTGGAGCAGGAATTTCATACTTACTTTTCTTGTCTTTTACAAAACTTCTTGCTTTTGGCTCTTCTTTTTCTTTTTTTATTTTATTTAAATTAAAACTTCCAATACTTTTACTTAAATCACTGGTATCGTTTATCTTAATTAATTCATTGACAAAATATGTCATCACAAATCCATCCTCTGTTTCAATCGAAACTTCCTTATTTTGAACTGACATTACTATTCCATTTATAATATCATCTAGTACCGAAACTTTATCTCCTTTATTGAACATCGTCCTCTTCTTTATCTTGATTTTTACTCGGCGTTTTCGCGCTTAATTTCATCATTCCATACATAAATACCGCGATTGCAACAACCAAAATATAGGCGTTTTTCTTTTCTAAACTTTGTTCATAAAAAGCAATTACGATTGCAATTATCATAATTGGAAGCAACAATTTTTTCATTTCTATTTGTATTAGAATTCAAAAATAGGGAACTTTAAAATAATAAACTTACTATTCTAGAATGAATATAATTTTTGTTAAATTGCAATACAAATAAATTAGGTTGTGGATATAGAAAAATACATGTTGACTTGTATGAATAAATCACTTTTTGGAGTAGATTGCTTAGGCTGTGGATCGCAACGTTCTTTGCTTTTATTAATCAATGGGGATTTTACAAAAGCTTTCTATCAGTTTCCTGCAATTTATACGACCCTGCTCCTATTTGGATTTTTAGGATTGCATTTCATCGATACCTCTCGTGATTACCAAAAAATTATTATTGGAATGGCAATTACAAATGCATTAATTACTATTATTGCCTATATTTACAAAATGACAAACCTTTAAAATTAAATTAAAAAATGGAAAAAAGAAACTTACCCAACGGAACCGCAGTACTTGTATTAGGAATATTTTCAATATTAACCTGTTGCTGTTATGGTTTTATAGGATTGACTTTAGGAATTATAGCTTTAGTTTTGGCTAAAAAAGATTTGAAATTATATCAAGAAAATCCTGAGTTATATGTTAATTATAAAAATTTAAATATTGGAAAAATCCTTGCTATTATTGGAGTTGTATTAAGTACAATCTATTTAATTTTTAGTGTTTACCTATATGTATTCGTAGGCGAACAAGGGATTAAGGACATGGAAAAAAACTTATTGGAAAAAATGAAATACCAACAAGAGCAAGACCAATAATTTATTGCTTTTTATAAACAAAAAACCCACTAATTTACTTGAATTACTTCAGAATAAATTAGTGGTTTTTTGTTTCACTGCTATTTCTCGAATTGCTTCAACGTCTTGATAATAATTGAAACACAATCTAACAATTGAGCTTCATTCATTACCAATGGCGGTGCAAAACGGATAATATTTCCGTGAGTTGGTTTTGCTAAAAGTCCATTGTCACGCAAAGCCAAACAAATGTTCCAAGCGGTTTCACTTTCCTCGGTATCATTTATAACAACTGCATTCAACAAACCGCGACCACGCACTAAAACAGCAATATTTGAAGTATGTATGTATTCGTTTAATTTACTTCTGAATAACTTTCCTAAAACACGTGCGTTTTGGATTAGATGTTCTTCATTTACAACCTCAAGAGCAGCAATTGCTACCGCAGAAGCAACGGGATTCCCACCAAAGGTAGATCCGTGTTGTCCTGGTTTTATTACATTCATAATGGCATCATTCGCCAAAACTGCAGAAACTGGGTAAGCTCCGCCAGACAGCGCTTTTCCTAATATCAAAATATCTGGAGTTGCATAGGTTTCTTGTCTTTCGCATTGCTTTTCGCAAGAACAATTTCCACAAACTGCAAGCAACGAACCCGTTCTTGCAATACCCGTTTGAATTTCATCGGCAATAAACAATACATTATATTGATTGCACAATTCTTTGGCACGCATCATATATTCATCGGCTGGAGTATAAACTCCCGCTTCTCCTTGAATTGGTTCCACAAGAAAACCTGCAATATTTTTTGAAGATTTTAAGGCGGTTTCTAACGCTTCCAAATCATCATAAGCAATTTTGATAAATCCTTCCGTGTAGGGTCCGAAATTCTTACGAGCATTTTCATCATTTGAAAACGAAATAATAGTTGTTGTTCTACCGTGGAAATTTCCATCACAAACAATGATTTGCGCTTCGTGATCTGCAACTCCTTTTACTTCATAAGCCCATTTTCTACAAAGTTTCAATGCAGTTTCTACAGCTTCAGCACCTGTATTCATTGGCAAAACCTTATCAAAACCAAAATATTTAGTTACAAATTCTTCATAAGAACCTAATTGATCATTGAAAAATGCACGAGAAGTTAACGTTAATGTTTGTGCTTGTTTCACCATTGCTCCGATAATTTTTGGATGACAATGACCTTGATTCACAGCAGAATATGCTGATAAAAAATCATAATATTTTTTTCCATCAACATCCCAAACATAAACTCCTTCTCCTCTATTTAAAACTACTGGAAGTGGATGATAATTGTGGGCACCATACTTGTTTTCTAATGCAATTATTCCTTCGGCATTTAATTTTTCTAAAACTGACATTGTAAAATTATTTTAATTTTTCAAAACTCAATTCCTTCTTACGGAGAGAAATCATCCATCAACACAACAAAATTAGTAATATAACTTTGAATTTATAAGATTTTAATATTCAAATATGATTCAAATTGCTGCAACATTAAAAAAGAAGCTCACTTAACTATAAAAATAGCAGTGATATAGGATTATTTAAAACTATTTAATAACCATTTATTCTAATATAGTAACACTTATTAATTGGCTTTAAGTACTAGGTTAAACTAATGTAATTTAAAAAAATATATTGCTAGTAGCTATTTTAAGAATCAAATAAATTTATTAAGTAGGTATTTTAAAATTCTATTTAACGATTAATAAAGTGATTTTATCGTTTTTAATTAATTTGTAATAATAATAAAAATACTTTTAAATAAAAAAAAAATAAAAAAAATGTATTTAATAAAACCTAAGTTATCTAATAGTATTAAAACTATTTCAATTGAAAATTGTGTTGTCAAAATAAATGACAACCATGAAATAGAAAAAAAATTTTTAGTGGGACAAATTCAAAAAATATATTTGAAGGTACACAAGCAAAATGTATTTTTAATTTATTTTTGTTTAATCGCTTTAATATCAGGACTAATTGTATTTTATTATACCTTTAAACTACTAATTTTATTACTAATTACCTTGTTTATGTCAATGCTAATTACCAAATTCTCATTAAATAAAAAAAAATACTTCCTTTATATTAAGTTAACAGATACTAATAGTATCTATTCAATTCAATTCCCAACAAAAAAGAAAGAGGAAATATTAAATGTTATTTGGGAAATTAGAAAGCAACAATTTGAAGCCAGTTAATTTATAAAATTTACTTCGCCATTCCATTCCAACATTCCGCCAAGTAAATTATATGTATTTTCAAATCCCATTTGATTCATAATAGAACATGCTTGACTACTTCTTGCTCCAGATCTGCAATAAACATAATAGTTTTTTGATTTATCTAACTCTTCTAATAAATAAATAAATCCTTGTCCTTTATATATGTCAATGTTTAAGGCACCTAAAATAATTCCTTCGTTAAATTCATCTTCTGTTCTAACATCTAAAATAACAGCATTTACATCGTTATTTAATTGGTCAACCCAAACTTCTTGTGCTAAATTCATATCTCTAATTTTTTTACAAAAATACATAAATATCATCTAGTTCAAAAGTCTAAAATTGATGTTTTAGAATTAACATAAAAATAACAAGTAAAATAGGGTATTAATTCAGAAATATAATTTACATTTGTACATACAAATATTGTAAATACAATTATGACAATTGAAGAAGCTTTAAAATCAAACGTAATAATGGAACCTTCTCAAAAAGTCGTGCTCAATATCATTTATACTCAAAATGATATTCACGAACGTTTTGCAGAAATCCTAAAGCCTTTTGATTTGTCAAGCGAACAATATAATGTTTTACGAATATTAAGAGGTCAAAAAGGAAAACCTGCAAATATGTGTGTTATTCAAGAACGAATGCTTGCAAAAACAAGCAATACAACACGATTAGTAGATAAATTACTTTTAAAAGAATTAGTGACAAGAACCGTCTGTAAATCAAATAGAAGAAAAATAGACGTTTTAATTACTGAAAAAGGATTGTCGGTTTTAGCAGAATTAGATCCAAAAGTAATCGATTATGAAAAAAAAATAGTTCAAAATTTGTCAAATCCTGAACTGGAACAATTGAACTTCCTATTAGAAAAAATTAGAAATCAATAATTAATAAATAACAAATGAGCACATTCTTAGAAAATCAAAATTGGCGTTATGCCACAAAAAAATTCGATGCAACCAAAAAAATCTCAACTGAAGATTTAAACTTTCTAAAAGAAGCTATTCGTTTGAGCACTTCTTCTTTTGGATTGCAACTTTACAAAGTAATAATTATAGAGAATCAAGAATTAAAAGCTAAATTATTACCAGCAGCTTACGGACAAACGCAAATTACTGATGCATCACACGTAATCGTATTTGCAAATCAAACGGTGGTTAATGATTCTGATATAGATGCGTATTTAAAAAATATAAGCGAAACTAGAGGAATTCCATTAGAAGCTTTGTCAGGTTTCGGAGATTATATGAAAGGTGCTGTAAACCCAATTCCTGCTGATATGAAAGCAATTTGGACAGCAAAACAAACCTATTTAGCACTTGGAAATTTGCTTAATGCAGCCGCTGAACTAAAAATTGACGTTACTCCGATGGAAGGTTTTGATGCAAAAAAATTCAATGAAATATTAGGATTAGACACATTAAATCTTAATGCTGCGGTGATTGCAACAGTAGGATACCGTCACGAAGAAGATGCAACTCAGCATTACAAAAAAGTTCGAAAATCAAACGAAGATTTATTTTTAACACTATAATTATTAACTAAAATCAATTAAACAATGAAAAATTTAAAAACAATTGCAATCGCATTATTAGTTGCTTTCGGAACTGCAACAATAACTGCACAAACGAAAAAAGTTGACGCTACAAAAAGCACAATTTCTTGGGTTGGTAAAAAAGTAACGGGTCAACACGAAGGAACTGTGAACCTTAAAGAAGGTGCATTAATGTTCAAAGGAAAAAATGTTATGGGCGGAAGTTTCACCGTTGATATGACTTCTATGACAACAACCGACTTAAAAGCGGGTCAAGGAAAAGAAAAATTAGACGGGCACTTGAAATCAGCGGACTTTTTTGGTACTGAAAAATTCCCAACCTCTACATTGGTTTTCAAAACTGTTGCCGCAAAAAGTGCGGGAGTTTACACAATTACAGCAGATTTAACTATCAAAGGAATCACAAATCCTGTAACTTTTGATCTTGCTACAACTGCAAATTCTGCAACTGCAAACTTAAAAATCAACAGAACTAAATACGATATTAAATATGGTTCAGGTAGTTTTTTCGAGAATTTAGGCGACAAAGCAATCTATGATGATTTCGATTTAACAGTGAATTTGAAATTCTAATTCACAAGAATTCAAAAAATAATCAAGTCCTAATAAGAAATTATTAGGACTTTTTTAATGCCTCTTTGGGCGAGACCCCTTCCCTTGAATTGGCATTCAAGGGAAGCGGTCAGGCTCTTCACTTCAATCTCTGTTCCACTTTGTTCCACATAGGATTTCCGCTGCGATCCTTCTCGCAAAAAAACAGTACTTAAATTCAATAATTCATAAAAATTCAAAATTTGTTCAAAATTTTATCTTATTTTATTTTTTCAAATAAATTTATACTTACATTTGCATTTCAAAATACAATATGAATACAATTTTTAATAATACTTGGTGGTGGAGCAACTTACGTCATTCGTCGTGAAGAGTACACTTATAGGTATATTTTAAATCAAATAAATATCAAAAAGGGCTTGTCATCACGACAAGCCCTTTTTTTATACAAAAAATACAAAAACAAACTATGAAAATTTATAAATTCAAAACAACTTACAAGAAAATTCTCGCAGACACTATAACGCCTGTAAGTGTGTATTTAAAAATACGCGATAAATTTGCCAACAGTTTGCTGCTTGAAAGTAGCGATTATCACGCTAACGACAATAGTTTCTCCTATATCTGTTGCAATCCAATTGCGTCAATAAAAATTGAAAACGAAACCATTTATAAAACATTTCCTGACGGAACTTCAAACGCAATTGAAATCGATAAAAATTCAAATATTCCAAAAACAATCGAAGAATTCGCCAATCTATTTCAATCCGAAAACAACGATTTTAAATTCATCTATAACGGATTGTTTGGTTATATTTCTTATGATGCCGTTCGCTATTTTGAAAATATCGAAATCAATAAAAAAGATACCGACTTGCAAATTCCTGATATTTATTATGCCATTTATCAGAATATCATTGCTATCAATCACTTCAAAAACGAAGCATTCATTTTTTGCCATTCCATCAAAGAAAGTAATAATATTGAAACAATAGAAAACCTGCTTCAAAACAAAAGTTTCGCTTCGTATTCCTTTTCAAAAACAGGCAACAAAAATTCTAATTTAACCGATTCTGAATTTATTGATAATGTAAAATTAGCCAAAAAGCATTGCTTTCGGGGAGATGTATTTCAACTCGTTTTGTCACGTCGCTTTTCGCAAGGTTTTAAAGGTGACGAATTCAATGTTTATAGAGCTTTACGAAGCATAAATCCATCGCCCTATTTATTTTATTTTGATTATGGAGATTTTAAAATAATGGGGTCATCACCAGAAGCACAACTAATTGTAAAAGATAGAAAAGCAGAAATTCATCCCATTGCAGGCACTTTTAGAAGAACTGGAAACGACGAAAAAGATGCTGCTCTTGCCAAAAAGCTTTCTGAAGATGAAAAAGAAAATGCCGAACATATTATGTTGGTCGATTTAGCCCGAAACGATTTAAGTAGAAACGGACACCAAGTAAAAGTCGAGAAATACAGAGAAGTTCAGTTTTTTTCTCACGTAATTCATTTGGTTTCTAAAGTCACCGGCTTATTGCACGAAAAAGCAACAACAATGCAAGTAGTTGCCGATACATTTCCAGCAGGAACTTTATCGGGAGCTCCAAAACACAAAGCGATGCAACTTATCGAAAAATACGAAAAAACAAATCGGAATTTTTATGGTGGTGCCATCGGATTTATGGACTTTAATGGTAGTTTTAATCACGCCATTATGATACGAACTTTTTTGAGTAAAAATCATAAATTGCACTATCAAGCTGGAGCAGGAATTGTATCGGATTCCATTGAAGAAAATGAAATGCAGGAAGTTTATAATAAATTGGCTGCATTGGATAAAGCATTGGAAATAGCGGAAAAAATATAATACAATTTAAAGATTTAAACAATTTAATATTCAAAGATTACAAAGGCAAGTAATTTTTCAATCTTTCAATTTTTAATAATATATGAAAAAAATAATAGTCATAGATAATTACGATAGTTTCACCTACAATTTGGTGCATTACTTAGAAGATTTAAACTGCGAAGTAACCGTTTATAGAAACGACGCATTTAACATTGAAGAACTTCAAAAATTTGATAAAATCTTGCTTTCACCAGGACCAGGAATTCCAGATGAAGCGGGTTTACTCAAAGAAGTAATCAAAACATTTTCGGCTACAAAAAGCATTCTCGGAGTTTGTTTAGGACAACAAGCCATCGCAGAAGTATTTGGCGGAAGCCTTATCAATCTTGAAAAAGTGTACCACGGAGTAGCCACAAATATCAAAATTCAAGTGCAAGACGAACCTTTATTTAAAGATATAGATTCTGAAATTGAAGTCGGGAGATACCATTCTTGGGTGGTAAATCCAATTGATTTTCCTGAAGTTTTAGAAATCACATCATTAGATGAAAACGGGCAAATTATGTCTTTGCGACACAAAGCTTATGATGTTCGTGCCGTTCAATTTCATCCTGAAAGTATTTTGACACCGCACGGAAAGAAGATTTTAGAAAACTGGGTTGCACAATAAACGAAGATTTCAAAAGCTATATTATTTAGATTTAATTAAAATGAAAAACATACTTAACCGACTTATTAATCACGAATTACTTTCAAAATTGGAAGCCAAAGAAGTCTTGGTAAATATTTCCAACGGAAGTTATAATACAAGCCAAATCGCAAGTTTTCTGACCGTTTATATGATGCGGAATATCACCATTAATGAGTTGGCAGGATTTCGGGAAGCCTTATTGGAGTTATGTATTCCCGTTGATTTATCAAATTATAATACTATCGATTTGTGCGGAACTG
>JBIIFA010000062.1:0-9469 GCA_044237565.1 Flavobacterium sp.
TGTTGTAATAATTTTTTATTAAATTCCTCTTCGGCTTTTTTGAGTTTTATAATTTTTACAGGACTTAAAACACTTTTCAAATTGATAATTAGTTTTTTACGCAATTGAAACAATTCGTCTTCTGAAGCTTCCATTTGTGTCAAAACGGCTAAGGCTTCTTTATCTGACATTTTATTCAAAGTCTCATCATTCATTTTTTTGATAAAAAAAATAGATTTTTGACGTTTTAATTCAAATTGCTTTTGTTCAAATGAATTATAAATTGGCCAAAATTTTTCAGCTTCTGTTGAAGTTAAGGATAAATTATTTGTTATAAATGCCACTTTTAGCGCATAAATCTGTTCTTTCTTTTCTAACATTTTCTTTCCTTGAGCATAAAAGCTTATGGAAAGTGACAATAATAGTATTGTAAAAATATTTTTTGTTTTCATTTTAATTTTTTTATTCAGTTAAATAATTTTCAATTTCACTCGAATTAATAAGCTCTTCCTCAATCTTTTTATCGTCTAATTTTAAATCAATTTTAATTCTTTCAATATCTTTTGTGTCTAATAAAGCAACCAAATCGTATTGACTTATTTCAGATTGATTGGTAATATAATTTTCCAAAGTTAATTTTTCTTCGGTTGATTTCACCGCTATTTTTATAAATAAATTTACTGATAACGAAATTACTAAAACTGCTGCTACAGAGGATATCCAAGTTTTTCTTTTATAAAAAAGGGTTACTACTTTTGGTTCTGGCTTACTAATTTTCAACAACACTTTCTCTGAGAAATTCTCAAAGTAATCTTCAGGAATTTTAAATCCAGAATCTATTTTGTGTTTACTATTTATTTTAAAATCATTCATATTCGTTAGACAATTTTTATATACATTGGTTTAATCCTTAATCATAAAGATTTCAATTTTTTTTACAGCATGATGATATGAAGCTTTCAACGCGCCAACAGATGTCCCTAAAATTTCTGACATATCTTCGTATTTAATTTCCTCAAAATAGCGCATTTTAAATACGAGTTGTTGCTTTTCTGGTAATTTCAAAATCGCTTTTTGTAATTTTAAATGAATGGCATCTCCATCAAAATAGCAATCAGATTCTAAGTTTTCTAGAATTTTTGTTTGTAAAAATGAACTCGTTGTTCCGCTTTGCTTTGCTTTTTTATTTAAAAATGTAATCGCTTCGTTCGTTGCAATTCGATACATCCAAGAAAACAATTTACTTTCGCCTTTAAATTTATTTAGATGTTGAAATACCTTTACAAATGTGTTTTGTAAAACATCGTCAGTGTCATCGTGACTTAAAACAATATTTCGAATATGTTTGTACAATGGTTTTTGATAATCTAACAAGAGTTTTTGAAACGCCTCATTTTGCGTCTTTGGGTTCAGTAAATTTTGTATAAAATCCTTTTCTTCCAAAAAATGTATTTATGAATAAGAATTGAAAAAATAGTAAAGGTTTAATGCAATAAAAAAACATTAATGCGCTTCAATTTCAAATGATTCTTTATTTTTATCTGTACTAGTATCTGCAGTTGATTTAGTAATATAATTTGATTGTGTAGCAATGTAAATTGCAGTTTCCCATTTTGAAGGTCTTTTTTCCCCGTTAAATCCATTGGTAAAAATTTCCATTATAGGTATTGTTTTATTTGGAATTTCTTTGTTTTTTAATACAAATTTTGTTGCTTTTTTCCATGCTTCATCTCGATGAGAATAATCCCCGATTAATGAAGTTTTATAGGCTGTATAAGCTTCTAATTCCTTACAAATAATATCACTTCCAGTACTTGTAAATATTCTTGTTTTTATTGGTATACAAACAGAAACATTTGAGATTCCTTTCTCAATATCATAAGAATTATAAAGCACAAAAGGATTTCCATTTTGCTGGATATTATTTTGTTTGGTGAAATGAATTAAACTTGGAATTATAATTCTAAAATTATGAGTTAATTTTGAAATTTTACAATTAATTGTTTGTTCTAAATAATATCCGCCTTTTTTAATTACAACTCCATTTGGTTTTATAGAAAAAGTGTTCAACTCAAAATCTAAACTTCGGTCTAAATTCACAAGACTTTTTTCTAGTTTACTTCCGATTACTTTTTCAATTCCACCATTTAAAAATGCATTTATTTTAAACATAAAAGGTATTTCCCCTTTTGATATACAAGTGACTTTTGTTCCGCCAATTGTATCTTTAAATTGCCAAGTTATTTCTGAATTAGCTCCGTTAAAATCTATTTTTTGAACGATACTATCATTTTCTTTTGCAAAAATAGTGGTAGAATATACATTATCACCATTTCCCGTCCATTGATAAGAACTCCCAACGCCAGAGGATTTATTTGAATATATTAAATGTGTTTCCGTGGTGTCATTTTCCCAAACATACCAATTCTCCCAATTCCTATAGTCGTTGATATAATTAAAAACAGATGCTTTTTGAGAATTTATAACTTTAAATTTTACAATTTTAAAATCACTTTTTTGAGTAGCAACAAAAATGCTTCCACCAACTGATAGAAGTACAATAAGTAATAAGATATATTTTATAATTTTCATTACTGATTTATTTGGACTTATAAGATTTTATAATTTAAACTTTTAGTGTTTGAAGAATATTTTAATAACGAATAGCAAGGCTATAAAAATTAAAAAACCAATCAATATTTTATAACTTCCTTTGTATACTTTTTTATGAACTAGAATATCTTTTCTGTAAGAATAGATGATTGCAATTACGAAAGAGATGAAGAATAAACCTGCAAAAATTAATTGCCCTTTGCTAAACATAAATTTTTATTTTATACAAAAATACTAAATTTGTTATGAAAAGTTACTATTTTGCGCTATCATTTAACAAGTAATTACTATGATTAAACAACTTAATGCCGTTAAAGAATTTCACACTGCTTTCGAAATTGGATATAGCGAAAGTCCAAAATCTGATTTAGGGGAATCAAAAAACATGCTTCGTTTCAATTTAATGAAAGAGGAAAACGAAGAATATTTGGAAGCCGTTCAAAATAATGATTTGATTGAAATTGCAGACGCTCTGGGCGATATGCTTTATATTTTGTGTGGTACCATTATTGAACACGGATTACAACACAAAATTGAGGATGTATTTGATGAAATACAACGCAGTAATATGAGCAAATTAGATCACGATGGAAAGCCAATTTACCGAGAAGATGGAAAAGTTATGAAAGGACCAAACTATTTTAAACCCGACTTTTCAAAAATAATTTAAAGGATATTTGTACAAAAAAGAACCCCTTAATTTAATAGAAAAATAATAAATCAAGGGGTTGTTACATTTATATAATAAAAATTATACTTTAACGGTCCATCCAAATGTGTCTTCTGCAAGTTTGTATTGAATAGCTGTTAGTTTGTTTTTTAGCTCTAATGCAATTGGGTTTTCTATTATTGGCAATTCATAATAAATATCTTTATAAGAAAAACCTTTAATAGTGGTCACAACTGCAGCAGTTCCGGCACCAAATATTTCTTTCAACGAGCCGTTTTTTGCAGCTTCCACTATTTCTGAAACTAAAACTGGTCGAACTTCTAATTGAATTCCGTCTCTTTCGGCAATTGCGATCAGACTTTTTCTGGTTACACCATCAAGAATTCTTTCACTTGTTGGGGCAGTATATATAGTATCGTTAATTCTAAAAAAAACGTTCATTGTTCCAGATTCTTCTAGCATTGTATGTGTAGCATCGTCAGTCCAAATTACTTGCTGAAATCCTTTTTCATTGGCTAATTTCGTTGGATAAAATTGTGCGGAATAATTCCCTGCAGCTTTTGCAGCGCCAATTCCACCATTTGCAGCGCGACTAAAATGTTCAGCAACAATTACTTTTACTTCTCCTGAATAATAGGACTTTGCTGGTGAAAGCAAAATCATAAATCGGTATTCATTAGAAGGAGCAGCAATTATACCGGTCCCCGTCGCTATCATAAAAGGACGGATATAAAGCGTATTTCCCAATCCTTTTTTAATCCAATTTCTTTCTAAATCAATTAACTTCATTAAACCTCCCATGAAAATTTCTTCAGGAACTTCAGGCATTGCCATTCTAACAGCCGATTTGTTGAATCTTTGAAAATTATCTTCTGGTCGAAATAACCAAACCGAATCGCTTTCATCTTTGTAAGCTTTCATTCCCTCAAAAATAGCTTGTCCGTAATGAAAAACTTTAGAGGAAGGATCGATTAAGAAAGGTGCATAAGGAACTATTGAAGGCGCTTCCCATTTTCCATTCACGAAATCACAAGTTAGCATATAATCTGTGAAAACTTCTCCAAAAGGAAGGTGTTCAAAATCTACAGAATCAATTTTTGAAGTTGAAATTTTAGAAATGTTGATTTTTTGAGCTGTAATTGAATTCATATTTAATTCAGTTTTGTAAAATTTTATTTTTAAATCATTGAAAAACACCTATTTGTATTAATTTAAAATATAAAGGGGTACTTTTTAAAACTGGTGCTAAATTAATAAAAATTAGATTTGTTTCTACTTCAAAATCAATTATTTATAATTTTATTATTATGAAGTTTTTGACAGTGTTAATTTATAGCTTTAATCCATTTTTATTTAAAAATTCTTATATTTTTGCATTAAATTAATAATTTAAATAGTAGAAATTATGAAAAAAATAGTAGCTTTTACTTTTTGCTTTTTTGCTTTAACAAGTTGTAAAAAAGAAACCGTTGCAACAGGAAATCAAAAACAAGATAAATATGCTTTTTTTGGGGATAGTATTTCAGATGAGAAAGCATTATCTAATGATGAAATCTTGGCCCAATTTGATAAATTGAAAGCTGGAGATACATTAAATGTAAAATTTAAATCAAAGATTAAAAACGTTTGCCAGAAAAAAGGATGTTGGATGACATTGGTTTTGCCAAACGAAAAAGAAGCTTTTGTGAAGTTCAAAGATTATGCTTTTTTTGTCCCTAAAAATGCTAAAGATGAAGAAGTAATTGTAAACGGAAAAGCCTTTGTAAGTATTGAATCTGTTGAGGAGTTAAAACATTATGCAAAAGATGAAGGAAAGTCTCAAGCTGCTATTGATAGTATTGTAACTCCGAAAACAACGTATTCATTTATGGCTGATGGAGTTTTGATAATAAAATAATATGAAAAAGAGTGTCATATTATTTTCATTAGTTCTTCTATTTGGCTGCAATAAAAAACCAGATTCATCTAAATGTGAATCAGAATCTAAAACTAAATCAGATAAAAAGTTCGATATGTACCAATTGTCAGAAATGGCAGCATTGATGGAGAGTATGTATCTTGAAAACAAACAACTGAAAGAACGAATTAAAAAAGGCGATACTATAGGGAAATTTCCTAGCCATTTTCTTCAAATTCATAAGGCCGTAATGACCGATGAAACGGAAAATGATGTTTTTTTTAAGCAACAAGCGGAGTTATTCATTAAAGCTCAAGAGCTTATTTATCAAGACCCAAAAAATGCTAAACAGCATTTTAACGATGTGGTTAATGCTTGTGTTCGTTGTCATGAAGTAAAATGTGGTGGACCACTTCCAAAAATTAAAAAATTATACATAAAGTAAATTTGAAAAGAGAAATACTGCAAACTTTAGATGGTTCAACAACAATCCATTTACCAGATTGGAACGAATCTTATCATTCAAAGCACGGTGCAATTCAGGAAGCCTATCATGTTTTCATAAAAAATGGGTTGTCAATATTTCAAGGGAAACCATTATCAATTTTAGAAATTGGATTTGGTACCGCTTTAAATGCATTTATAACTTGTTTAGAATCCCAAAAATCAGTTCAAACCATTGATTATGTTGGAGTGGAAGCCTATCCAATTTCAGCAGAAGAAGTTTTGCAAATGAATTATGTTGCTGAATTGAATGCCGAAAAAGAAAGAAGCGCTTTTGAATTAATGCACCAATCCAATTGGGAGGAAAAAATTACGATAGCTTCTAATTTTACTTTAACGAAAAGAAAGCAATTTTTTGATGAAATTTCTGATGAAAATCAATATGATTTAATTTATTTTGATGCTTTTGGATACCGAGTTCAACCTGAATTATGGAGTACAGAAATCTTCGAAAAAATGTATAAAGCACTTAAAGTAAATGGCGTATTAGTTACTTATGCTGCTCGTGGGGTAGTGAAACGAAGTATGATTGAAGTTGGTTTCACAGTTGAAAAGTTAGCTGGACCACCTGGCAAAAGGGAAATGTTTAGAGCGACTAAACTATAATTTTAATTTAAGCAGCAAATAAAAGGTTTAACAAGAAATATTTTAATTTTAACTTTTTATTTATAAAGCAAATATTTTTTTTATCTAAATTTGAGTATTCGATTATTAATTCATTTTAACGAATATAAATATTATTTTATGAAAATAACAATGGTCGCTTACACGAAAAATATTTTGGAAAGAGTTAGTTTTGATCCTAAACTTTTTTGTAAAGAATTAGAAAAAGCTTTAAAAATGTTATTGCCCTACGAAATAGAACAATTAACAGACTGGCTTTTAAGTTACACGATTAAAAAACCTGAATTGAGACAATGTTTAATCTATGTTAAATAATAAAATTAAAAAAGGAGCTGTTTAGGCTCCTTCTTTAATTATAAAATGTTTCTATTTCTTCTTCATTTCTTTTTCAATCATTTCGTAAAACTCATCGATTTTAGGAAGGATGACAATTCTAGTTCTTCTGTTAATTGCTCGATTTACAACTGAATTATTTTCTACTAATGGAATAAATTCTCCACGACCTGCAGCGATTAATTGTTTTGGGTTTACTTTTAAATCATTTGTTAAAACACGAACGATTGCAGTAGAACGTTTCGAACTTAAATCCCAGTTGTCAAGTAGAATAGTGTTTCCAATGAATGGAACATTATCAGTGTGCCCCTCAACCATACATTCAAATGTAGGTTTGTCATTGATTATTTTAGCAACTTTTGCAAGTACTTCTTTTGCACGCTCGCTTACTAAATAACTTCCACTTTTGAATAGCAATTTGTCAGCAATAGAGATAAAAACCACGCCTTTTTCAACATTCACTTCAATGTCTGGATCCGATATTCCAACCGAACTTTTTATGCTGGTAACCAATGCGAGTGTCATGCTATCTTTTTTGGTCAAAGCGTCTTGCATTCTTGTAATTTTCAAGTCTTTTTCCTTGATTGCTTCTAATGCTTTTTCAATGTTTTGAGCTCCTTTAGATGATAAAGTGGTCATGTTTCCCATTGTACTAAGTAAATCAGAATTGTTTTTCTTTAGAAATTCAATCTGACTTGCAATCGCTTCTTTTTCAGTCAAACACATGTTTAATTTTATTGAACACGAATTCAATAAATCTTGAATTTCTTTATTTTTAGATTCTAATGTGGCAATTTTTTTCTTTGTACCACATGAAGTAGCTAATAAAGCGACTAATGAAACTGCTAAAATGATTTTTTTCATAAGGATAGATTTTTTTTGCAAAATTAAGTAAATAATATGTTATTAAAATTAATAATTTATTTTTTGTTAAAATAGCTTTTCAAATACGATGCCACTTTTTATATAATAACTATAAACGACACTTTTTAGTTTGTAGTATGTTTGCAATTGTGTTTTTCCACGTTTTTTATAATTTATTGAAAGGACATGATAAAAGTAAAAATGAGCTTTTAATATTGCTGCAAAATGAGCAAATTTGCCTTGAAATATAAATCGAATTCCAGCAATACCATCTAAAATCATTCTAAAGAAAAGCACTTGAACTAAGGATTCTCTGGGTAAATTTTTTACCAACATCAACAAGGAGTTTCTGAAATTCAGGAACGTTTTTTTAGGATTTTCTTCATTTAATGTAGCGCCACCAACATGGTAAACAGTGGAGTTTCCATTGTATTTAACGATATGATTGTTGTTGAATGCTCGCCAGCACAAATCAATTTCTTCTTGGTGAGCGAAAAAATCGGCATCAAAGCCATTCAATTCTTTATAAACCGAACTTCTAATAAAAAAGCAAGCGCCCGAAGCCCAAAAAATCTCACAAGTATCGTTGTATTGTCCGTTGTCTTTTTCTAAAGTTTCAAAAATCCGTCCACGACAAAAAGGATATCCATATTTATCTATGAAACCGCCCCCAGCACCAGCATATTCAAAGTATTCTTTGCGTTTGTAATCCAATATTTTTGGTTGAATAATGGCTGTTTGTGGTTCGTTTTTGAAAGTTTCGATGATGAGTTGCAACCAATTTTCGGTAACTTCAATATCGGAATTTACAAGAGCAAAAATATCAGCATCAACATTTTTTAAAGCTTCATTGTAGCCTTGTGCAAATCCAAAATTACACTCGTTTTTTATAATTTGAACTGTTGGAAAATTTGCTTTAACAAACGAAATTGAATCGTCAGTTGAAGCATTATCTGCAACATATACAGTAGCTTCAGTTGAATATTGAACAACAGAAGGTAGAAACTGTTCTAACAATTTCACTCCATTCCAATTGAGTATAACAACAGCAATTTTCACTTATTTAATCGAATTTAAAGATTGATATTCTGGCAATTCAGGTAAAAAATCGTATTTTTCCTTTTCATAATCCATTTTGCAAAAGTAATGATTAAGTCCGTTAGTTACCATCAAATAGTTTGCATTTAAAGTCATATTGTAGCGTGCAATTTGATCAAATGTATGTTGCGATATTTTAATTTCGGGCGCTTTACATTCCACTAAAATATAAATACTACCATCAGGATTGTAAACTACGACATCATATCTTTTAATTAAATCATTGATTTTCAACAGTTTTTCAACGTTTATATGTGACTTTGGATATTTTTTATCTTGCAACAAAAACTGAACTACATGCTGACGTACCCATTCTTCGGGAGTAATAATTATAAATTTTTTCCTGATTTCATCGAAAATAGCTACTTTATTTTCACTATTTTTGAATCGGAATGAATACTTTGGAAAATGTAGTTGTTGCATACAGCAAAAGTATAAAATAAGTTTAAAGTTTAAGGTTTAATGTTTCACACGATTCTAAAAAACTTTAAAATTTAAACATTAAACATAAATCAATGGATGAAGTTTTAAAAATTGTAAACGATATCAAAGCCGGAAATATAAAACCAATTTATTTTTTGATGGGTGAGGAGCCTTATTATATTGATAAATTATCCGATTATATTGAAGAAAATGTTCTTTCACAAGAGGAGAAAAGTTTTAATCAAACGGTACTTTATGGACGTGACGTTTCTGTTGAAGATATTATTTCTGCCGCAAAACGCTATCCAATGATGGCTGAACGTCAAGTTTTGATTGTTAAAGAAGCGCAAGATTTGGTAAAAACGATTGATAAATTTGAAAGTTATGCATCAAGTCCAATGCCTTCGACGGTTTTGGTAATTTGTTATAAATATAAAGCCTTAGACAAACGAAAAAAAGTTACC
>JBIIFA010000063.1:0-9463 GCA_044237565.1 Flavobacterium sp.
GAAAACTTTTTCAATATTTCGTTTGATATGTTTGTAATAATTAAAGATGATAAATTTATAAAAGTAAACCCTGCATTCAATAGAATTTTAGGGTACGATTCTAAAGAGATTATTAATAAATCGTATCAAGAATTTATGCATCCTGATGATGTTGCTGCTTTTAGAGATATTATAATAAAATTGCAGTTGAACGACTCTGTGATTAGCCATAGAATTCGGAATCGGTGCAAAAATGGGGAATATAAATGGCTGGATTGGACAAGCACAATTGATCTTCATACAGGAATAATTTATGCTGTTGCAAAAGATGTTTCTGAATTAATTGAAGTTGAAAATTCATTGAAAACGGCAAATTTATTTTTTGATTTGGCATTTGATATTTTGATGGTTGCTAATGAAGAGCATTTTATAAAAATTAATCCTACTTTTTCCAAAACATTGGGGTACAATCAGGAAGATATGAATCGGATTAAATTTATTGATATTATTCATCCAGAAGACAAAAAAAGAACTCAGGAAATAATAAAAAAACATTTAGAAGGGGAGCCAATAATGAATTTTAGAGCCCGTTTTGTTTGCAAAGACGGCTCCTACAAATGGCTTGATTTGAATAGCAATATTGATCTTTCGTGGCGGATTTTTTATTCTGTGGGAAGAGATGTAACCAAAATTGTTGAACTAGAAAACGAGCAAAAACGAGTGCTTAACGAACTTTATGAAAATGAAGAAAAATTGCGATTGGTTGTTGAAAACATCAGTGAAGGAATTATTGTAACCAATGCTAACAGAAAAGTAATATTGGCAAATGATATGGCCAACGAAATCTTTGGAATTGAAGACGATGCTTTAATTACACCAGATTTTAGTGCTTATTTTGAAATTTATTATCCCGATGGCGGTACTGTTTTTCCTTCTCAAAATTTGCCGTTGGAAAGAGCTTTGAAAGGCGAAGTGTCAGATGATTTAGAAGTTGTTTTGGTAGGTCATGAAAACAATCTGAAAAGACGCGTTCTCATTAGTGGAAAACCGTTAGTCGATCAAAATGAGAATGTTGTAGCTGCTGTTATCACCATTAAAGACATTAGCAAATACAAACAAATGGAGGAAGATTTGAAAGAATCGGAATTGAAATACCGCCAATTAATAGGGTATACAAAAAGTGATGGAAAGTTGAAATGAAGGGGAAGTTTGGTTATTTGTTGATGCGGTTATTTTTTGGGCGTCCCCTCGTTTAGAACTTTCTTGGGAATGAGGCAATTTTTGCTAAACTCGGTCGGGTGTTCCGTTGCAAGTCCTCGCCAAGTTTCGCTTTCGCTACATTTGTCTGTGGGCTTTCCACTTCACCCCCTCACGCAAAACAGACAACTTAGATTTTTGGATCTTTTAGATTTTCTAAGTCAACAAATTCCCATTTTGTCAAGACAACAAAGTATATTCTCTGAAATTAGGATTTTGCAACCTCTAAAGCCCATTTACCACGTTCCGAAGTGCATTAACGGGGTTCCGAACTCCATTAATGAGGTCTCGAACCACTTAAATGGGGTTATACAACGGGATAAACGGGGTCTCGAACCACTTAAATGGGGTTGTATAACGTGGTAAATGGAGTTTAGGACGTGGTAAACCACGTTATTGGGCTTCTAAATCTCAAAATCTCGCAAGTGGAACGAAAGTGGAAGTTGGGGTAATACCCAAAAAAAACCCACATTCTTTACTGAAAAAGAATGTGGTTTTTTGGATTGAATTTGAATTAACAATATTCGTTGAAAGCGTCTTGCAAGTTTTCGGCAATTAATTCCGCTGGGCGACCTTCGATGTGATGGCGCTCTAACATGTGCACCAATTCTCCGTTTTTGAATAAAGCCACGCTTGGCGATGAAGGCGGAAAAGGGAACATGTGTTTTCTTGCGGCATCAACAGCATCTTTGTCCACGCCTGCGAAAACTGTTATTAAGTTGGTTGGTTTTTTAGCACCATCCAAACTCATTTTTACTCCTGGGCGTGCGTTTCTTGCAGCACAACCACAAACAGAATTTACAACTACAAGCGTTGTTCCTTCCAATTTTAATGCGTTTTCTACCGCTTCGGCACTGTGTAAATCTTGAAATCCAGCTGCTGTTAGTTCAGCTTGCATTGGAATTACCATTTCTTCTGGGTACATAATTATTTATGATTTTAGATTGTTGATTTCTGAATTTAGATTTTAAAATCTGACTGCAAAGTTACAAAGTTTCGAGGCAACAAATAAATTTGAATTATAAAGTTTTGTTATAATGTGATAGCCACTATTTAGATTTGAAAATTACTCGGAATAAAGCGTTTAAAAATAAGCGTTTAGGACATTTTGAAATCACTTGAACGTCTTCTTTTAGGGTAGTTTCTTCGTCTAAAAATTTGAAAATTAGTTTTGGATTGCCTTTTTTGAATAAGGCTGAAAAAATGAAAGCTCCCAATTCGTTTTTTCGATGTAAAATATCCAATAATAATAAATCATAAAACCAAAATTTACTCATTTTATGAAACTGTCGGAAGTCGAATTGGGTTTCTAAAAAGCGAACCAATTGCGTTGATTTTTTATCAGCATTTTTGAAGGTAAATCCCGTACTTGCTTTTGTCCATCCTCCAGCAGACCCAATATTTATTAGGCGTACCGTGTTGTTTTTCCAAAATGGGAAACACGTCATCGGAATGCTTCCCCGTTCTTTTTCGATGATTTTATAGTTTGTAATTCCTAACTTTTTAATGTAGTTTTCTAGCTCTAATTCGTATTCTGCTGTTTCTAAATGTTGTTGTGAAAACAAGGTATATTCCAACAAAGCGTCTGTTTTAGAAGTCGGTAAAACATACATAAAACGCGTATTTCCTTTTTGTTCAACTGAGAAATCCATAAAAGTGGCTTGCTCAGCATTGAAAACTTCTTGTTCAGATTGAATGAACCAACCGATAAAATGCTGTTTCAAAAGCGGATATTGGGTTTGATTTTCAACTTCATATAAATCGAGAATGCTGTTGAATAATTGGTCGCAAGTATAGGAATCGGTTTCTGTTTGAAGGGTTATTTGATTTTCAGATTCTTCATAATCGATTACTTTTTGATTTATGAAAGTGATATTTTCTTGTTTTGAAATGAATTCGAAAACAAAATTATAAAAGTCTAATCCTCGAATTTGGTTGTATTTGTAGGGATTTAAATTAATGTCAATTTTAAAATCCTGATTGGTAAACAAAGCGGAATTCCATTTTTTATTAATTATAGGCTCCCAATTTTCATTTTTTTCAGACCAAAAACACCAGGTTCTATCGTTGGATTTTTTAGAATTTTCATCCAACAATAAAATTGATTTATCAGAAAATTTTCCAGATTGCACGATTTTATAAACGGTCATTAAAGCCGATAAACCTGCGCCTGCAAAAATATAGTTGAAGTGTTGCATTTATATTCGAAATGAAAATCCTAAGGCAAAATAATTTTTTGGGGCATTTTTTGTAATTCCAAAACCCGATGACAAATCTAACATAAAATTATCGTTTATCAAATAGGTTATTCCTCCGTCAAAATTATGATTGGCTTTGTCTTTTTGGGGTGCAAAACCAAAAGTTTCGATATACATTCCAATCTTTTCTGATAATGAAAACCCCGTTGTTAAAGTATAAATAAAAGTGGGTTCAGCAGAAAATCCGTCCCATTCGGCACCCAAATTATAACTTAAAGAAAAATTATTTGATAAAGTGTGTTGCATTACAAATCTAAATTCGGGAGCATAATAATCAGTTTGAAATGGTTTAGAAGCTAACTTTGGAATAGAAAAATGTCCAATGAAGGATGTTTTTGGAACAAACCCTTTTTCGTCACTAATTTTTATTTTACATCCAATTAATATCGGATTTAAACCTGAAATAGTTTCGTTTTGGTTATTTTCAGATGTAAAACTGGTAATTAATCGCAGCTCAAAATTTTCATTGAATCCATATTTCCATAAAGCTGTTGGAAGTGTATTTGTTTTGCTAAAAGCATCATTTTTTTGAAACGAAAATCCAGTTTCTACCTGAATCATTCCCATAGGGACTAAGTACGGGGTTTCAGTTTGATCGGGTCTGTCTGCCTGAATGGGTTCTTTTTCTTGTGCATTTCCAAGGATAGTTTGTAAAAACAAAAAGAATAGTAATTTAAGTTTCATAAAATAATTTTTAGACAAAACTAAAAAAATGTTTTGATAATAAAAAATATAATCTACATTTGTATTTTAAAAGTTGTAAAAATGACTATTTCTGAAGAAAATTACATCAAAGTAATCTATCATTTATCTTTAGTATCTCCAAAAGGGGTTAACACTAACGCAATTGCAGGAATGTTAGACACAAAAGCATCTTCTGTAACAGATATGTTGAAGAAATTATCTGAAAAGGATTTGGTTTCTTATCAAAAGTATCAAGGTGTAACTTTGACAGAAAATGGATTGCTTTCTGCCAAAATGATTGTGAGGAAACACCGATTATGGGAAGTTTTTTTGGTTGACAAATTAAATTTTTTTTGGGATGAAGTTCATGAAATTGCGGAAGAATTAGAACATATAAAATCTGAAAAATTAATTTTTAGATTAGACGAATATCTTGGTTTTCCTTCATTTGATCCACACGGCGACCCTATTCCAAATGCAAATGGAGAAATTCAAAAAATAGACAAATTATTATTATCAGAAGCTCTTCTAAATTTAAATTATATATGTGTGGGAGTTAAAAATTCGTCTGTTGAGTTTTTACAATATTTAGATAAAAAAAATATTTTTTTAGGTGCTCCGATTAAGGTTATTTCCTCCGAAAAGTTCGATCAATCTTTAACAATTAATTTGAATTTAAAAACTATTTCCATTTCTAATAAAATAGCTGAAAATTTATATATTAAATTACAATAAATTATGAGCAAATCACTCGAAGAAGTCAACGAATCGGTGTTAACGCAAAATAAAAAAACAGGATTTAGAAAAATTCTTGCTTTTTTTGGCCCTGCCTATTTGATAAGTGTGGGGTATATGGATCCTGGAAATTGGGCAACCGACATTGCTGGTGGAAGTCAATTTGGATATGCTTTGCTTTGGGTTTTGTTGATGAGTAATTTGATGGCGTTGTTGTTGCAAAGTTTGAGCGCTCGTTTGGGAATCGTTACGCAGCGAGACTTGGCGCAAGCTTCCAGAGAAACGTATTCGCCTTTTGTGAATTATATTCTCTATTTTTTAGCCGAAATTGCTATTGCCGCTTGTGATTTGGCAGAGGTTTTAGGAATGGCAATTGGGATTAATTTATTATTTGATATTCCTTTAATTGAAGGAGTTTTAATTACGGTTTTAGACACTTTTTTATTGCTATTCCTCATTAATAAAGGCATTCGAAAAATGGAAGCTTTTATAATTGTTTTGGTTGTAATAATTGGGATTTCATTTATTTTCGAAATGTTTTTTGCCCAGCCTGAAATGGGCAAAGTAATTTATGGATTAATCCCTTCGATGCCCAATTCTGCTGCATTATACATTGCTATCGGAATTATAGGCGCAACAGTAATGCCACATAACTTATACTTGCATTCGTCCTTAGTTCAAACTCGAAAATTTGAAAGAACAACCGAAGGAATCAAGCAAGCTTTGAAATATAATTTTATAGATTCTACCATTGCATTGAACCTAGCTTTTTTTGTAAATGCTGCCATTTTAATATTGGCAGCAGCCACATTTTATAAAAACGGAATGTTTGAAGTTGCTGAAATTCAAGATGCATATCGTTTTTTAGAACCATTATTAGGAAGTAAATACGCTCCAATATTATTTGCAGTTGCATTGATTGCAGCGGGACAAAGTTCTACAATTACTGGAACTTTAGCGGGTCAAATTGTTATGGAAGGGTACTTGAATTTACGAATTCAGCCGTGGGTTCGAAGAATAATCACGCGATTAATTGCCATAGTTCCTGCCGTAATTGTAATCACCGTTTTTGGCGAAGGCATTACAGGAAAATTATTGATTTTGAGTCAGGTAATATTGAGTTTACAACTTGGATTTGCTATTATTCCATTGATTCATTTTGTGAGTGATAAATCAAAAATGAAAGGATTTCACATTAGTAAAACGACTCAAATTGTTTCTTGGCTGGTTGCGATAGTTATAGTTTCATTGAATATAAAATTGGTTTTTGATGAAATTAATGGTTGGTTGACATCATCAGAAAATGCAACATTATTATGGTTTACAGTAGTTCCAATAGCATTTGGATTCTTGTTATTGTTGCTTTATATCGTTTTTAGACCGTTGATTTCAAAAACTAAAATATCCATCGAAAATCATTCGCCTCATAATTTAAAATTGCAATTTTCTAAATCTGAAAATTATACAAGAAAAAATATAGCCGTTGCTGTTGATTTTTCAAGTGCCGATGAAGCTGCTTTAAACAATGCATTTCAATTGGGTGGTACAGAAGCAAAATATACTTTAATTCACGTAGTTGAAACTGTTGGTGCCATGATTTATGGTGAAAACATTGACGACCACGAAACATTAATTGACGAAAAACTATTGGAAGAATACAAGGAGTTATTATTTGAAAAAGGATTTAATGTCGAAGTTAAATTGGGCTTTGGAAAACCAAATGCTGTAATTCCATCAATAATAAACGATGGAAATTTTGATGTTTTGGTAATGGGAACACACGGCCATACTGGTTTTAAAGACATTCTTTTTGGAACTACCGTTGACAAATTGCGCCATAATATTGGCATTCCATTATTGATTGTAAAAAACTAAATTGGAAATACAATTCTTTAACTACCTATTTTTGAGCAGTCATTCAAGATGGTAGCTCTTCTCAGCAATATTATACTGTTTTTGTTACAATTCCATCAACTATTTGGGTTTGTAATTCATGGTGCAATGGAGCGACAACTATTACAACTATTGCCTTCATTAACAGTTAATTGTTCAGAAACTGTTAAATATATATTAGCTTGTACTCTGAACGTTTCTAATAATGCGATTGTGGCCATACCTTCTGGAAATAATATTACACTTTATGGTAGTTTAACTGTTAATGCAGGAAGTAGTTTTACTTTAAATATCAATTCCAGTTAAATAGAAGCTGGGTATTTTCAAACTTGGTTAGTTTTTGCAAAATCCATCTTTTAAATTATTTTCAATCGACAAAATTTTTATAATATCCAGAAAAAGACTTGATTGTTGATAAAGCAGGTATAGAACAACAGTCATTTTTTGATGCCTTGTTTTAGAAAACTAGAACGATAAGAAACAAAAAGAATCGTTTTTATTTCTTATCGGACATTAATTATATTGTAACATCATCTAAAATAATTTAATATGGTAAAAAAACTCATGACTAATTTTTTTTACATCGTAAATGCGTTACTCATTAATTAAAAATGGTGTTTTCCCATCTGTTACAATAATTTTTGTGTTAGGCGATTTTGATAATTCGTTAAAAGCATCAATACTTCTTAATTTTAAAATTTCGATAGTTAAACCTTCGGAAAGTATTTTTTGAGCATCTCGAGTTCCTTTTGCTTCAATAATTTTTCGTTCTGCTTCAAATTTTTCTTGTTGTAAAACAAACTCCATCCTCATTGCATCTTGTTCTGCCTGCAATTTATTTTCTATTGATTTAGAAAGACCTTGAGGAAGCTGAATACTTTTCATTAAAACGGATTCTATAACAACTCCTTTACTTAGTAAATTATCAGCCATTTTTTTTCTAATATCAAATTCTATTTCTGATCTTTTTCCTGAGTGCATGTCTTTTGCAAAGTATTGTGAACACACATCCGCAGATGCTGATCTAAATACATTAGCAATTATACCTTCATAATTCATCCCAAGATTATTTACAATCTTAACTACTTCATTTTTTTCCAGTCTATATAATATAGATATTTGCGAAGTAATACTTAATCCTTCCTTGCTCGGTAAATTCAAACTTAATTCTAAGTTCCTTGTTTGAATCGAAGTCCGAACAATCTTTGAAGTTAATGGATTAAAAAATACTGGGCCTTGAGGGTAAACTTGATCCGAGAGTTTTCCTAGTTTTTGTTTTAAACCAACCTCACCAGGTTTAATCGTTACACAACTAAAAAAAACAAAACTAATTAGCAAAAATAAAATAACTTTTTTCATAAAATTTAGATTTAATCCAAATTTAGGATTAATAAATCATAAATTTTTATTTATATATTTAATAATAATAATAAAAATTATTTATGTAATACAAGATTCGAATCCTTTTTAGAATTGTTGTAAAAAAAGATACTTCATATTTAATAATTAAATTTAATTTTCTCAAACAAATAGGGTATGTGATTTAAAGAAATATAATTAAATTTTGAGAATGTGAATTTTGGGAAATATTTTTAAAACACCTAAATTTGTTTATAGAAGAAGGTTTTCCCTCAAAAACCTTCTTCATCCCAAATGCAAAATACGGGCGTATTTCTATGGGTGTTTTTATAAACAAATTTAATATTTGATAAAAGTAAATTTAATATTTAGAAAAAAATACACAAAGTAACAAACGGTCTTATAATGTAATAAGTGGTTGAAAATCGCTAATAATGGGAATCGTAGTTGAAAATATTCTAGAAAAATTCTTTTTACTTTTTTATTATTTATATATTCGTTTATTAAAAATCACGTTTTATTTTTAATTAGTATCTAAATCATGAAAATCATATCCTTTTCTCTACTCTTCGTCTTGCTTCTAGGATGCAGTGCGCCATTACAAAAAATAGAAAATAATAATTTGAAAATTAATGCCACACTTGACTCATGGCATAATGCTGCAGCAAATGCACAATTTGACCTTTATTTTTCATACATGACCGAAAATGGAGTTTTTATAGGAACAGATGCAACTGAAAATTGGCAAAATGATGCATTTCGGGTGTTCTCAAAACCTTTTTTTGACAAAGGAAAAGCCTGGAATTTTAAAGTATTGGAAAGAAATATTTATTTTAATAAATCAAAAAACACAGCTTGGTTTGATGAATTATTAGATACTCAAATGAAAATTTGTCGGGGCTCAGGAGTTTTAATTAAAGAGGGCAACAATTGGAGAATTGCCCATTACGTTTTGTCAATGACCATACCAAATGAAAATACAGACGATGTGATTAAAATCAAAGAGAAAACGGAATCCGAATTAATTGAAAAATTAAAAACTAAAAAGGGTAAATAATAACATTCAATTTTTTACTGAATTCTAAACGATTTAAGATTTCATATTGGAAACTTTATATGTTTTTCCGTCACCAGTAGTTTCTACAGCTTTTAATAATTTTTCAAGAGTTTGTTTTGAACCATCAAACGCTACGTTTGCCGTTTTTTTATCAAAATCAACAGTTGCTTTTTGAACACCGTCCATTGCGGCTAATTTTTCTTGAATTGTTTTGGCACATCCAATCGCACAAGTCATCCCT
>JBIIFA010000201.1:0-3319 GCA_044237565.1 Flavobacterium sp.
TAAAATCGATTGAAATGATGAATTTTTTCTCGTCCTAAAACTAAATGATAGAAGGAAAGTAAAATCGTTAAAATAATTGTAGATTTTATTAGAAAGTCGGTCATGATTTCTTTTTTTGAAGTTGAACGTCAATTATTTTTTTTAAATCTTCTAATTCTTTTTCAGAAAGATTCGTTTCTATTGTAAAGAAAGAGGCAAATTGTGAAGCCGAATCATTGAAGAAATTCTTTATTAGGCCGTTTACATGCTTTGAGAAATAATCAGATTTTTTTACCAATGGAAAATATTCTCTCGAATTCCCAAATGCAGTATAGGAAACAAATTTTTTGTCAATCATTCTTTTCAACAACGTTGCCACGGTTGTTGTTGCAGGTTTTGGTTTTGGATACGCTTCGAGTAAATCTTTCATGAAAGCTTTTTCGAGTTTCCAAAGGTGTTCCATTAATTGTTCTTCTGAATTGGATAATTGCATTTGTTCTACATTATTAGAATTTATTCTACAAATGTAGAATTAAAAATCAATTCTACAAACATAGAGCAAAACTTTAACATTTTGCTTTCTCGGTTTCGCGTGAGGGACTGCAGCGGAAATCCTTTGTGGAATGAAATGGAACAAAGATTGCAGCGGAATGCCCGACCGAGTTTAACGGTTGCTTCTTACTTCGCAATTACGTTCTAAACGAGGGCACGCCCAAATAAAAAATCCGCTCATTGCTGAACGGATTTGGTAAATATATAAAATGTTTTACTTGCTTAATTCGACGAAATATTTGTAGAATAACGGGATGGTTTCGATTCCTTTTAGGTAATTGAAAATTCCGAAATGTTCGTTTGGCGAGTGAATGGCGTCGCTATCTAAACCAAATCCCATAAGGATTGTTTTGCTTTTTAGCTCTTTTTCAAATAGTGCCACAATTGGGATGCTTCCTCCAGAACGAACTGGAATTGCAGGAACGCCAAAGGTTTCTGTGTAGGCCATATTCGCAGCTTTATAACCAATGCTGTCTGTTGGTGTTACATAACCTTGACCGCCGTGATGCGGTGTGACTTTTACGGTTACGCCAGCAGGAGCAATACTTGTGAAATGTTTTGTGAATAATTCGGTAATGGTTTCCCAGTCTTGATTTGGAACCAATCGCATTGAAATTTTAGCATACGCCTTGCTTGCAATAACAGTTTTTGCGCCTTCGCCAGTGTAGCCGCCCCAAATTCCGTTGACGTCTAATGTTGGTCTGATGGAATTTCTTTCGTTGGTTACGTAGCCTTTTTCGCCATAGATGTCGTTGAGGTTTAGTGCTTTTTTATAGTTTTCTAAACTGAAGGGCGCTTTTGCCATTTCGGCACGTTCTTCAAGCGATAATTCTTCGACATTATCATAGAAACCTGGTATGGTGATGTGATTGTTTTCATCGTGAAGTGATGCAATCATTTTGGCAAGCACATTAATTGGATTGGCAACAGCGCCGCCATATAAACCTGAATGTAAATCGCGATTTGGACCTGTAACTTCCACTTCTACGTAGCTCAAACCTCGCAAACCAGTTGTAATTGAAGGCTGTTGATTGGAAATCATTCCAGTATCGGAAATTAGAATTACATCGCATTTTAGTTTTTCTTGGTTGCGTTCTACAAACCAGCTCAAACTTTTAGAACCTACTTCTTCTTCACCTTCTATCATGAATTTCACGTTGCACGGTAAATTTTTATTGGCAATCATATATTCAAAAGCTTTGACGTGCATGTACATTTGCCCTTTGTCGTCGCATGCTCCTCGAGCAAAAATAGCGCCTTCCGGGTGAATTTCAGTAGTTTTAATTACAGGTTCAAAAGGTGGAGACGTCCATAACTCTATTGGATCTGCAGGCTGTACGTCGTAATGTCCATAAACGAGAACTGTTGGAAGATTTTCATCGATAATATGTTCGCCAAAAACAATTGGATAACCGGGAGTATCGCAAATTTCTACAAAGTTGCAACCTGCTTTTTCAAGGCTCACTTTTACCGCATCGGCAGTATTGATAACGTCTTGAGAGTAAGCGGCATCGGCGCTAACTGATGGGAGTTTTAATAATTCGATTAACTCGTTTATGAAGCGAGTCTTGTTTTCTTGAACGTAAGCTTTTATTGTATTCATGGTAAAAAGTAGTTTTTTAGAACTTCAAAAATACAAAAAAAGAGTTTGAAAAAATTTATAATTTATTAATTGCTTCGCAAATTCAAAAAATAAAAAAGATTTATTTTTTGGGTCATAATTTATAATTAGTTGTATATTTGCACTCACAATTTTGCGGATATGGTGAAATTGGTAGACATGCCAGACTTAGGATCTGGTGCCGCAAGGCGTGTAGGTTCGAGTCCTATTATCCGCACTTTTAAAACTAACTGTCCAAATTATACTTTGGGCAGTTTTTTTTTGAAATCAAATGAACTTGAAATGAAATGTGAATTTTGTCATTTTGATTTCTTTGTTTGTAATAATAGGTCTCTTTATATCTAAAAAAAAAAATTAATAAAAAATCCTACTTTTTTCTCAAATTAGTATTGATTTTTATGTTTTAAAAAATTATCTTTGCGCTTTGAAAAACAAACCTATATTATATGTATGGGAAAATTGAATTTCACAAACCTAATTAGCTATTTAATAAATACATAAGCAATGTCAAAAGTAATAGGAAAAGTATCGCAAATCATCGGGCCAGTAGTGGATGTAGTTTTCAATGGTAAAGATGTCGAACTTCCAAAAATTTATGATTCATTAGAAATCACTAAGAAAGACGGTACATTATTAGTACTTGAAGTACAATCTCACATTGGTGAAAATACGGTTCGTACCATTTCGATGGACTCTACGGATGGTTTAAGTAGAGGTTATGAAGTTGTAGGTACAGGAAATCCTATAAAAATGCCAATTGGACCAGACGTATACGGTCGTTTATTCAACGTAATCGGAGATGCAATTGATGGTTTAGGAGATTTACCAAAAACAGGCGAAAACGGAATGTCAATTCACCGTCAAGCACCAAGATTTGAAGATTTATCAACTTCATCAGAAGTTTTATTCACAGGTATTAAAGTAATCGATTTAATTGAGCCTTACTCAAAAGGAGGAAAAATTGGATTGTTCGGTGGTGCTGGTGTTGGTAAAACAGTATTGATTCAAGAGTTGATTAACAATATAGCAAAAGGTCACGGTGGACTTTCTGTATTCGCAGGAGTAGGTGAAAGAACACGTGAAGGAAATGACTTACTTCGTGAGATGTTAGAGTCAGGAATTATAAAATACGGTGATGAATTCATGCATTCTATGGAAGAAGGCGGA
>JBIIFA010000202.1:0-3309 GCA_044237565.1 Flavobacterium sp.
AAATTGGTCTGCATATAATTTGGTAAATTTCTCTTTTACAGTACTTTCACTTCCCTTTTTTACCAAAGTGATGGTGCAACCTCCAAAACCACCTCCCATTAAACGAGAACCAATTACATCCTCATCGATTTTGGCCAAATCTACTAGATAGTCCAATTCGGCGCAACTTACTTCATAGTCTTTAGACAATCCATCGTGTGTTTCAAACATTAATTCCCCTAGTGTTTTAATATCCCCTTTGTCAAGGGCTGCACAAGCTTGAATGACACGTTTTATTTCTTTTACAGCATATAAACTTCTTCTAAAGACATTGTCCGTCATTTTAGATTTCAAACCAATTAATAATTCTTCATTACAGTCTCTGAAACTTTCAATTTCAGGATAATTTTCATTGATAATGCTTAATCCTTCGTTACATTCTATACGTCGATTATTGTATTCTGATGTAAATAAGGAATGTTGTACGTTGCTATCAAATAAGATTAACGAATAATCAACAAAATTAGCATCGTGGTAGGTATAATCCAAAGTACGGCAATCAATTTTTATTACTTTGTTTTCTAATCCCATTACACTAGAAAACTGATCCATGATGCCACAATTAATTCCAACCCAGTGCTCTGCACTTTGTCCCATTAAAGCCATATCGATTGGTTTTATTCCCAAATTAAACATTTCATTAATTCCGAATAAAAAGCCACATTCTAAGGCTGCCGAAGAAGACAAACCAGAACCAATGGGAATATTACTACTAAAGGCGCAGTTAAAACCGCCTATTTTGTATCCTTTTAATTTTAATTGAAACAAAACACCGCGTAAATAATTAGTCCAAACGATTTCGCTTACTATTTCTTCTTTTGTAACATCAATTACTAGTGATTCATTCAAATCTATGGCTTGGACATTGGCGGTATTCGAATTGTTTTTTTCAAAAGTAAAACAAATAATTTTATCAATGGCAGCTGGCAAAACATACCCATCATTATAATCGATGTGTTCGCCAATAATATTAATTCTCCCTGGGGAAAGAACTATTTTATCGGGTATATTCCCAAATTTTTCTTTAAAAAAATCAGTTGTGTTTTGTATTAAAATCTCATTCATTATTTATAATTTGATTGTTTATATTTAAATTTCTTGTACATAGGACTTACCTAATTTTGAAATTTATACATAGTCTTGTGTTGATATACTTCGTCTTTTTTTAAAATAGCATTAGGGAAATGATCGTGATTAGGTGCATCCGGAAAATTTTGAGTTTCAAAACAAATCCCACTCAAAGGGTGGTAATCTGCATTTTCCTTGCCTTTTATTACATTAAAACAATTTCCTCCCACATAAATATGAACAGCCGGTTGATTTGTATAGACTAACATTTCTAAATTATTTTTAGGGCTGAAAAGGGAAGCCGAGATTTTCTCACCATCATTCAAAATAAAAGTGGTATCTATTGTCTGAGGGCATTTTTTGGCTTGGTTAAAATCAAAAAGATTGTTTTCTAAATTCAAAAATTGACCAGTTGGAATATTGTGTTCATTGGTTTCCAATATTTTATTGGAATTAATTGACAAATCCTGTTCTAAAATAGTGGAATTATGCCCATCAAGATTAAAATAGCTGTGATGGGTCAAGTTAATTACTGTGTCCTCCGAAGTAGTGGCAACGTACTCAATAATCAATTCATTGTCATCTGATAAAGTGTAGGTCAAATCAATCGATAAATCTCCAGGGTAATTTTCTTCCCCATTAGGACTGAAATAACTTAAAGTTATGGATGGGTTTTCTCCTTCGGTCACGTTTTTTATCTTCCATTGTTTTTGGCTAAAGCCACTATTTCCGCCATGCAAGGAATGCCCATTATTATTGCTATTCAAATCAATTGATTTGCCATTCAAGCTAAAAGTACTATTGTTAATTCTGCCTGCATAACGCCCTACTGTTGCTCCAAAATACGGTGCACCCTTTAACTGGAAAGAATTTAAATAGGCTTCCATCGTATCAAAACCTAAAACAACATCCAAAAATTTATCATTTTTCAAGGGTATCTTTAATGAGGTTATGGTGGCTCCATAAGTGATAACCTTCAATTGCATTCCGTTTTTATTGGTTAGTTCACAAGAATCAATAACACCTCCATCAGGCAAATTTCCAAAGAATTTGATTATAGAATACTTATTTAAAAATGAATTCATTATTATTTTTATATTTTTTTTATCAAAAGTGAAATTCAAAATTAAATTAAATATCATTATTTTACATACTAGTACCTACCAGTTTTTATGTATTTTTGTAAAAAAAATTATGCGTGTCATAACTATTCAAAATAATCAAGGAATACCAAAGTACAAACAAATCATTTCCTCAATTGAAAAAACAATTGAGAAAGGTCATTTAAAAAAGGATGAAAAACTACCCTCCATAAACAAAGTATGTCTTGAGTTTTCTATATCTCGGGACACCGTTTTACAGGCTTATGAAGAGTTAAAAAAACGAGGCATTATATACGCTATTCTAGGCAAAGGCTACTATGTCAAAAGTACTGAAGTCAAAATAAAACAACGCGTTTTTTTACTTTTTGAAGAACTGAATATTTTCAAGGAAGACCTATACAATTCCTTTATTGAAAACATTGGAAAAGGCATACAAGTTGATATTTTCTTTCATCATTTTAATCTTCAGGTTTTTCGAAAAATAATCAATGACAGCAATGGAAATTATACTAAATATATTATTATGCCCACTAATTTAGTTGGAGCATCAGCAATCATAAAAACCCTACCAGTTGATGAGATTTATATATTAGACCAAACAAATTCGGAATTAAAATCCTTTCCTGCGGTATATCAGAATCACCAGAAAGACATTTTCAATGGTTTAGAAAAAGGTAAAACCAAATTAAACAAATACGAAAAACTAATCCTGATTTTTCCGGGATTTAGGGAGCCCTTAGGGATGAAAATTGGCTTTAAAAAATTCTGTAAAGATTTCGAATTTAGTTATGCAGTTATTACTGAGTTTAAAGACCGGGAAATAAAAAAAGGTGAGGTATATATTATTCCTGACGATAGGGATTTAGTAAAAGTTATTGAAAAATCTAAGCTACAAAATTTAATACTTGGCGTAGATTTCGGAATCATATCTTATAACGAAACCCCTTTGAAAAAAGTGGTGGAAAATGGCATCACAACCATATCTACTGATTTTGTTGCGATGGGAAAAATTCTAGCCCAAATGATTTTGAAAGGAAAAAAGGAACAAATAGAAAATAAAAGTACCTTGATTATTCGCCACTCTTTATAAAAATCAGAA
>JBIIFA010000076.1:0-8499 GCA_044237565.1 Flavobacterium sp.
CTGTTTCCTTCGCCAACTTCACACATAACTCTTGCAATAGCCATTCTCACAGCTTCTGCTTGACCTGTTGAACCACCTCCGTAAACATTTACTTTCACATCATAGTTAGAAACATTGTCAGTTAATGACATTGCTTGCAAAACTTTGTACTGTAAAGTAGCTGTTGGAAAATAGGTTGCAAAAGGTTTTTTGTTTACAACGATAACTCCTGTTCCTTCCGAAACATATACACGTGCAACAGCGGTTTTTCTTCTACCGATTTTGTGAATAACTCCCATTACTTAAGATCGTTTAGGTTAACAGTTTTAGGCTTTTGAGCTCCTTGTTTGTGCTCTGAACCTACAACAACATTTAAATTTCTAAAAAGTTCAGCTCCTAATTTGTTTTTAGGCAACATTCCTTTTACAGCTTTTTCTACTAATAATGCAGGGTTTTTTGCTTGCAATACTTTAGCAGTTAAAGTTCTTTGTCCTCCAGGATAACCAGTGTGACGGATGTATGTTTTTTCATCCATTTTGTTACCTGTAAGGTTAATTTTCTCTGAGTTGATAACGATTACGTTATCTCCGCAGTCGACGTGTGGTGTGTAACTTGGTTTGTACTTACCTCTCAAAATCATTGCGACTTTTGAAGCAAGACGACCTAAGTTATGCCCATCTGCATCAACAATGATCCACTCTTTTGTAACGGTGGCTTTGCTTGCTGATTGTGTCTTGTAGCTTAATGCGTCCATAATATATTTTTAATTAAACATTCCATCCCCAATAAAGGGGTTGCAAAAGTACAATTAATTATTTTAAATACAAATACCTGATTAAGATTATTTTAAAGCATCATTTATTACCCTTTAATATTCTTTAAATTAACACCCTAAAATTAAAAATAAGCTATTAATTCTATCTGATTTCAATGAATTTTTTTGTCAATTTTCTTAAATATTTGATTTTTATAAAATGCAAATGACCCTTTTACATTAAAAATCAGTTAACATTTTAATTTTTTTAAAATAAATTGTTACCTTTTTCATACTTTTACACTTAATTAAATTTACAATGAAATCCAAAGCTACCTTAAAACAAATTGCCAAAGAACTTCTCGTTTCTGTTTCTACGGTTTCGAAAGCATTAAATGATAGCCCTGAAATTAGTACTCAAACTAAAATCAGAATAAAAGAATACGCAAAACTCAAAAATTACAAACCCAATGTTATTGGTATCAACTTAAAAAGTAGAAAAACGAAAACTATAGGTGTAATTATTCCAAATATATTAAATTCTTTTTTCGCCAAAGTTTTCACTGGAATTGAAAAAGTAGCTGAAGCCAAAGGATATAACGTTATTATGTGTATTTCTAATGAATCCATTGAAAAAGAAATTCACGCCCTCGAAATTTTGAGCAATGGCACAATTGATGGATTTATTTTGTCGATTTCTGAAGAAGCTCAAAAATTACAAGAATACAGCCATTTCAAAGAAATAATAAACGACGGAACTCCAATTGTTATGTTTGACAGAACTACAGAAGAAGTAGATTGTGATAAAGTAACTGTTGACGATTTTGATTCTGCAAGAAATGCGACCCAACATTTAATTGATTTAGGATGCAAGAACGTTGCTTTGTTTTCTTCGATTGATAATTTAGGCGTTGGAAAATTGAGATTTGAAGGGTATATAAAAGCGTTGGAAGACAATAACATATCAATCAATCAAAATTTAATTGTCAGAACAGATTCTGAAGAAGATTTAAAGAATAAAATTGAAACTGTTTTTGAAAATAATACCATTGATGGAATTTTTGCATTGGACGAAACCGACTCTGTAGCAGCTCTAAGAATTGGGCTTAAACGAGGTTATAAAATACCAGAAAACCTTTCAATAATTGGGTTTGCAGATGGTATTTTGGCCTCAAGACGATTGTCCCCAAGTTTAACTACGGTGAGTCAGCACGGTCCTGAAATCGGAGAAGCCGCTGCGAAATTGCTTATCGAAAGACTTGAAAGTAAAGAAGAAGAAAATCCTTATAAAACTACGGTTATCAAAACCGAATTACGAGAAAGAGAGTCTACTAAAAAGTTATAATTTTATAAGTTCCTTTTTTATTAATGCGCTGCCAACCAATCGTTACCTTGTCCGATTTCAACAGTCAACGGAACATTTAATGTAAATGCATTTTCCATTTCATATTTAATCATCGGTTTTATTTTTTCTAATTCAGAATTGTGAACATCAAAAACCAACTCATCGTGAACTTGCAAAAGCATTTTACTTTTCCAATTTTCATCTGTTAGTTTTTTGTGAATAGTAATCATTGCGATTTTGATAATATCCGCAGCGCTTCCTTGAATTGGTGCGTTAACCGCATTTCGTTCAGCGCCCCCACGAACAATGGCATTTTGAGAATTTATATCTTTCAAATAACGGCGTCTTCCTAAAATAGTTTGCGTATATCCGTGTTCTCTTGCAAACTGAATTTGCTCATTTATATAGGCTTTCAATCTTGGATAGGTTTGATAATATGCTTCAATCAATGCCGCACTTTCTGAACGGGAAAGCGACGTTTGATTGCTCAATCCAAAGGCAGAAACCCCGTAAATAATACCAAAATTTACCGTTTTAGCGTGACTTCTTTGTTCGCGAGTAACTTCTTCCAAAGGCACATTGAAAACTTTTGAAGCTGTAGATTTGTGAATGTCTTCATTATTAAGGAACGAATGAATCATATTTTCTTCACCACTTAAAGCCGCAATAATTCGAAGTTCTATTTGAGAATAATCCGCAGAAACTAAGGTGTAGTTATCATCACGAGCCACAAATGCTTTTCGAATTTGACGGCCTCTTTCTGTTCGGATTGGAATGTTTTGCAAGTTCGGATTATTGGAACTCAACCTTCCAGTAGCCGCCACAGTTTGCATATAATCGGTGTGAATTCGGTGCGTAATGGTATCAACTTGGTTTGGCAACGCATCAACATACGTATTTTGCAACTTCACCAATTGGCGCCAATCAAGAATTGCTTTTACGATTTCGTGCTCGTTTACCAAGTAATTTAAAATCTCTTCGCCAGTAGCATATTGCCCTGTTTTCGTCTTTTTTTGTTTGGCACCGCCAATTTTCAATTTGTCAAATAAAATATCACCTAATTGTTTCGGAGAAGCCAAATTGAATTTCTCTCCCGCAATTTCATAAATGGTAGTTTCCAATTTTTTGATATCATTTCCTAAATCGTGCGACAACGATTTCAAAAAGTCAACATCTACTCGAATCCCTTCTTTTTCCATATCGGCTAAAACTTTTACCAATGGAATTTCAATTTCTTCAAAGAGTTTTTTGGTTTCTGTTTTTTCTAATTCTAAGGTAAAAATTTCTTTGAGTTGTAAAGTTACATCAGCATCTTCAACGGCATATTCTTTGATTTCTTCCAAAGCCACATCGCGCATCGACCGTTGATTTTTTCCTTTTTTCCCAATTAAATCTTCAATAGATTTTGGCGCGTATTTTAAATATGTTTCCGATAAAATATCCATATTATGGCGCATGTCAGGATTAATCAAATAATGCGCAATCATCGTGTCAAACATTTTCCCTTTTACAGAAATAGAATAATTAGAAAGTATTTTTAAGTCGTATTTTAAGTTTTGACCAATTTTTTCAATACTTTCATTTTCAAAAAACGGAATGAATTTATTGACTAAAATTTGTGCTTCGTCTTGATTTTCTGGAAAAGGAACATAAAATCCTTTTCCTCTTTCATACGAAAATGAAATTCCCACTAATTCCGCGTGCAATGCATCTAAACCCGTTGTTTCAGTATCAAAACATACCGAAGTTTGGTTTTCTAAATTTTGCAATAGCAATTTCAATCCCAATTCACCTTGAATAATTTGGTAAAAATGGGTTGTATTTTCTAAAGTATTGTAATATTGATGGCGCGTATCATCCGAAGTTTCATCGTGAAGTGTACTTCCAAAAAGATCAAATTGTTCTTCGTTTTTAGGTTGCGGTTTTTTGTATAATTTGGCTTCGTCAACAGGATTCATTTGAGTTGGAGTTCCGCCTTTTCTAAAAATAGCATCAAATTGTTCCGCCATTCTTCTAAATTCCAATTCATTGAATAACGCATCTGTTTTGTCAACATCTGGAGTCGATAATTCATAATCCTTTTCATCAAAAACAACTGGGCAATCCAAGAGAATTGTTGCTAATGTTTTTGACAAAATTCCTTTTTCCTTATTGGCTTCAATATTCTCTTTCATTTTCCCTTTTAGCTTATCGGTATTTGCCAAAAGATTTTCCATTGTGCCAAATTCTTTCAATAATTTCTTGGCCGTAACTTCGCCAACACCCGGAAGACCGGGAATATTATCGGCTGCATCGCCCATCATTCCTAAGAAATCTATTACTTGGTCTGGTCTTTCAATTTCAAATTTTGCTAAAACTTCAGGAATTCCCCATATCTCAATTCCATTTCCCATTCGGGCAGGTTTGTACATAAATATGTTTTCGGAAACCAATTGCGCAAAATCTTTATCGGGCGTAACCATAAAAACTTTGTAGTTTTGTTTCTCCGCTTGTTTAGCAATTGTACCAATTAAATCATCCGCTTCATAACCTTTTACCTCGATAATTGGAATGTGCATCGCCTTTAATAATTCTTGAATATAAGGAACTGCAATTTTGATTGCGTCGGGAGTTGCTTCGCGATGGGATTTGTATTCTGGAAAAATTTCGTTTCTCAAATCACTTCCGCCATTGTCAAATGCAACCGCCAAATGATCTGGTTTTTCCCGTTTTATGACATCCATCAACGAATTCATAAATCCCATAATTGCGGACGTATCTAATCCTTTTGAATTTATTCTTGGGTTTTTTATAAAAGCATAATAACCACGAAAAATTAAAGCATAAGCATCTAAGAGAAACAATCGTTTTTGAGCTGACATATATAATAAGGTATAATTTAATCTGTAAAAATAAACAATCGTAATCTAAAGTTTACATATCAAGTTAATTTTTATTTAACGGAAGTATCTTTTTCCTATTTTAGTCGTTATTTTGTCAAAAATTTTATTTAAATGGTTTTTCGCATACTTTTTCTTTGTCTGATTTTATTGATTATCGACATTTACGCATACCAAGCACTACGAACTTTACTCAAGTTGAAATGGATGCTGGTTTCCTATCAAATCATCAGTTTTTTTCTCCTAATTTTTATCGTTTATTCCTTTATGCAATTCGACCGATCCGTTGGTCAAACCAAGCAAACGATGTATACAATGGCGCTTCTTTTATTGGTTTATATCCCAAAAATCGTAATGGCATTAGTATTAATGGGCGAGGATATTTTTAGAATTGGTGCGGGAACGGTGAATTATTTTTCAAATTATAATAGCGATATTGATTTTCTTGCTTCAAGACGAAAATTCGTCAGTCAGATAGGATTAGGATTGGCGGCTGTTCCTTTTTTATCTTTAATTTATGCCGTTACAAAAGGAAAATACAATTATAAAGTAATTAAACAGCAAATTTTTTATCCCGATTTACCAGATGCTTTTGATGGTTTCAAAATAACACAAATCTCGGATGTTCACAGCGGAAGTTTTGATAATCCTGATAAAATTAATTACGCTATTGATTTGGTAAACGAACAAAATTCGGATATGATTTTGTTTACAGGCGATATTGTTAATACAGATGCCAAAGAAATGCACCCTTGGATTGACACTTTCAATCGTATCAAAAAACACGAATACGGGAAATATTCCGTTCTTGGAAATCACGATTATGGGGAATATGTAACTTGGCCAACAGAACAAGAAAAAGCGGATAATTTTGAAGCTATAAAAGATTTACACAGGCAAATTGATTTTAAACTTTTATTGAATGAACATAGAATTATACAAAAAGGAGAAGATAAAATTGCCCTTGTAGGAGTTGAAAATTGGGGTAATAATTTCAAAAAAGTCGGTGATATTAATTTGGCTTCTGCCAATTTGACTAAGGACGATTTCAAGATTTTAATGAGTCACGACCCGTCACATTGGGAATATGAAGTGAAAAATCACGACAAACATTTTCATCTAACATTATCTGGACACACGCACGGAATGCAATTTGGCATTGAAATTCCAGGATTTATAAAGTGGAGTTTGGCGCAATATGTCTATAAACAATGGGCTGGTTTATACGAAAACAAAGGAAGATACGTTTATGTGAACAGAGGATTTGGGTTTCACGCTTATCCGGGACGTGTTGGAATAATGCCAGAAATTACTGTGATAGAACTAAAAAAAGGAAAATATACAGTGTAATTTGTTAAATTCCTTATATTTGTACCGTATTATCTCTATTCAGAAGTCTAAATTATATTAAATTTTTGGTTTTATGTCAAAATTTGGAGAACTTATAAATACTCAATTGCCAGTGCTAATTGATTTTTACACGGAATGGAACGAGCCATCGGTTTCTATGCATCCTGTTATTAGAGATGTGGCCGCAGCCCTTGGTGACAAAGCGAAAGTCATTAAAATTGATGTTGATAAAAATCAAGAATTAGCCGATGCTTTACGAATTAAAGGACTTCCAACTTTAATGATTTACAAAGAAGGTCAAATGGTTTGGAGGCAATCTGGGGAACTTGATGCCAACACAATTATTGGTCTTGTTCAAGAGCAACTTTAAGCTCAAAAATTCCCTTTTTCAGTATTATTTTACCCTTTATTTGAAAAAATAACTGCATTTTTCATTCTAATTTCTATTATTTTTTACTTTTTTTTAGATTTATTCCAAAATAGCAAAGGAAAAGCCATTTTCTTTCAAGAATTCTAACGTTTTTGGTAACGCATATTCTAAATTTCGGAACGCTTTTTTGCTATCGTGAAATACAATAATACTTCCAGAAGTTACATTTTGCAATACATTTTGCAAACATTGTACTGGATTTACATCAGCATCAAAATCGGCAGTGAGAATGTCCCACATAATAATTTTATATCCCAATTTGCGTAATTCTTTCGCTTGATTGCGTTTTATTCTTCCGTAAGGCGGTCTGAAGATTGCTGGTTTTAAATTTACTATTTTAGAATGTTTTGAAATAGCTTCCTGACAAAATGCTACGTTTTCAATGTATTCTTTAGTGGAAGTTTCCCAACCTTTCAAATGATTGAAAGTATGATTTCCCACGGAATGTCCTTTTAAAATTAACGAATTAAAGATTTCTGGAAACTTATTTATATTGTCACCAATGCAAAAAAAGGTGGCTTTGGCTTCAAATTTCTCTAATTGTGATAAAGTCCATTTGGTAATTTCAGGCGTTGGCCCATCATCAAAAGTTAAAAATACTTTTTTTTCATTGTTCGGAACATCCCAAACGTATTTTGAGAACAGTTTCTTAACTAAGAAATTTGTTTTTATCCAATAGAAACTCATAAAACTTTTTTTTTAAAAAAATAAGCCACAAATTTCACAAATTTTCACGAATTAATTGGTGAAAATTTGTGTAATTCGTGGCTGATAAATAGTTGAAACTATTATTTTCTATTCATTATCACGACCAAAACGCTCAAACATTTTATTATACATATTGAAAACCTTTTTGTTTTCGTTATAAAATGATATGTCTTCACTGTTTTTCATCACTTCCAATAAACTTCTGTAACGCTCAATATTAGTGACCACTTCCATTGCTACAGAACCTAAATCCGATGGCTTGTAAGCACTGTAATATTTTAATTGCTCTTTGTATTTTGTCGTTAATTCATTTAGCAATTTACGTGCTTTTTCCTTTTTGCCAATCGCATAATACCCACTTGCAAAAGGCTCAACCATAGTATAATAATCGTAATATTTCAAAGGCATTTTCGCCATTGCCAAATCAATTACTTTTTCCGCTTTCGCAAATTTACCTTCGTTAATCAACTGTTCCATCAATCTTGAAATGTTGGTTCTATAGGAAATACTATTTTTACGGGTTTCAGGATCGTGATAAATTTTTGAACTATCACCGTTGCCCCAATCCCATTTCATAATCAAATCATACATTTTATCGGAATCAATTGAACCCATATCGTGTTGGCTCGCCTCTTTTGGTAACGGCGTTTTTACAGGAACTAATTTGTAAACCATTCCATCCAATTGAAGGTACTCTTTCATCCAAATATAATCATCATCGCCAAAACTTCCAGGCGAAAAATAGATTGGTCGTTTCCAATTATTATTGGCAACAATGTCCAACATCATCAAACGGTTTTTGTAAATCGCTCTTCCTTTAATATCAATATCAATATAAGGAACTATGGAATCATAGAATTTTGGATTGACTACTTTGTTTTTAATAATATTGTTTTTGTCTATTAGAAGACGGATTTTTTTGGTTGGATAAAAATGCACTTTTTGACCATTTTGCATATCAACAATTGTTTTTGGATCGTTGCTTTTTGCAAATTCCATAAAGTTTTTAATGTCCCAACGCGCTTCTGTTAACTGATTGTAAACGATATAATCC
>JBIIFA010000006.1:0-28443 GCA_044237565.1 Flavobacterium sp.
AATATCGAAAAAAAGTAATTTTCCAAATTCGCATAAAAAAACTCATGATCAATCATGAGTTTTTTTTATGTAAATATTTTTTAATTTTTTTCAATCCATTTTCTCGCATTTACAAAAGCTTCTAACCATGGCGAAACGTCATCGTTTCGGTCATTTGGATAATTCGCCCAATTCCATTGGAATGTTGAACGCTCAATGTGCGGCATCATCACTAAATGTCGTCCCGTTTTGTCACAAAGTATGGCGGTATTATAATCGGAACCATTTGGATTTGCAGGATAATCGGAATAGGCATATTTTGAAACGATATTGTAATTTTCTTCAGCCAAAGGCAAATTAAATTTACCTTCTCCATGGGAAATCCAAACTCCCAATGTGCTTCCTGCTAATGTAGACAACATCACGGAATTATTCTCTTGAATGGTCACAGAAGTAAATCCACTTTCGTGTTTATTCGATATATTGTGTTTCATTTTTCCATGAACTTCATGCTCAGGATTGATGACTTCCAATTCCATAAACAATTGGCATCCGTTACAAATTCCAACAGACAAAGTGTCTTCTCTTTTAAAGAAATTGTCAAGCGCGGTTTTTGCTTTTTCATTGTATAAAAAAGCTCCCGCCCAACCTTTGGCACTTCCTAAAACATCTGAATTGGAGAACCCACCAACGGCACCAATAAACTGAATTTCTTCAAGATTTTCAAGTCCCGAAATCAAATCGGTCATGTGAACATCTTTAACATCAAAACCTGCCAAATACATTGCATTTGCCATTTCACGCTCCGAATTACTTCCTTTTTCACGAATAATAGCCGCTTTCGGACGTGGTTTTGAAGCATCAATAACTGGTTTTTTTCCTGTAAAATGTGTTGGAAAAGTATAGTTTAAAGGTTGCTTTTTATAATTCTCAAAACGTGCTTGCGCCATTCCGTTTTTAGATTGTTTTTGGTCTAATAAAAAAGAGGTATTGTACCAAATATCTCTGTATTTATGAATGTCTAAAGTCAAATGTCCAAGGTCTAAAGTTCCGGTATTGGTTACAGAACCAATTTTGAAAAATTCAATCCCGTTGTTTGTAAGTTTATTTTCAATTACAGCATCATTTTTGGTTTGGAATACAATTCCAATATTTTCAGAAAACAATATTTTAATAAGATCTTTTTCTTCAAATGAATCAAATGAAATTTTCATTCCAGCTTCTTCCATTTTATTAGTTCCCCCTTCGGGGGTTAGGGGGCTAAAACACATTTCTAATAAAGTGGTAATTAATCCACCACTTCCAATGTCATGGCCGGCAATAATTTCATTTTCTAAAATTAATTCTTGAATTACATTAAATGCATTTTTAAAGAATTTAGAATCTTTAATGGTTGGCACTTCTGTTCCAATGGTATTCAATATTTGAGCAAATGAAGTTCCACCCAATTTATAATTATCCTGTGATAGATTGATGTAATAAATTGAACCACCGTCTTTTTGCAAAACGGGCTCTACTACTTTTTTAACATCAATACAATTTCCACCCGCTGAAATAATTACCGTTCCCGGTGCAATTACTTCGTCAGTTGGATATTTCTGTTTCATCGAAAGTGAATCTTTTCCTGTTGGAATATTAATTCCCAATTCGATTGCAAAATTCGAACAACTTTTTACTGCAGCATACAAACGAGCGTCTTCCCCTTCGTTTTTACAAGCCCACATCCAGTTGGCAGACAAAGAAAGTCCGTTCATTCCGTCTTTTATTGGTGCCCAAACAATATTCGATAACGCTTCTGCAATCGCCGTTCTTGTTCCCGCTATAGGGTCTATTAATGACGCAATTGGTGAATGTCCAATGGAAGTTGCAATTCCTTCTTTTCCTAAATAATCTAAAGCCATTACGCCGCAATTATTTAATGGTAATTGCAATGGACCAACACATTGTTGTTTAGCTACTTTTCCACCTACACAACGATCGACTTTATTGGTCAACCAATCTTTACAGGCAACAGCTTCTAACTGTAAAACTTGCTCTAAATAGGTCGTGATTTTATCTTGAGAATAATTTAAATCAGAATAATTTGTATCAACTGTAACATCTGTAATTACTGTTTTTGGCGAACTTCCGAAGAAATCTTCTAAGGCAAAATCCATCGGTTTTTGGCCCGTAGTTTTGGATTCAAATGTAAAGCGATTGTTATCGGTAACATCTCCAACTTGGTACATTGGCGAACGTTCTCTGTCGGCTATTTTTTGAAGTAATTCAATGTCTTTTGGCGCAATTACCAATCCCATTCTTTCCTGAGATTCGTTTCCAATAATTTCCTTTGCAGAAAGTGTTGGATCTCCAATTGGCAATTTGTCTAAATCAATCAATCCACCCGTTTCTTCGATTAATTCTGAAAGGCAATTCAAATGTCCACCAGCTCCGTGGTCGTGAATTGAAACAATTGGATTTAAGTCACTTTCAACCAATCCACGAATGGCATTTGCAGCTCTTTTTTGCATTTCTGGGTTCGAGCGTTGAATGGCATTCAACTCAATTCCAGAACTAAAAGCACCTGTATCTGCTGATGAAACTGCCGCTCCACCCATTCCAATTCTATAATTGTCACCACCTAAAATTACGATTTTATCTCCTGCTTTTGGTTTTTTCTTAATGGCTTGGTCTAATTTACCGTAACCAATTCCACCTGCTTGCATAATGACTTTGTCGTATCCTAATTTGCGATTATTTTCATCGTGTTCAAATGTTAAGACAGAACCTGTAATTAAAGGTTGACCGAATTTATTTCCAAAATCAGAAGCGCCATTGGATGCTTTAATCAAAATATTCATAGGAGTTTGGTACAGCCATTTTCTTTCCGCCATTCCGTTTTCCCAAGGTTTATTTTCAGATAAACGGGAGTATGAAGTCATATAAACTGCAGTTCCAGCCAATGGTAATGAACCTTGTCCGCCAGCTAATCGGTCACGAATTTCTCCGCCAGAACCCGTTGCTGCCCCGTTAAATGGCTCAACAGTTGTTGGAAAATTATGCGTTTCTGCTTTTAATGAAATTACAGAATCAAAATCTTTGGTTTCATAGAAATCAGGTTTATCTGCGCTTTTTGGTGCAAATTGTTGCACTCGCGGTCCTTTTACAAATGCCACATTATCTTTGTAAGCAGAAACAATATCGTTTGGATTTTCAGCAGATGTTTTCTTAATTAATTTGAATAGGGAAGAAGGCATTTCTTCACCATCGATTACAAATGTTCCGTTAAAAATTTTATGACGGCAGTGTTCTGAATTGGCTTGTGAAAAACCAAAAACTTCTGAATCAGTTAGTTTACGATCAATTTTAGTTGATAGCGCATCTAAATAATCAACTTCTTCCTGATTCAAAGCCAACCCTTCCGATTTATTATAACTCGCAATATCATCAATTTCAAGTATGGCTTCTGGTTGAATATTTATCGTAAAAATATCCTGTTGTAATTCAACATATTTTTGAGAAAGCATTGGATCAAAATCAGTAAAATCGGCCGTTACTTTTTGAAATTCTTCAATTCTGTTGATTCCAGAAATTCCCATATTTTGAGTGATTTCAACGGCATTGGTGCTCCAAGGTGTTATCATTGAAGCTCTTGGGCCAACAAAAAAATCCGTTCCAATTGTATTTAGAACGGATTTTTCTATTTTATTTGAATTGCCAAAAAGCCAGTTTAATTTTGAAATGTCTTGGGCAGAAAGTTCGTTTTGCGATTGAACAGCAAAAACCGTATTGGTCTGGTTTCCGAAGAAGTGAATCATTTTTTGTAGTTATTGTTGTGTTGCGCAAAATTACTTTAAAAAAGTGCAATGTGCAAAATTAATATTAATGCGAATAAGAACTATTTATGAATTCTATAATTTTTTTTATATCGGTAGAATAATCAAACCATTTTGTGTTTTCATTTCTTTTAAACCACGTTAATTGTCGTTTTGCAAATCTCCGAGTATTTTTCTTGATTTCTTCAATGGCAAATTCTAAAGTTATTTTTCCTTCAAAATAATCAAACAATTCACGGTAACCAACAGTTTGTAGGGCGTTTAAATTTTTATTTGGAAACACTTTTTCGGCTTCCGCCAATAAACCTTCACTTATCATAGTATCAACACGCTGGTTTATTCTATCGTAAATCATACTTCTGTCAGCTTCTAATCCAATGATAATAGGAGTGAAGTTTCTAGTGTTATTTTTCTTTTTCATAAAAGAAGAATACGGTTTTCCTGAGCCAATGCAAACTTCAACGAATCGCATCATTCTTTGTGGATTTTGTAATGTTTGTGGATTTTCTAAGCTAATAGATTTATAATAGTCGGAATCTAATTCTTCTAATTTTTGTTGTAAATAGGAAATTCCAAGTTTTTCATAATCGGCATTTACTTGTTCGCGAATTGCGCTTTCAATTTCAGGAAATTCATCAAATCCTTTTAAAACAGCATCTACATATAATCCAGAACCACCAACAAGAATTGCAAAATCGGAAGTTTTATAGAGCTCGTCGAGTTTTGATATGGCTTCTTTTTCGAAATCACCAACGGTGTAATTTTCAAAAATGGACTTGTTATGAATAAAATGATGCGTCGCTTCGGAAAGTTCTTTCTCGTTGGGAACGGCAGTACCAATTGTCATTTCCTTGAAAAATTGGCGGCTATCACATGAAATTATTTCACACCCAAAATGGTTTGCCAAAGCAATACTCAAGGAAGTTTTTCCTATTGCTGTTGGCCCTACGATGGTTATTAAATACTTCATTAGTTGTTATATTTTAGCCCAGATAGCTGTGGAAATCCCACGGTATTGCGAGGCACGAAGCAATCGCGTGGATTGTAACGAATAGCTGGAAACCTTCCCGCTGGCAGGCAGGTAGCTCCAAAAAAATTAAAATTTTATAATTTTCAAATACTTACTTCTTCGGATGTGACTTTGTATTATGTTTCTCGTATCGCGGTTGTTTTGCATCGGAATTAGGATATTTTTCAGAATTTCGATTTTGTGAATTTGATAGTTTAAATCGTAAAATGTGTATCCTTTATAGACGCCATTTTCAATTAAAACGGCACTTCGCTCGCTTATATTTCGACCTTTATCGGTAACAATCATATTTTGACTCTCAAAACTATTTTTATTTACAAATTCCTGAACCCTTGAATTGTATTCTTCGGCTGAGATTTCGCCAATGCAGGCCCCGTCACATTCTTTTATTTTATATTGAAAACAGGCTTCTTTGGTAAGATATAATCCTGTAAATTTTTGGCATAATTTGTAATCGGCGGTAATTCTGAACAACGTATCTTTCGCTTCTTGAAGGGTTGTGAAAGAGGTTATTTCTTTGCGACGACCATCCGTTTTTTGAATTTTTAAATTTAAATATCCTTTTTTATCAGTTTCGACATACAAGGCCAAGTTGAAGATATTTTTCCGCTGCGCCCTGTTGTATATTGGTTTGTGGATTTTAATTTCTTCACTTTCTTTTAATAATGCAATTAATTCGCTTCCCGTTTCTTCGTAGGTTACGGTAAAAACTTCGTTTTGGATTTTCTTCGATTTTACGTCAATTCCTGTAAAATGTTGGTTGATTCGTTTTTTAATATTCTTACTTTTTCCAATATAAATTAACTTACTGTCTTTATTATGAATATAATAGACACCTGTCCTTGAAGGTAAACTTTCAATAATAGTATATAATTTCGGATCGATTCCTTTTTGGATTTCTGTTTTAATCAATTCGGTTACAATTACTTTTTCAGTGTCTTTTGCTAAAAGCAATTGGAATAATTTTACGGTTGCCAATGCATCGCCACTCGCGCGGTGTCGGTCAGCCATTGGGATTCCAAGTGCACGAACTAATTTCCCTAAACTATGAGAAGTTTGCTCGGGCAATAATTGTTTGGATAATTCAACGGTGCAAAGTGTTTTTTGATTGAAATCGTATCCCAAACGGCGAAATTCAGTTCTCAAAATTCGATAATCAAAAGAGGCATTATGGGCAACTAAAACGCAATCGTTTGTAATTTCAATTATGCGTTTGGCGACTTCAAAAAACTTAGGAGCCGAACGTAGCATTACGTTATTAATCCCAGTAAGATTTACTACAAAAGGCTGAATTGGGATTTCAGGATTGACCAAACTGACAAATTGATCCACAATTTCGTGGCCGTCAAATTTATAGATGGCGATTTCGGTAATTCCCTCTTCGTTGAATTGTCCTCCAGTGGTTTCTATGTCGAGTATGCAGTAAATTTTTTGAATTTTTAAGGTTAAAATTGTTATCGTCCTCCAAATATACTACTTCCAATGCGAACCATCGTACTTCCGCATACAATTGCAAGTTTATAGTCACCCGACATTCCCATTGATAAAGTGTTCAGTTCACAGTTTTTAGTGTTCTGAAGTTCCAACTTATCAAAAATAGTTTTCAAATGTTCAAATTCTTTCTTGATTTGGTTTTGGTTTTCTGTAAAAGTTGCCATTCCCATTAAACCAACAATTTTGACATTATTTAAGTTTTTAAATGATTCAGATGTTAGTAAATCGTTTAATTCTTCTTCATCCAAACCAAACTTTGTTTCTTCCTCGGCAATGTGAATTTGTAGCAAACAATCAATAATTCTATTGTTTTTTAAGGCTTGTTTGTTGATTTCTTCCAATAATTTAAGGCTATCAACACCATGAATCAAACTTGCATAAGGCGCCATGAATTTTACCTTATTCGTTTGAATGTGACCAATCATGTGCCATTGAATATCTTTTGGCATTTGTTCCCATTTTTCGGTCATTTCTTGGATTTTATTCTCTCCAAAAATTCTTTGACCGACATTATAGGCTTCCATTAAATCAGCGACAGGTTTGGTTTTTGAAACGGCAACAAGGGTTACATGTTCAGGTAATGAGGATTTTATTTTGAGTAAATTTTCTTTTATTGGCATATAAATATTAAATTAAGAATGGAATTGTTTCGCGATTTTTTCTGCTTTTTTGCTGTCACTATAATCATAGAAACCTTCACCAGATTTAGACCCTAGTTTTCCAGCGCGTACCATATTCACTAAAAGTGGGCAAGGAGCATATTTAGGATTTTTGAACCCATCATACATTACATTTAAAATGGCTAAACAAACGTCAAGTCCAATAAAATCTGCTAATTGTAATGGTCCCATCGGTTGTCCCATTCCTAATTTCATAACGGTATCAATCTCATAAACACCAGCAACTTTATTGTATAAGGTTTCAATTGCCTCGTTTATCATTGGCATCAGAATTCTATTGGCAACAAATCCTGGATAATCATTCACTTCTACTGGAGTTTTAACTAATTTTTCAGATAAATCCATGATGATTTTTGTAACTTCATCTGAGGTATTATAGCCACGAATGATTTCTACTAGTTTCATAATGGGCACAGGATTCATAAAGTGCATTCCTATAACTCTTTCAGGATGAGCAACAACTGCAGCTATTTGCGTAATTGAAATAGAAGAAGTATTGGATGCTAATATGGTATTGTGTGAGCAAACCTCATTGAGTTGTTTGAAAATATTCAGTTTTAATTCTACGTTTTCTGTTGCCGCTTCAACCACTAAATCAACACCTACAACGCCATCTTTTATGTCGGTATAAGTAATAATATTGGAAATAGTTTTGAATTTATCTTCTTCAGAAATAGTGCCTTTGGCAACCATTCGGTCTAAATTCGTAGCAATTGTAGCCATTCCTTTATCCAACGATTTCTCTGAAATATCAATTAATTTTACGGTAAATCCACTTTGAGCGAAGGTATGCGCAATTCCGTTACCCATTGTTCCAGCTCCAATTACAGCTATTATTTTCATATATTATTTATTAAAACAATCAATTATTCGATAAGCAACTCGTAATGCATTGGTTCCTTGTTCTAAAGTTACTACTGGGGTTGTGTTGTTATTAATCGCGTCTGCGAATGAATCCAATTCGTCTAAAATGGCGTTATTTTGTTCTACATCGGGATTTGCAAAATAGATTTGTTTTTTTACACCTTCTGCATTTTGCAAAATCATATCAAAATCGCCAGGAACTTCTGGCGCATCTTTCATTTTTACAACTTCACATTTTTTCTCAAGAAAATCAACAGATATATAAGCATCTTTTTGAAAAAATCGAGATTTACGCATATTTTTCAATGAAATTCTGCTCGCGGTTAAGTTGGCAACGCAACCATTTTCGAATTCAATTCGAGCATTTGCAATATCTGGGGTTTCACTAATTACAGAAACACCACTCGCATTAATAAGTTTAACTTTAGAAGGAACAACACTCAAAATAGCATCGATATCGTGAATCATCAAATCTAAAACCACAGGAACATCAGTACCACGAGGATTAAATTCTGCCAATCTATGGGTTTCAATAAACATTGGATTTTCAATCATATCTTTAGTAGCGATAAATGCAGGATTGAATCTTTCAACGTGACCAACTTGCCCTTTTACCTTATATTCATTGGCTAAGGCAATAATTTCTTCAGCTTCAGCAACCGTATTTGAAATGGGTTTTTCAATAAAAACATGTTTTCCAGATTTGATTGCCACTTTAGCACATTTATAGTGAGAAAGTGTAGGAGTGACAATGTCAATTACATCTACAGCATGAATTAATTTGGCAATAGTGTCAAATTGTTTGTAACCAAATTCTGCTGAAATCTTAGCTCCGTTTTCTTGACTTTCATCGTAAAAACCAACTAGTTCGTATTTTTCTGATTGTTGTAGTAATCGTAAATGTATTTTTCCGAGATGTCCAGCACCTAAAACGCCTACTTTTAGCATATAAATGTATTTTCAACAAAAATAGCAATAAAATGATTATTATTTAAAGCATTTAAAATTTAAAATCCAACAATTAAATTTACATTTACTTTCATAAATTTACATAATAAATAAATTATAGTTTTGAAAGATACTGCCAAACATCAAGGACTTAGAAATCAGCTCGTAAAACTTTTGCAAGAAAAAGGAATTGTTGACAAAAATGTTCTGAATGCAATTAATAAAATTCCGCGCCATTTGTTTTTAAATTCAAGTTTTGAAGATTATGCCTATCAAGATAAAGCTTTTCCAATTGGAGCGGGTCAAACCATTTCACAACCTTATACCGTTGCGCTTCAAAGTCAATTGTTGGAAATAAAAAAAGATCATAAAATTTTGGAAATTGGAACAGGTTCAGGTTATCAAACGGCAGTTTTGTGTTTGATGGGAGCAAAAGTATTTAGTGTAGAACGACAAAATGAATTGTTCAAACAAACGTCTGCATTGTTACCAAAATTAGGAATTCGTCCAAAGCATCTTTCTTTTGGCGATGGTTACAAAGGTTTGCCAAATCACGCCCCTTTTGACAGTATTATCGTAACAGCAGGTGCTCCAACAATTCCAAAACCTTTAATGGCACAGTTAAAAATAGGAGGAAGGCTGGTAATTCCCGTGGGAGATAAAAATCAAATAATGACGATGTTAATAAGAAAAAATGAAACCCAATTTGAAAAACACGAATTTGGTGATTTTAAATTCGTCCCTTTATTAGAAGATAAAAACTAAAACACAAACCCCGAATAGTCGAGGTTTATTGTCCAATAATACTTAAATAACGCTCTAAGCTTTCTTTCTCAATTTGCGCAATAAACATCAAAAAATCATCTTTGTTGTTTTTAGTTTGAGCAACTTCAAGCGCATTGTAGTATTGCATTCTATTGTCGTAATCACCTTTTATATTGGCAATTACATAGCCGTGTTGTAACAAAATTAAGTTCATTACCAAACGAGAACTTCTTCCGTTTCCATCGATAAAGGGATGAATAGTAACCAAACGTTCGTGAAGTTCGGCTGCCAAAATAACTGGGTGAAGTCTTTTTTTATTGGTTTCATACCAAATGAAAAAGTCTTCCATTTCCTTTGCAACCATAAATGGTTGAGGAGGTACATGAGAACTTCCTTTTATCATAACTTGAACTTTTCTGTACTTTCCAGCATCTTCAGGATTAATTCCTCTCAAAATTAGATTATGAATACACAAAACTTCACGTTCATTTAGTAAAGTATTTCGCTCCATTAATTGTTTTATATAGGCAATAGCTTCTTGATGATTAATGGTTTCTAAATGTTCACGCATACTTTTTCCAGAAATAGTAAGTCCTTCATTTATAACTAAATCAGTTTCACGTAGGGTCATTGTATTTCCTTCTATTCTGTTGCTTTCAAAGGTGTATTCTAATTCTAATGCTTGGGCAATTTTATAACTATCTAATTTTCTAAAAGCATCTAATTTTACCTTTAATGCATCGATTTCTGATAATATTATAGTTAAGCTATTCGATAATTTTCTCTTCGCTATTCCATAAGAATTTTCAACTTCTTCACGAACCAAATTCATAGCTTTAATAGCAAAATCATCACTACCAATTTCATAAAGAATTTTTTCTTTAAGCCAAGCAATCATTATGGTTTCTAAATCTATTTCAAGAAGAGAACCTAATTTAATTATTTGATCTTTGGTGGGTTTTCGTGCACCGCTTTCAAATTTACTTATCAACGCTTGATCTATTCCCAAAAGCTGAGCTACTTCACGAGTTTTTAAGTTTTTTTTCTCTCTTGCATTTTTTAATAATAATTTCATTTTTAATAACTTTAATTGTCAAGACAAATTTAGTCATTTTTATTTTTAAAAAAAAAGTTTTTACCACTTTTTTCTAAAATTCTTTTTTTATTCGATCTAGATATCTTTTCGTATCTTGTTCTTTTAGTGATTCTCGTTTGTCGTAGGTTTTTTTACCTCTGCAAAGGCCAATTTCTAATTTTGCAATTCCTTTTTCATTGGTAAACAATTTTAATGGAACAATTGTTAGTCCTTTTGCCTGAACGCTTCTTGCCAAACTTTTTAATTCTCTTTTGTTTAAAAGCAATTTTCGTTCGCTTCGTGCTTTATGATTGAATTGATTTCCGTAGGTATATTCTTCGATATAAGTATTTATTGCAAAAAGTTCGACACCACTAAATTCACAAAAACTTTCTGTAATATTTGCTTTTCCCAAACGAATAGATTTTATTTCAGTTCCGGCTAAAACTATTCCAGCAGTATAGGTTTCAATTATTTCATAATCAAATCTGGCTCTCTTATTTAGTATGTTTATTGTTTTTAGCATAGGAATGCAAATGTACGACAACAATTTATTATTTTTGTTGGAAAGACCATAGATTTTAAGTTTGGTTTTTCTTAAACCGCTAATAACATTTTAATGTCAAATCAAGTAAATAATCCACTTCACGGAATTACCCTTCAAAAAATTGTAGAACAATTAGTTGCTTTTTATGGTTTTGATACTTTAGGGGAATTGATAAAAATTAAGTGTTTTACAGATAATCCAAGTATAAAATCAAGTCTTACCTTTCTTAGAAAAACAGATTGGGCTAGAAAAAAAGTCGAAGAGTTGTACTTAACTAACTACAGTAAGTTTTAATGTATCGAATTTCATTCTTGTCTTGCGCGAAGGATGGCAGCGGAAATCCTTTGAGGAATGAAGTGGAGCAAAGATTGTAGTGAACAGCCTGGTCGAGTTTAACGAAATCGTAGTAGTAACTTGTAATGTTCTAAACGAGGACGCGCCTAAATAAAAAATAAGTGTATCTTTGAAATCTAATTTCTTTGCAGATGGTTTCTCCTTTAGAGTTATATTTTAAGCAGTTTCGGGATCGGATTATTGGTATTAATCAGGAGTTTGTTTCACCTTATGGGACGAAAAAAATTATCTATACCGATTGGACGGCGAGCGGAAGGTTGTATCGCCCAATTGAGGAGAAATTGATGAATGATTTGGGGCCTTTTGTTGCCAATACGCATACGGAAACTACGGTTTCTGGAACGGCAATGACGATGGCATATCATCAGGCGCGACACGTGATTAAAAAACATGTGAATGCCAATTCTGAAGATGTTTTGATTGCCGATGGCACAGGAATGACTGGGGTTGTGAATAAATTTCAACGAATTTTGGGTCTTCGTATTCCTGAAAATTTACGGGAATATACTAAAATTCCTGATGCGGTAAAACCGATTGTTTTTATATCACACATGGAGCATCATTCTAATCAAACGTCTTGGTTGGAAACAATTGCTGATGTGGTGGTGATTCCCGCCGATTCAGAAGGACTTTTTTGTATTGAAAACCTCAAAATTTTATTAGAAAAGTATAAAAATAGAGCTATAAAAATTGCTTCAATTACTTCGTGTTCCAATGTTACAGGAATTAGAACGCCGTATCATGAGGTGGCAAAATTGATGCATCAAAATAACGGACTTTGCTTTGTGGATTTCGCTTGTTCGGGGCCTTATGTTGCAATAGATATGCACCCTGAAGATTCGGAAAGCTATTTGGATGCGATTTTCTTTTCTCCGCATAAATTTCTTGGAGGTCCTGGAACTTCTGGGATTTTGATTTTTAATAGTAAATTATATACCAATATGGTTCCCGATAATCCGGGTGGTGGAACGGTAAGTTGGACAAATCCTTGGGGCGAACATAAATATATTGATAATATTGAGGATCGTGAAGATGGAGGAACTCCGGGATTTTTGCAGGTAATAAAAACTGCTTTTGCCATTCAGCTGAAGGAGGAAATGGGGATTGAAAACATTATGAACCGGGAGCATGAAATCGTGAAAACTGTTTTTGAGGAATTGGTAACTACTCCAAATATAAAAATTCTTGCAGCACAACATCAGGATAGGTTAGGGGTGATTTCTTTTTATATTGACGATTTGCATTTCAACTTGGGCGTAAAATTATTGAATGATAAATTTGGTATTCAAACGCGGGGTGGTTGCAGTTGCGCTGGTACTTACGGACATTATTTGTTGAATGTAAATGAAGAAACATCACATAATTTAGTTTGCCAAATTGATTCTGGCGACTTGACTTTGAAACCTGGTTGGATTAGAATGTCGATTCATCCAACGACTACTTCTGAGGAAGTTTTGTTTGTTTGCAACAGCATAAAAGAATTGGCTATCAACCATGAAACATGGAAATTAGATTATAAATATGACAAAAACAGTAATGAGTTTGTACATATAAATTCAAAAGAATTGGAGAAAGAAATGGTCTCGAAATGGTTTTTTTAAACTTACAACTTACAACTTTTAATTTATAATTCATAACTACTTATCGCCTGTGTTTCCAACGTTTATGTGACCATAAATAAAATTCTGGTTGCTCATAAATTTGACTTTCAACGAGTTTTAGGAATTGATCTGTAATTTCATAATTTGGAACTTCCTTCGCATTTTCAGAAAGTACCTCAAAGCTTGCTTCGTAAAATCCTCGCTTTATTTTTTTGGTTCTTAGAAAAATGACATTCATATCGTATTTTTTGGCAAGCATTTCACCACCAGTATGAATTGGAACTTCAATTCCCATGAATTTGTTCCAATGAAAAAAGGAACCCGATTTAGGAGATTGGTCGCTTACAAGGCCATAAAGACTAAGTTTTTTACTTCTGAAATTGGAAGCTATTACCGGAATTGTTTCCTTTGTCGTAATCAATTTAGCCTCAAATTTAGAACGAATATCACGAACTAATTTATCGAAATAGCGGTTATTTATCTTTTTGTATATAGCATAACTTTCAAAAGTAGCTATACTATTCATTGAAATGGCCCATTCATAACTTGCGTAATGTGCGCATAATAAAGCGATACTCTTCCCTTTTTTTTCTAAATTTGAATAGACTTCAAGATTTTTAAAAGTGTAGCGTCGATCTATTTCACTTTTAGAAATTGTCAAAGTTTTTATCATTTCTAAAAATACATCACATATGTGACGAAAAGATTTTTTTTCGATAACTAAACGTTCTTTCTCAGAAAGATTTGGCAATGCCATAGCAAGATTTTCTCGAACTGTTTTTTTTCTGTAACCAATAATATAGTAGGTTAATATATAAACTCCATCGGAAAAGATATACAATATCCGAAAGGGCAGTATCGAAATACTCCAAAGAATCGGATAAATTAAAATATAAAGTAGAAACTGCATTATAATTATTTTATGCAAATATACATTTAAATCCTATTTTCACGAACTTGATTTACAAAAGCTAAGGAAAGTATCTTTACTTTTACAGTTGAATATAAATTTATAAAGATGAATACAATCTTAATTGTTATTATTGTCCTGAACATTATTGTTAGTTTCAAAGGTTTCGAAAACTCAACTTTTTTTAGAAAATATGAATTTCATATCGGAAGTATTCGCGCGGGCGAACAAATTCGTATGCTTTCTTCGGCTTTTTTGCATGCAGACATTGGTCATTTGGCATTTAACATGCTGACATTATACTTTTTTGCACCAGTTGTTTACAGTTATTTAGGCGATTTTACCTTTGGATTAATCTATTTGGGAAGCTTGGTTTTTGGAAGTTTACTAACGTTGTTTTTCCATGCTAATGATTATTCTTATCGCGCCATTGGTGCTTCGGGAGCGGTAACTGGCGTTTTGTATTCTGCGATATTATTAAGACCAGACATGAATTTGTATTTATTTTTTATACCAATTCCTATTCCTGCCTATATTTTTGGAATAGGATATTTATTATATTCTATTTATGGAATGAAAGCCAAGCGAGACAATATTGGTCATACGGCACATTTTGGTGGAGCAATTGGGGGTTATTTAATTACTTTGGTTAAAGAACCACATATGTTTACGGATAATCTTGGAATGGTCATTTTACTAGCAATTCCAATCGTATTGCTATTTGTTTTGGCCAAATTCGGAAAGCTATAATTGGCATTAGATTTTAATAATTAACTTAAATATCACATCATGAAAAAAGTACTTTTAATTATGATTTTATTTTCTTCAGTTGTTTCTGAAGCACAAGAACTAAAACTATTACCTCAAATTTCTGTTTCTGGAGAAGGAAAGATAAAAGCAATTCCAGATCAGGTTTTTATTTCAATTGCAGTTGAAACCAAGGGCACGAATGCCACAGATGTAAAAAAACAAAATGACGCTACAATTGAAAAAGCACTTCAGTTTATTACAAAATTTAAAGTTCCAAAAAGCGATGTGCAAACTAAAAGCATTTCGTTGAATCCACAATACGATTATGAAAAGAAAAAGCGGAATTACAATGCAACGCAAACAATCGAAATTCTTTTAAAAACCATCACACAATATGACGGTTTAATGGAAGGTCTTGTAGATGCTGGAATAAATAGAATTAACGGTGTAGAATTCAAAACTTCTAAATTAATAGAATACCAATCGGAAGCAAGGAAATTAGCCATGAAAGAGGCAAAATTAAAAGCGGAAGATTATGTATTTGTTTTAGGACAAAAAGTAGGAAAAGCAATTACAATTACAGACAACACCCAAAATTTTTATCCACAACCAATGTATGCTATGAAAACGATGGCGATGGATCAAGAAGTAGCTACTAGAGAAACCTTAGCTATTGGTGAAATTAATATTACTGCTACGGTAAATGTGAGTTTTCTATTGGAGTAAAAGAATAAAAAACAGGTATAAAAAAAACCCGAACATTAGCTCGGATTTATATTGTGGGGAGAGCAGGATTCGAACCTGCGAAGTTCACACAGCAGATTTACAGTCTGCCCTCGTTGGCCGCTTGAGTATCTCCCCAAAGGTTCTGAATAATAATATATTCTTGTTAAGCGGTTGCAAATATAGCAACACTTTTCAGCTTTCCAAACTTATTTCGAACTAAATTTCAAGACCATTTTTAACGTGTTGGTATTGAATTAAATAAAAAAATCTCCCATAGGGGAGATTTAATATTTGTATGTTTCAAACGTCTATTTTGCAGCTAAAAGTGCTGCAACTTTTGCTTTTAATTCGGCACCTCGCAAATCTTTTGCTACAATAGTTCCATTTGTATCTAACAAAAATGTAGCTGGAATAGATTTTACTCCATAAGTTAAAGCAATCGGCTCTTCCCAAAATTTTAGGTTTGAAACTTGATTCCAAGTCAATTTGTCTTTTGCAATTGCTTCTTTCCATTTTGAAGCATCTTTGTCTAAAGAAACACTGATTATATTTAAACCTTTAGAATGAAATTCATTGTATAATGCAACTACATTAGGATTTTCAGCACGACAAGGATTGCACCAAGATGCCCAAAAATCGATGATAGTAACTTTCCCTAATGATTCTTTCAATGAAATTGATTTTCCTTCTGGGTTAGGAGCTGAGAAATCTGGAGCTACACTTCCTACTTCAGTTGAAGTAGCTACAACAACTGGTTTTCCAATTTTATCCAATTTAGATTGAATGGATTTTCCTGGTTTGTATTTTTTTAATTCAGGGCTAAAATTGGCAAAAATCTTTTTAGCTCTTGCTAAATCAACATTCGGATCGTTTAACATACTGTCAACAATCAAAGCAGAGATTAATGCTTTTGGATTGGTTTCGGCGAATTTTACATAAAAATCCATTCCTTCTTTTTGAATTACTTGATACTCTTTCATCAATTTATTGATAGTAATAGTATCTTTTGCTTCTTGAGCAGCTTTCATTTTTTCCATATTCGCATTTTGGAAATCCGTCAATTTTTTCTGAGAAGTTTTTTGGAATTTAACAACATCAACATTGAATTTAGAGAATACATCATTGTTAAATGTACCTGAAAGTTTTGTTTTTTGTATACTATCTTTATCAACAACTACCTTAATATCTCCATTTTCAAGAATAAAAGGAACTTTTCCTTGCAAAGCTTCCACCTGTAGCAACATTATTTCTGGCTCTTTTGCAGATCCTTTAATAGTAAATTTCCCGTCTTTTATTTTAACGGTATCAATTGGTTTCAATTGACCTGTTTCATCTTGTTTTTCAAGAACTACGGTTTTTCCATCTGCTACACCTTTTACAGTTCCAGAAATGATGTATTCATTCTTTCCTGCTTTATTACAAGAAAACAAAACTGCGGTAACAGTTAGTAAAAATAATATTCTTTTCATTTTAATTTGTTTTTGATTTACGAATGCAAAAGTATTTAAAAAAAGTTTTGATTTTTGCATTTTTTAACTTAATTTTTTGTTATAGTTTTTAATTCATCTATTTTAATGTTGACGGACATACAAAATGCGTAAGTGGAACTGAAGTAGTTCTAATACCACTAATGCCATTTTCTACATTTATCAAATTATGAAATCCACGAGATTTTAATATGGAAGCCATTATAACCGAACGATAACCTCCAGCACAGTGCAAATAAAAACTTTCGTTTTTAGGTACTAAATCTAAATGAGAATTTATCGTATCTAAAGGAAGGTTTACTGCATTTTCAATATGTTCGGCTTCAAATTCACTTGGTTTTCTTGCATCTATAACAATACTTTGAGTCGATAATTCTGTTGAGAATTGTTCTGGAGTTATTGAATTTATACTATCCGTTTCAAAACCTGAATTTTTCCAAGCCGAAATTCCACCATCAAGATACCCTAAAACATTGTCAAAACCCACTCTTGAAAGACGAGTAATTGTTTCCTGTTCCATTCCTTCTGGAGTAATTAAAAGTAAAGGTTGTTTGGTGTTCATAATTAACGTACCTACCCATGGAGCAAAATTACCTTGAATTCCTATGAATATAGAACGGGGAATATGGGTTTTTATGAAGTCATTTTCATGACGAACATCTAAAATAACAGCATCTGTTTCATTTGCCAAAGCATTAAATTCAAAGGGATTTAAAGGTTTTGATGATTTTTCAATAACCGAATCCAAACTTTCATAACCTTGAATATTCATCATTACATTTTGCGGAAAATAGGCGGGAGGCAAGCCCAATCCGTCCAAAACTTCAGCAGTAAATTCTTCACGAGTCATATTGGCTCGTAAAGCGTAATTAGTTTTCTTTTGGTTTCCCAAAGTGTCCGTGGTTTCCTTGCTCATATTTTTTCCACAAGCACTTCCCGCTCCGTGACTAGGATACACGATTAATTCATCTGATAAAGGCATGATTTTATTTCTCAAAGAATCATATAAATAATGTGCTAATTTTTCTTGGGTCAAATCTTTAACCAGCGATTGTGCCAAATCGGGACGACCAACATCTCCAATGAATAAAGTATCTCCCGTTATTATTCCGTGTTCTTTCCCATTTTCATCAATAAGCAAATAACAAGTACTTTCCAATGTGTGTCCTGGAGTGTGAATTGCTTTTATGGTGTAATCTCCAACTTTAAACTCTTGATTATCTGTCGCAATTATAGCTTCAAATTCAGGGTTTGCCGTAGGTCCAAAAACAATTTTACCACCAGTTTTTTTTGCTAAATCGAGATGTCCCGAAACAAAATCAGCGTGAAAATGCGTTTCAAAAATATATTTAATTTTAGCATCATCTGATAATGCCTTATCAATATAGGGTTGAACTTCTCTTAAGGGATCAAAAATAGCAACTTCGCCATTGTTTTCAATATAATAAGCAGCTTGTGCAATACAGCCTGTGTAAATTTGTTGAATTTTCATCGGATTAGAATTAGATAATTATTGTTATACAAATGAATGAAAAATTGGAATTAGAAAATAAGTTCTTTTGTTAAAATAAAAACAGCCATTATTAAAACAAACCAACCAAATGTTTTTTTAAGGGTTTTTTCATTGATAAGCCGATTCAAATAAATCCCTACAAACATACCAAACATTGCAACTGCAGCAAAACAAAATAGGAAATTCCAATCAACATTTATATTTTGAACATCACCAGTAAATCCAATTAATGAATTAATGGCAATAATAAATAATGAGGTTCCGATTGCTTTCTTTATTGGTAATCTAGCAAAATGAAACAAAGCAGGAATTATCAAAAATCCTCCGCCAGCGCCTATAAGCCCTATTAAAATTCCTACGCAAAAGATTTGTACTATAATAAGGAATAAATTTTTTTCTTTTTCTATTGTATCTTTGTCGATTGTTTTTGGAGTTTTAAGCATTGAAATCGCCGCAAAAAACATTACAACTGCAAACAAAACCATCAAGAATACGTTTTTTGTTATTATAAATGTACTGTTTTCAAAAAGCACTTCAGGAATTGAATGCACGATAAATTTCCGAGTTATATAAACAGAGATTAGAGAAGGTAATGCAAATAATAATCCTGTTTTTAAAACAATATTTCTTTTTTTAAAATTTATAAAACTTCCAAATGAAGAGGTTACTCCAACGATGAATAAAGAATAGGCAGAAGCTATAATTGGATTAAGATGGATGATATAAACCAATACTGGAACGGTTAATATTGAACCTCCACCACCAGTTAATCCAAGTAAAATTCCAATTAAAATAGCACAAAAATATTCTATAATTTCAATCATAGTATTAGTAAAAGTTATCAAATTTATGAAAATATAATTGTATAAATTGGAATCGTTAAAAATACTTTAACTAAAAATTATTAATCGTTTTTTTAGCATTTAATGTAAATTGTATTATTTTTATTTTTATGAAAAATGTATTTAGAAAAGGCTTTTATTTTAAGCAATACGAAGCTCCATTTCAATCGCCATTTGATAAACTTTTTGAAGTATTTAAAGAGTTAATAACTCATACATCAGGCGATTTTGATGAGGCAATTGATTGGTTAAGAGAATTGGATAAAGAATACAAGTTAACCGATTCTAGCTATACGATTGATGATTTTATCGAGGATTTAAAGAAAAAAGGCTACATTCGAGAAGAACTAAAAGAAGATGGTTCGTCAGGTACTGGTATAACTGCCAAAACGGAGCGGGCGATTCGCCAACAAGCTTTAGATCAAATTTTCGGCAATTTAAAGCGTTCCGGAAATGGAAATCATAAAACGAAACATTCAGGAACTGGCGACGAACATACTGGTGAATTACGTGAATTTCATTTTGGTGATGGATTAGAACAAATTTCTTTGACAGAAAGTTTGCGAAATGCTCAAATTAATAATGGAGTTGACGATTTTCAATTGACAGAAAAAGATTTGGTTGTAGAAGACACTCAATTCAAATCGCAAATGAGCACCGTTTTGATGATTGACATCAGTCATAGTATGATTCTTTATGGCGAAGACAGAATTACACCTGCTAAAAAAGTGGCAATGGCATTGGCTGAATTAATCACAACGCGATACCCAAAAGACACCTTAGATATATTAGTTTTTGGAAATGATGCCTGGACAATTGCAATTCGTGATTTGCCGTATTTGAAAGTAGGACCCTATCATACCAATACTGTAGCGGGTTTGCAATTAGCTATGGATTTACTTCGACGAAAGCGCAACACCAACAAACAAATTTTCATGATTACCGATGGAAAACCGAGTTGTGTTCGTGAAAAAGATGGTGATTATTATATGAACAGCAATGGATTGGACGAATATATTGTAAATAAATGTTACAGTCAAGCGCAACAAGCTAGAAAATTACACATTCCAATAACTACTTTTATGATTGCAAATGATCCCTATTTGCAAAAATTTGTTAATCGATTTACAGAAGAGAATCAAGGGAAAGCTTTTTATACAGGATTAAAAGGCCTTGGAGAAATGATATTCGAGGATTATGAAACGAATAGGAAAAAGAGAATTAAATAGGGTTTAAATACAAATTAAATAGTACAATAATTTACCAATATGAAAATAGATACCATTAACACTTTAGGAGAATTAAAAGCTACGGGTTACCAAAGTAAAAGTATAAAAGACGAATTACGAAATAACCTTAGGGGAAAAATAAAATCAGGGAAACCAGTATTTGAAGGTGTTCACGGATTTGAAAATACCGTTATTCCAGAATTAGAACGTGCAATATTATCGCGCCACAATATTAATTTATTGGGACTTCGTGGTCAAGCCAAAACAAGATTGGCACGTTTGATGATTGAATTGTTAGATGAATTTATGCCTATTGTTGCAGGTTCTGAGATTAATGATGATCCATTGAAACCAATTTCTCGTTTTGCAAAAGATTTAATTGCAATTGAAGGAGATAAAACGCCAATTCATTGGGTCCACAGGAGTGAAAGATTCTTTGAAAAATTGGCAACACCTGATGTTACTGTGGCGGATTTGATTGGAGATGTAGATCCGATAAAAGCCGCAAATTTGAAATTATCTTATGCTGATGATCGCGTAATTCATTTTGGAATGATTCCAAGAGCCAATCGTTGCATATTTGTAATCAACGAGTTACCTGATTTACAAGCCCGAATTCAAGTTGCTTTATTTAATATTTTGCAAGAAGGTGACATTCAAATTCGTGGTTTCAAATTAAGAATGCCTTTGGATATGCAATTTGTATTTACTGCAAATCCTGAAGATTTCACTAATAGAGGAAGTATCGTTACGCCTTTGAAAGATAGAATTGGGTCGCAAATTTTGACGCATTATCCTGAAACAATTAAAATTGCAAGAACAATTACCGAGCAAGAAGCCAAGTTGGATTTGCTTCAAAGCGATGCCGTTTATGTTCCTTCATTAGCCAAAGATTTATTAGAGCAAATTAGTTTTGAAGCCCGGGAAAGTGAATATATTGACAATAAAAGTGGGGTAAGTGCGCGAATGAGTATCACTGCTTTTGAGAATTTGTTGAGCACTGCCGAACGTCGTGCATTAAAATCTGGAGTTGACAAAACTACCGTTAGATTATCAGATTTTATGGGAATTATTCCTGCTATTACTGGTAAAGTAGAATTGGTTTATGAAGGGGAACAAGAAGGAGCTGCAGTTGTAGCGCAACATTTAATTGGTGATGCAATTCATACCTTCTTTCCCGCGTATTTTCCTAAGATTGAAAAATTGGAAAAACAAGATGAAAAAACAGCCTATTCTGATTTATTAGAATGGTTTTTCTCGGAAAGTGGTTTTGAATTATTAGATGATTGTACTGATGAGGAATACAAATCTATATTAGATTCGATTGCACCGCTATCTATTTTAATAAAAAAATACCAACCTCAACTTGCAAAAGAGGATCTTTATTTTATGAAAGAGTTTATTTTATGGGCATTAGTTGAATATGATAAATTGAGCAAAGATAGAATTTCTCAAGGGTATCAATTCAGTGATATGTATGGAAATTACATCAATAAATTGTAATGAAAAAGGGGTTTAGACAATTATCTAACCCCCTTTTTTTTATAATAAATAAAACTTAATCTTGGTTGATTGTTTTTCTCCAAGTAAAAGAATTCAATATGTGTCTTTTTGCAAATCTTCCAGGAGAATCAGCATTTACCATTTTCACATAAGTTGCTTTTGGCACGCTAATGTACTCATATTCACTACCATTAGAAAAGTTTATGATTAAGCGACCATCAACAAATTTGTAATCTGAGATTGTTGAAGTTGAGATAGTTTCTGTGTATTCTGGTAAAAGTTGTTTTGTAGTTTCAGGATTGATACTCACCAAAAAGTGGTAGGCTTCAATAATTTTTTTACTGTTTTCTTCAGCTTCTTTCAAACCCGCTTCATCACCTTGAAATTTATCAGGATGTGCCTCTTTCATCGCATTACGATAGATGGTTTTCAAATCTTTTAATTCTGCAGTTTTATCTACATTTAATAACTTTCTGTATTCAACTATTTTTTTCATAAATTGTATAACTCGTTGTCTTTTAGGATAAAAACATTTTATTTTGTTTTTAAAATCGACAAATTTTCTGCAAAGGTACATTTAAAAAAAACAATTCCAATTTTTTTCTAAAAAATAAGGAAATGCATATAATTCCTATTGTTAACTGTAAGAATTTTTATATGTAATTCTAATAATAGTGTAGTTCGGCGTTATTATTTGCTTTTTCATACAAAGTAGAATAATTTAGGTATTCAAATTAAATTATTTTAAATGAAAAATATAGTTTTAGGCATTTTGTTCCTATTTATATTATCATCCTGTTCCACAAATTCATCTGAAGACATTTCCATAAATTTAAAGGTAATTTCAAACTATAATTACAATTCTAAAGAAATAGAATTGACGAAATTGATTAACGAATATAGAGTTAATATTGGTTTAAATCCATTGGTTTTAATTAACCATATTTCCAATAAATGTGAAGATCACAATAACTATATGATTACCAATAATGTTATTAATCATGCATTCTTCCAAGATCGTTCGGATAATATCAGGAGTGTTTTAGGAGCTTCAAATGTCTCAGAAATAGTTGCTTATAATTATATTCAACCACAAGGGGTTTTGGAAGCGTGGCTGAAAAGTCCATCCCATAAAGAAGCAATTGAAGGAAATTTTACCGATTTTGGAGTTTCAATTATAAAAAATACTGATGGGAAGAATTATTTTACTATTATTTTTATAAAAAGATAAAACCAGAAAACCTGTCCAATCGAACAGGTTTCTTAATAATATTTGCTTTTTACAGACCATCAATAATAAACTCACTTCGCCTGTTCGCCTGATGTTCATCTTCTGAACAAGGTACGTCATCGGAACATTTGTTTACCAATTGCCTTTCTCCATAGCCTTTTGCGGTTAATCGACCTGTGTCAATTCCATTTTTAACCAGCCATTCCAATGTTGATTTTGCTCTTCTTTCTGATAATTGGTCATTGTATTCAAAAGAAGCGCGGCTGTCTGTATGTGATTTTATATTGATTTTTATTGTTGGATTTTCAACCATTACATCTAATATTTTTTCCAATTCTATTGCGGCATCTTCCCGAATATTTGATTTGTCTAAATCGAAATAAATTATTTTAATTCCGAATGTTTTTGCCAAATCATCTCCGTTTTTAACCTCTTTTATGGTTTTTTCCAATTGAATTGGAATTTCTGTTTTCCCAGTTTCATTTAGGATGTTTATTCTTTTTTCAAATGTAGTATATTCTACTTTTTCAGCTCGAATATAATAATCATTTTCACAATCTACTTCAAAATTATAATGCCCATTTATGTCGGATAAATAAGTAGTCAGAAGTTTGAATTTATCATCAAACAGTGAAACTTTAGCATTTGATAAAATATTTCCTGATTCCAAATCAGTTACAATTCCATACAATTCCTGATTGCATCTTAGACTTTTAGTTTCTAAAAATTGATAAATATCATCAGATCCTTTTCCGCCTTCTCTATTTGAAGTCAAAAACCCTCTTCTTGTTTCTGAATTTATCAAAAATCCAAAATCATCATCTGAAGAATTAGCAGGTTCTCCAATATTTTTTATTTTTTTATAGGAACCATCTTTTGCGATTTCTACGACAAATATATCCAAACCTCCAAGTCCAGGATGCCCATCTGAAGCAAAATACAATTCGTTTTCTTCAGAAATAAATGGGAAACTTTCTCTTCCTTCTGTATTTATTTTTGAACCTAAATTTTCAGGGATTCCATAATTGCCATCTTCATCAATTGTACACTTAAAAATATCAGATTGTCCTTTCGTTCCTGGCATATCCGAAGCAAAATACAAGGTTTTTTCATCTGGACTTAATGCTGGATGTCCCACACTATAATTGTCGCTATCAAAGGGAAGTTCTTCTACATTACTCCATTCTTTATCTATTAATTTTGCTTTGTAAATTTTAAAAAATGTTATTTTTTTGGCATTTTCCCCTTTTTTCCCTTTCAAATAATTATTCTGAGTAAAATACATTGTTTGACCGTCTTTTGTAAAAATTGGAGTTGCTTCATGAAATGGGATTCTGATTTTATTAGCAAATTTCACAGGAGTTCCAAGTGTTGTATCAGTAACCATTTCTGTGGCATACAATTTTGTGAAATATTGATTGCTCCATTTGTGTTTTCTTTGAAATAAAAACCCAGTATCTCTTGCAGACGTAAAAATTAATTTATTTCCATAATACGCCCCTCCATATTCAGAATATTTTGTGTTTATTCCTGCATCTTCAATTTTATATCTACCAGAATTGGCTTTAATTTCAGATAAATAATTTCTATTAGTATTGAATAATTTAGCTCTTGAATCTGCACCCGATTTTTCACTGAATTTAAGTAACATTTCATCTGCTTTTGCATAGTGTCCGGTTACTTTTAAAGTATGGGAATATCTGTAAAAGTATTCTGGTTCAACGTCTTGAGTCATAGAAAATAATTCGTCATACCATTTACCTGCCAGCTCTAATTCAGCATTGAAATAATAGGAATTTCCTAATTTTTTAAACATTTCTTCAGATTTATATCCTTTTTTTGCAATTCGTTCGTAGGTTTTAATAGCATCGATATAAGCGTATTGCTCATATTTTTTATCAGCAACTTTTTCAGCATCTTTTTGAGCAAATCCTTTGAAAGTTAAACTACTTATTATTATTGAGATTAGTATTATTTTCGTTTTCATAACTATATTTTTAGAAGAATCTTGGACTTGTAATTTTGTTGTATGTTTTTGATAATTCGAATCGTAAGAATATTTCATGTGAACCGGAATTGTAATTTGCTAAATTGGTTGTTTCCTTGTCATAACCATAACCTACGAACACTCCTTCTGAAATTTGAAATCCTGCCATAGCGCTAAACGCTGCACTCCATCTATAAGCACCGCCAATTACAAATTTCTTATTGATTAAAAAGTTGCCCGAAACATCCACTTGAAGTGGAGCACCAGTAACCATTTTTGTCAATAAAGAAGGTTTGAATTTTAGATTTTCAGTTATATCAAAAACGTGTCCAGCAATTAAATAATAATTCATTTTTTCTTTGAACATTGACACTGAATTTGAATTGTATCGATTGGATTCAATGAAGTTTGGAACGGATAATCCTATGTAAGTTTTTTCAGAATGCAAATACAAACCACCACCAAAATTAGGCGTTAAGGAGTTATCAAAATTTTGAAATTGTGGATCATTTTGACTTACAGGATTTAGTCTTGAAACATCTAAATTAAAGACATTTGCAGTTACTTTTAATCCAAATGAAAGTCTGAAACTTTCAGAAGTTCGTATGGAATAAGATATATCAGCCGAAATTTCATTTTCATTAGTAGGGCCAATTCTGTCATTTAAAAATGAAATACCTACTCCCATTTTACTATTGCCAATTGGCGTATTTATCGAAAATGAATTTGTAACGGGTGCCCCATCTAAACCGACCCATTGTGTGCGATGAAGTGCAAAAAGACTCATAAATCCTCTTGATCCAGCGTATGCAGGATTGATATTAATAGTGTTGTACATGTATTGAGTAAACTGCGCATCTTGTTGCGCATAACTTACAATTCCTGTTAACATTAAAACGAAAAAAACTATTCTTGATTTCATTATTTTGTATGTTTATTTCCAAGTTTTTTCAATGGCTTAGAAGTTATTTAATTATAAAATTATCTTGAAAGGTATAAATATCCGTCTCTTTTATAGTTTATTCCCTGGTCATCTGTGAATTCTAATAAGTAAAAGTATGTTCCCGCTGGCAATTGATCCGATTTATTTAATGTTGTTCGACCTTCGGAAATTCCCTTAAAAGCATTTACATTATTGTCATAATTATTAGTTTCGTATACCAATATTCCCCAGCGATTGTAAATTTCAACTTTATTTGATGGATAACAAGTTCTATTCTCTATATTTTCAATTACAAAATTTTCATTTATTCCATCATTATTTGGCGAAAAAGCATTGTGAACAATAATATTTCCACAGGCCAAAACTACACAATCATCATTTACATTCATTGAAATTTGAATTTTTCTCGGACAGTAAAAAGAATTAATTTGATACTCAAAAGTATAATCTCCTAAAAGAACTCCCAAAGGGGTGAAAATCCCATTTGGCAAAGTAACACCATTATTTAAATCAACCCAATTTCCAAGACCAACATCTGCCGACGGAATCAAATCATTCAAATTTATGGTCGATAAATCTCCGTTACAAGCTTGTTCTTGAAGTGAAATTAAATTATTTTGAATAGTTACATTGATTGTTTGAGTAAATTTATGAGAATTTCCGCATAAATCCCCAACATTCCATTCTCTAATAATTGAATATCCATTTGAAGTCTGATTTAACAAAACATCTGAACTTGGTGGAATTAGAGTTCCAACACCCGAGCAATTATCTGTAAATTGTAGTGATGGAATGGGTACAACTTGATCACAATTTATAGTTAAAGTAGTATCAAATAAACCGTTAATAGTCGGCGCTTTCGTATCTGAAACTCTGATTTCTTGCATTGCGATATTAAAATTTCCACAAGAATCAGTTACTTTCCATTTTCTCGTCAGGATATAATTTGAACTACAATTTCCATTAATTCGATTTTCCGTAAATTCTATCGTAGTAGTTCCACAGCTATCAGTTGCAGTAATTGTTGCTGGAGTTGGAATTTCATCACAGGAAACAGAAATATTTGCAGGAATTGACGTTGTGAAAGTTGGATTTGTCGTGTCAATAGTTCTAATTAAATTCTGCGTCACGTTGATGAAATTCCCGCACTCATCCGTTACTTTATACGTTCGAATGGTGGTTTCGGTGCAACCAGAAACGGTCGGTGAACTATCATTTACGAAAGTAACATTTGGCGTTGAGCAATTATCCGAAGCATCGGTTACAACCGCAATATTTGGACTAGAAAAAGTTCCGTTACAACCCGAAATTTCAATAGAAGTTGGATTGGAAGCTGTTGGCAATGTCGTATCGATGTTTCGAATTAAGTTTTGCGTTACGTTGATGAAATTCCCGCATTCATCGGTGACTTTATAGGTTCGAATGGTGGTTTCGGTGCAACCAGAAACTGTCGATGAACTATCATTAACGAAAGTAACATTGGGTGTCGAACAATTATCCGATGCATCGGTCACAACCGCAATATTTGGACTAGCAAAAGTTCCGTTACAACCCGAAATTTCAATAGAAGTTGGATTCGAAGCTGTTGGCAAAGTCGTATCGATGGTTCGAATTAAGTTTTGCGTTACGTTGATGAAATTCCCGCACTCATCCGTTACTTTATAAGTTCGAATGGTGGTTTCGGTGCAACCAGAAACGGTCGGTGAACTATCATTTACGAAAGTAACATTTGGCGTTGAGCAATTATCCGAAGCATCGGTTACAACCGCAATATTTGGATTAGCAAAAGTTCCATTACAACCTGAAATTTCAATAGAAGTTGGGTTTGAAGCCGTTGGCAATGTCGTATCGATGTTTCGAATTAAATTCTGAGAAACGTTGATGAAATTCCCGCATTCATCGGTGACTTTATAGGTTCGAATGGTGGTTTCGGTGCAACCAGAAATTGTTGGCAAACTATCATTTACAAACGAAACCAAAGGCGTTGAGCAATTATCCGAAGCATCGGTTACAACCGCAATATTTGGATTAGCAAAAGTTCCATTACAACCTGAAATTTCAATAGAAGTTGGGTTTGAAGCCGTTGGCAAAGTCGTATCGATGGTTCGAATTAAGTTTTGTGTTACGTTGATGAAATTCCCGCATTCATCCGTTACTTTATACGTTCGAA
>JBIIFA010000203.1:0-3277 GCA_044237565.1 Flavobacterium sp.
TACCATCAATGCTTCAATCAAAAACTGGGTAAAACCCGCAACAAGCGATATTAACCTATTGCCTGTAGATAACGGAGGTATGACCGATGAGGTTTTTGTCATAGCTAATGCCAAGAAATTTACCCTGAAAGCGGGAGATAGCATTGTGGTAAATCTGAATCGAAAAATAAATGGAGAACTAAAATTGTGGTCGCCGGAGTCTCCAAACCTCTATGGCTCTGTCATAAGCTTGAATACCGATAAAAATACCGTTATTGATACAAAATATACCCGATTTGGCTGGCGACAATTTGCAATCAAAGGACTTGAATTTACCTTGAATGGAAAACCTATTCTGCTAAAAGGCGATTCCTGGCATTTTATGGGAATACCACAGATGACTCGTCGTTACGCCTGGGCATGGTACACAATGCTGAAGGATGCCAATGCCAATGCAGTACGGCTTCATGCACAGCCTTTTCCTTCTTTTTATCTTGATATGGCCGACGAAATGGGGATGTGCGTACTCGACGAAACAGCAATTTGGTCAAGCGATGGGGGACCTAAAATGGATTCGGAAACGTATTGGTCAAGATGCAAAAGTCATGTAAAAAGCCTTGTAATGCGCGATCGCAACTATCCTTCTGTTTTTGGATGGAGTGTGTGTAACGAAACATTGCCAGTAGTTACGAATGTTATGCGTGGCACAAAGGAACTGATCGATCGCCAGATTCAGGAAATAAATAATTGGACAGAAATTACAAGAACATTTGACCCCAGCAGAAACTGGATTTCGGGCGATGGTGAACCGATGTATCCTACCAATTTACCTACTGTGATTGGACATTATGGAAATGAATCATCTATGAAAGCATGGTCATCACGAGGTTTGCCCTGGGGAATTGGCGAGACCGGAATAGCCTACTTCGGATCACCAAAACAGGTAGCAATACATAATGGCAATCGTGCTTACGAATCACAACTAGGGCGAATGGAAGGCTTGGCAAACGAAGCTTATAAACTTATTACAACACAATTTAAATACAAACCGAGCTATACCAGTATTTTTAATATTGTTTGGTATGGATTAAAACCCTTGGCTTTTGGAATGAAAGATACATCTCGTGCGCCAATTCTTGAAGACGGTATTTTCTTTCCTGCTTTTAATGAAGGCGCTTTTGGCGTTCAACCCGAACGATTAGGACCTTACACTAGCACGCTCAATCCCGGCTACGATGTCAATATGCCATTGTACAAAACTTGGCCTATGTTTGAGGCTGTTCAAGCAGCCAACAGCACACCGGTAAAGGAGTTTAAGATGTATCCTAAATTAGCGTCATCCAAAAAATTTCCAGTAATCGAAAACGACAACCTTATCTTGATTGGAAATGATTCGTCGCAACTGGCTCTTAAACTTACAGAAATGGGTATTCGCTTTAGTAAAACAGCCCTACCTACAGCAAAATCATTGGTAATAATTGATGGTTTGAATATAGCTACTGATAAAGTACTCAAAACCAAATATAACAAAGCCATAAATGCCGGTGCAAGAATTATAATTTGGGGAGTTTCGCCAGAAACGCTTTCTTCGCTAAATGCTATTTTGCCTTTTCCTCTGGAACTTGAACCGCGTAAAGCTACATCGTTTATCAAAGTGCAAGATGCCCCAATTTTATCAAATTTAGAGCATAGCGATTTCTATTTTTCAGAATTATTGCCGCTCGGAAAAACCGCTTTGAACTATGGAATGACTGGAGAAATGGTTAAAAATGCGACCGTTTTACTCACTGCTTGCAATACCGAATGGCAAGCCTGGAATGGTCGTCCTGAACCAACTAAAACCGGAAGTGTTTTCCGAAGCGAGATGGAGAAAAAAGGGGTAGGAACTACTTTAATTACTTTTAATCAAGGAAAATCAGAGGTGATAATAGCTTCGTTTGACTTTAAAGACATGCCTATTGAATCGGAATCGCCTATTCGATTAATGTTAACCAATTTGGGAATACAATTTGATGATTCGATTTATGAAAATAAACGAGCTATTGACTTGAATGGCAACTTGATTAAATTTAAGGAAGATGCTGATGGAATTAGCTTTTGGGTGTTTAGTCCAAGATCGTTGGTCGATTTATTGGCAGAACCGGATATGCCTAAGTTGAGCTTAGAAATTAAGGAGGTGGCTAATTTCAATTTTATTCTTAATGGAGATAAAAGAGCGCCTCTGAAGGAGATTCCATTAGACAGAGGTTGGAATAAGTTTGTGATAAAATTTAGGGAAAATATTACTGAAAACAAGCAAAAAATTAAAGCGATTTTTAAGTGTGACAATATGGAGTTTTTTAAACAAATAAACTCAATAAGTGAACGATAAATCAGCATCATTTCAACAATGAATCTCGAAAAATTGATTACCGGTGCTATTGCTGCGAAGCAATAGTAATATTAAAATTCTTTAAAATAATAAAAATGATTAAAAAAATGAATAAATATTTCGCGATTTTACTACTAACATTTGCTTCGATTAGCACCTCTTTTTCACAAGAAGATTATACTAAATACATTGACCCAACCATTGGGAATGTTGCCCCTTTTTTAGTGCCAACCTATCCAACGATGCATTTGCCCAACCAAATGATACGGATGTACCCCATTAAGAAAGATTATATTTCGGATCAGGTAGATGCGTTCCCATTTCAAGTAACCTCACATCGATCACCAGGAATTTTGCCTATGAAAATTGCTGCGGGTGCAGTAAATGATGCTTCTTGGAACAAAAAAATGACTATTGATCATGATTTGGAAATCATTCACCCTTGGTTTTATTCCACCTATTTAATTGATGATGACATAACCGTAAGTTTTACTCCGGGAGAAAAATGTGCTATTTATAAAATAGATTTTCCAAAAAATGTTCAAAAAAATTTACTGATAAAAGGATCTGAAAATAGGATCTTTTCTAAGGATAAAAATTATTTTAATGTTACGGAAGTGGTCAGCAAAAAGACTGGAGGAACTAACCCGGTAACTAATAGTTTTTCTGTTTTTTTATATGGTGAAATAACCGATAGTAATAATAATCCTATAAATGAATTTGAGTTTATTAGTGATAAACAAAAAATCACCATTTCAGCGAATCCGAATGCGCCTTCAACAATCCTAATTAAATATGCTGTTTCTTATGTGAGTTTAGAGCAGGCTAAACTTAATTTTGAGAAGGAATTGCGAACACAAAGTTTTGATGAATTGTCAAAAGCAGGAAAAATAAAGTGGGAAAATGCTATAAATCAAATACAAGTAG
>JBIIFA010000204.1:0-3260 GCA_044237565.1 Flavobacterium sp.
GTATTCGTATCGCAGGTAGAAATAATTTTATTTACAGGGCGTGGATTTACAGTAATAGCAGCAATAGCCTTTTTGTCGCCATCCTCAGTAGTTACTGTAATATTACACGTGCCTGGTGCTAATGAAGTAACTAATCCAAGGGAGTTAACAGTTGCCACACTGGTATTACTCGAGGTCCAAGTTATATTTTTGTTCGATGCATTTGCTGGTAAGATAGTTGCTGTAAGTTGCTGCGTGTTGCCCATTGTAATTGTTGCAGTAGTAGGAGACACCGTTATACTGCTCACAAATATCTGATTAGTTGTAGCAATTGCCGTGGTTGCTATTTTTCCACCATCCTCGGTAGTTACAGTTATGGTAGCTGTACCAATCGAAACGGCAGTAACCATTCCTGATGAACTTACGGTGGCAACTGCTGTGTTATCTGAAGACCAACTTAAGTTTTTATTACTTGCATTTGCTGGTGCTATTGTTGATGCTAGTTGCTGTGAACTACCTACGCTAAAAGTTAAAGAAGCTGGTAATAGAGTTATTCCTGTAACTGGAATATTTTCTGATACAAGTTTGCCATTTCCCGCCCAACTTAACAATTTGTTGTAAATATTTCCGGTTCTTTGTTCTGGTATTGTGATATTGGCGACAGCTTCAGCACCCAGCCTGTCTTCCAGCTGTTTGTAATACAGACTTCGTGTATTCACATGGACACCAGCTGATCCTGATTTTTCCCAATATCCACGAAAAATAAAACCGGGGTATTTAGTAGGGCTAAATGAGGCAGTAAGTTCTTTACCAATGCTTCCAATTAAAAAATTTTGAGATCCCCTAGAGGCGTCATTTACTAAACCTTCGCATTCGAGATTCCAACCAACCGTTTGTGCTCCACACCAAGCATGACCATTAGATAAATCAAATATATTAATTGCCATATACGTTTGAGGTGCTTTAATATTGTCGAACAATGTGCCCGTAGCCCAACGATAATGTGGGCCCAATGCACTCAGTCCGTTTTCGCTATAGCAATCAACAAATACATTAGGACCTGGGATTCTGGCGTGAGTTACAAAATCATGTCGTCCGTAATCGGAATAACAACGCTGAAAAAGAACGCGTGTAGAGCCTGCATCCAAGCTAAAGCTATAACGCCATCCACCAGAAATGGCTCCCCGTGGATCAATATACGCACATTCTTGAACGGTGAGATTCATCACTCCCCAAGTCATTACAGCCGATTCGGATGTGCGAGTTACTGTAACACCATGAATCCAACAATTATCCAAAAAACGGGGTCTTATGCCTACCCGCAATCTATTTCCATTTCCTGATGCCGAAGGACTACCTCCATCTTGAATACCCACGATACGCAAATCTTCAATACCGCATTTGTTTAATCTTCCGGTGGTTGTGTATTTTTTTATTTCTCCTCCACCATATTTGGTCTGCATCGGTTGCACTACTGAACAGTCGATGGTGATTGTATTGCCATTTTTTGCAATTATTTTACGTTTAAATCCAATGTTGAAAGCTGAGGTTACATCCCAATAATCAGTAGGATCTACAATATATCCATCTTTGTCCACTTTCAGGTCCGAATACCAGGTAGCATTCGGAGTAAATCTTACCATTATATTATCTCCAACAGCAAAACTACTTGCATTAGCTACCGTAAATGTTTTTGCACCAGTGCCAACATAAGCATCGGTAATGCGAGTCATAATAGTCTCGGATGTGGATTGAGAAAGTGGCTCAAGGGTTATCATAGTGTGATTCAAAGCGAAATCTGAATAAAGAATTGTTCCATCAGCGCCCTGTCCTTCGCCACGCAACACTACTCCGCTGGCCCAAATCCTCAATGCATGACCCATTCCATCAGTGAGTACGGGAATTTTTGTATCATTCAATCTATACGTCCCTTTTTTAAGCAATACTGCTCCTCTAAATCCATTAGCATCAAGAGGCATATTACAAACTAGGTCAATAGCTTCCTGAATTCGAGTTCTGTCTTCGCCTGAAGGTGTTGGATTCAAAGTGATTTTTACTGGCACTTCTCCGACTGGCACTCCGATAGCACCATCCATATAACCAACATTCGAAAAATCGGGCAAGGTATTATCTTCATTTGTCTCATAATTATTTGCATACTTGGCATAAACAAGTTTTCCGTTTGTGCCAGGATAAATTAAAGCTGATTCTTGTGAATAACAAGTTAATGTAGCTAAAAATTGAAATGCCAAAAATAAATGTTTAATCTTCGTCATAATAATAAGTATTGAATAAAGAATGATTTAATTTTCTATAAATGTAAAAGCTATTAATTAATTTGTTATTAATTAATGATTAATGTGAAAAGTTTTTTGAATAAAAAACGGCAATAATTGAAGATTATAAATAACTCGCCATTTGCAATTCTTTTATATGGGATTTAAAATGTCTATCTCCGGAACACATTTATTATTCAAAAAAAAGCTATTCCAAAAACGATGTTTAAGAGCTTGTTTTTCAAATTAATAATATGGTGTCAATCATAAATTATTATGCAATCCATTCCCAAAATTTTCCCTGTACCAGCTTCTTTTACTGGCATTGGCTTTCCATAGTCATTTGGTTTAAACCTTTGTTTTTAATGCTCGTTTTATAAAAATAGTTGTATTGCAATCATTTAATTTTATTTATTGCACTACGAGTTTTGTGTTACTTATTTTTTGGCCCGATTGTACCGAAACCAGATAGACAGCGCTTTTCAACCAACCAGCAGTATTTATTTCAATGAAATTTTTGCCTGTAATATTGGTTTGATATACTACTTGCCCTACAAGATTGCTAATCATTACTCTGAAAATTTCAGCTTCAGTTGCGCCATCCACTTTTATAGTAAGCTTATCCTGTTTCAATGGATTTGGAAAAATACTAACACCCGATAAAGAAATATTTGAAACTGTGTTTAATGATATTGAGGTTTTATACATAGCACTTGAAGTCTGGAACTGACGAGTATCGATCATATTGGCATAGTAATCAACTTCTTGATTTACAAGTGATGAAGGAAGTATTGCCTGATAGTTATTGCCGTTTACGAGTGTTGCCTGAATTTCAATCCAGTTGCGTGTTTGCCAAGTCGATGTGGGGACACTATAATACAATTGGACGGAAGATAGTGACACACCCGCTGGCAGGCTGACGTTCATATTTATTTTTAAACTACCATCTAACTGCATATCAGAACTTATAATATTTATAGTTCCAAAAGGACTACCAACTCCCTT
>JBIIFA010000064.1:0-9167 GCA_044237565.1 Flavobacterium sp.
CAATTGTGGCGTGTCACAGTATCGTTTTTATAAATGAAGACCCCCTAACCCCCGAAGGGGGAATTAAAAGTAATGCGTAATTTGAAATCCATTTTATGAAAAAAATATATGTATTATTTATACTATTTACTTTAAATAGCTTTTCGCAAGAAATTGCGTTGTTAAAATACAGCGGTGGTGGCGATTGGTATGTAAATCCAACTTCATTACCGAATTTAATTAAGTATTGCAATCAGACCATAAATACGAAGATAAAACCTAAAAATGCAATTGTAACGCCAAGCAGTTCCGATATTTTTTCCTATCCTTATGTTCATGCAACGGGTCACGGCAATGTAGTTTTCAGCCCTTCGGATGTTGAAAATCTTAGGAATTATATGACTTCGGGAGGTTTTCTGCATATTGATGATAATTATGGAATGAACGAATACATTCGAAATGAGATTACAAAATTATTTCCCAATACTGCTTTGGTTGAAATTCCTGCCAATCATCCGATATTTCAAAAACCAAATCCATTTCCAGCGGGGATTCCTAAAATTCACGAACATGATGGAAAACGACCACAAGCTTTTGGAATTTTTATAGACAATCGATTGGTGTTATTGTATACGTATGAAACTGATTTAGGTGATGGTTGGGAAGATGCCGATGTGCATAATGATCCTTTAGAAGTAAGAGAAAAAGCACTGAAAATGGGCGCTAATATCTTGAATTATATTTTTAATAATTAGTTTAAATATAAATACAGTTTGGATAGTTCGCTCCTACATCCTGAAATTCAAAAATTTATTACTGCCAATATTGGTGCTGATAGTTCCAAACTTGCCCTTCAAAAAAATCCTTTTCCAGAGGTTAATTGGATTGCAATTTTAAACCAAATAGCGGCCAAAACAAAAGCAAAAGACAAACTACCCACGTTTTTTAAAACGGAGAATTTAATTTACCCAAGCAAAATTTCAGTAGAGCAAACTTCCTCTGAAAAAACAGCGATTTACAAAGCTTCGATAGTTAGTGGAGACACTTTAATTGATTTAACAGGCGGTTTTGGTGTTGATGATTTGTACTTTTCAAAAGTAATGAAAAACGTGATTCATTGTGAAATTGAGGAAGAATTATCAAACCTTGTACAACATAATTTTGAGGTTTTAGGAATTCAAAACATTCAATGTGAATTGGGAGATAGTTATTCCTATTTAGAAAAAACGAATTCTAAATACGATTGGATTTACATCGACCCTTCAAGGCGAAACGATACCAAAGGCAAAGTTTTTATGCTTAAAGATTGTTTGCCAAATGTTCCAGAATTACTGCCTTTTTATTTTACAAAAACGGATAACATTCTGATAAAAACCGCACCAATATTAGACATTTCAGCGGGATTATTGGAATTGTCAAACGTAAAACGCATTCATATTATAGCCGTTGACAATGAAGTTAAAGAATTAATATGGGAATTATCAAAGTCATTTAGTGGTGCTACAACTATTAAAACCATAAATAGTACAAGTGAAAAAAGCGAAGAATTCAGTTTTGAATTGAACTCAAATATCCAATTTCCGAACTATGATTTACCGATAAAATATCTTTACGAACCCAATAGCGCCATTATGAAATCGGGTGGGTTTGATGAAATTGGCATTCAATACCAACTCGACAAATTACACCAACATTCTCATTTATACACATCGGAGAAAAAAATTGATTTTCCAGGAAGAGTTTTTGAAATTCAAGAAGTCATTTCCTATACCAAAAGGGAAATGAAATCCTTTTTAGAAAACAAAAAAGCGAATATTACCACTCGGAATTTTCCGGATAGCGTGGAAGAAATCAGAAAAAAATGGAAAATAAAAGACGGTGGCAATGTATATTGTTTTTTCACCACCGATATGAATAACCATAAAATAGTTTTAATTTGCACCAAAATAAAATAACATGAAACACTTACTTTTCTCAATCCTATTGCTAATTAATATAAGTTTATTTGCTCAAAGACCCTGCGAGTACAACGTAAATCTTAAGGATAGCATTGGAATTTACAAAGAAACTAAAAGCAATATCGTACACGAACGGGTATTTGGAAATACATCAAGTTATGTGTTTTTTTCATTGGCCTTAACGGATGATTTACCTACTTTAACGGTTCAGATTCTTACTAAAAGTAAAGATTTTATTCAAGTGAATTGCTTCGATAAAAGTTCTAAGCTCTTTTTACAATTGGATAATGGAAAAATCGTCACGTTAATTGCAACAGAACAAGAAAATTGCGGCGCTCCTGTAAATGATGATTTAGGATTTAACAACAGAATTTTATCGGGAAATTTTATGTTTTTGAAAGGCACATTGGAAGATTTGCAACAATCGCCAATGTCTTCAATGAGAATAAAATTTACTACAGAAACAAAAGATTATATCTTCAAAAAAATATTAGTTTCAGAGATGAATAACGAAATTTATGCTCCAAGCACCTATTTCATTGATTATTTGTCTTGTGTTATTGACTAATTGCATTTCCATTTGAAATTAGAAACGGGATCTACTTTGGCGTTTTTCAAATTATAATGCCACCATTCCGAATCAAATGATTGAAACTTGTACCGCAACATAATTCTTTTCAAGAGTTTCCTATTATCCAAAATTGCCTTAGAAAAGTTTTTATTATTATGACTCGCTTCAATTCCGAAAAAGTCAAATGGAGTTCCCATATCGAGTTCCACCCCGTTATCATCTACCAATGAAATGTCAACCGCTCCTCCTCTATTGTGAATGGAACCCTTACTGGGATTGGCTACATATATTGGATTGGAAACGATGGCCCACATTTTTTTCTGAATATCCAAGGGACGGTAGCAATCGTATAATTTGATTTTATATCCTTTTTTCATGAATTTGGTATTGGCTTTCATTAAGGATTTTACGGTTTTTAGACGCAAATAACATTCTGCACAATCGTATACTTTGCTTTTTAGGAAATTATCCTCGGTGGCATATTTCATATCGTAAACAAAATCCAAACTGTATGTTTTGATATTTACAAATGTGGTATCGTTTAAATCTCCAAATGTAGTTTTTCGGGAATTTAAACGTACAGAAACTTCTGAATTCACATTTGCTTTTTTTTGATTTTGTATAACCCAATTCGTTTTACAAGAAACCAAGAATAAAGAACCGACAAGTATATAAATTTTTATGGTTTTTGACATGTTTGTATTGTTATGAGTTGCAAAGTAAGTTATAAGTTATGAATTATGAAGTATAAATTGTTTAATTGTTTAATCGTTGAATCGGTTATTCGGTAATTCGTGTTCCTTTTTTAGTCTATTTGTCTTTTTCTTTAACCGCAAAGAACGCAAAGTTTTACGCAAAGGGCACTAAGGAAAAGTGTTATAAGTTATGAATTGTTTAATCGTTGAATCGGTTATTCGGTAATTCGTGCAATTCGTGTTCCTTTTTTAGTCTATTTGTCTTTTTCTTTAACCGCAAAGAACGCAAAGTTTTACGCAAAGGGCACTAAGGAAAAAAGTTATGAGTTATGAATTATGAATTATGAATTATCGTTAACGAAAACCAACAACCAACAACCAAACCTACAACCCTAAAACATATTTCATTTATTTTATATTCATAAAAATAGTGTTATAAAATAACACTTTGTACAATTTTAGCCCTTTTTTTGTACGATTACTCAAAAGCCAATACGTTAATTTGTAAAAATAAACGTAAATAATGATTTTGACACAAAATTACTATTTTTTGACACGAAAGTGTTGTTTAAAAGACACCCAATACTTATAAATTTGTCATTCTATTATAATTTTATTAAAACCAAAAACCAATACATTATGAATAAAAATTTACCGAATCAAAGAACAGCTTTACTATTTATTTTTACCCTATGTATTGTAACATTTTTTTCAAATGCACAGACAATGCCTTATGACTACAACACATTTTTTGCATCTTCTGCCACTGGTAGTGGTATGTTGGAAAAAAATGCAGCTAATAATACTGTATTCGCCTGGGGTCTTGCAGCTACTAATAGTGGTGGGGTAAATCCAACCATCGGAGTTAGTACTATGAGCTATACTGATGTTAATAACACAAATTATATTAACAATAGCCCTGGTAGCAATATAACTGCTATCACATTAGCTTCAGTAACAACAACTACTACTGCTCGCAGTTCCGTTTTTTATCTTACTAGTACTGGACTTGCTACAGGTACAACTTATTATGTGAGTGCATTGATAAATATATCAGCAGCTAGTACGTCTAAATCAACAATTCTAAACTTAAATAATTCAGCTACAGGTAATTCATCTTACGGCAGAGTAAATATTAAAGCTAGCGGAACAGGATATATGCTTAATGTTTCCCCTGGAGCGGCATCAAATGATTCAAGTTTTTCTTCGGTTTTAACTTTCAATACAACCTATTTAGTTGTTCTAAAATTCGTATTCACTTCAACAACAAATACAGAATCATATTTGTATGTTAATCCAAATTTCGGAACAGAAGGTACTGCAACTTTGAGTGGTGTAAATAGTACAGCTACAATTTCAGTTCCAAAAGGTTTAGTAATTACTCAAAATTTGGGTTTAGTAGGTGAAGTTGCTGGTCTTCGTTTTGGAACAAGTTGGGCAAGTGTAGTACAAGGTAAACTTGCTACACCATCAGTAGCCACTGGTGCAACTATTATAACAAGTGGTGGTTTTAAAGCCAACTGGACATCCGTAACAAATGCATCAAGTTATACGCTAACAGTATATAATAATGATGGGTCGACAAATCAAACAATACCATCGATAAGTAGCGCTGCTACCTCTTATGATATTTCCGGTTTATTCCCTAGCACAAGTTACTACTACAAAGTGACTGCCATAGGCAATGGTACAACTATTATTTCTTCAGATCAATCAGCAGCTTCAACAACTTTTAGTACAATAGCAAGTTCCGTTCCTGTTTTATCGGTTGATGCTATTTCGGGAGCTTTTGGAAGTCAAGCTTTAAATACCACCACTGGTCCTTACTCCTTTACAATTTCTGGCACACTTTTGACCACAGCAGATGTAACTGTTAGTGCTTTAAGCGGATTTAGTTATTCAACTACATCTAGTGGCATTTATACTAGTTCCTTATCAATACCTCAATCAGGTGGAACGTTTAGTCAGCAAATTTTTGTGAAATTCACACCGACTTTAGGCCAATCCTACAACGGAAATATTGCAATAGGTGGCGGTGGCACCACTTCAAATGTGAATTGTGCTGTTACAGGAATTGGTTTATCAGCTGAACCAACTGCACAAGTAACTAATTTGACATTTACAAATAATTTAGCCACTAGCTTTACTATTAACTGGACAAATGCTTCATCGGGTGGTGGCTCTAATCATTTAGTAGTTATTAAAGCAGCTACAGATATAACAAGTAATCCTACAGATGCTACAACTTATACAGCAGCTAGTGCAGCCTTCACTACTGGAACTGCTCTCGATGGTGGATATGTAGTCTATAACGGATCAGAAAATACTGTTAATGTAACAGGCTTATCTAAAGGTATTAGGTATCATGTTAGAATATATGATTTTAATGGTTCTACTGCAGGTACTGAAAATTATTTAGTTACAGCACCAGCTAGTAGCTACCAAACTACAGTACCTGGTGAAATAACTTCTGCTCAATCGGGTCCATGGGGAACTACATCAACTTGGACTGATAATGTTGTTCCTACTCAGGGTGATAATGTAACAATAACAGCAGGTCATACAGTGGATATTTCCACCACTTCAGCAAAATGCTATAATCTTACCATTCCAGCAAATTCAACGGTACGGTCTCCTTCTGGCAAAACTTTACAGATATATGGTACATCACTCGCGTGTGACGGTACTTTTGGAGATACTAGTGCAACAGAATCAACATTAACTACAGAATTTGGAGGGAATTTAACTATTAGTGGTGCAGGCGGTATTTTCCCATATAAATTACGTCCTGTTCCAGGTTTAACTAATATTGGTGTTACTTTCAATGCAAATACAGATATAACAGCTGCTAGTGGAACTGGTATTTTGTCAAACACTGACGCATTTAATGATAATATCACTTACACAATAAACGCCGAAAAAACATTGAATGTTCGTTCTAGCTGGGCAGCGACTTCTAGTACTGGTACTGCTGGCGCAGGAAATACAACCCTTACTATTGATGGAACTTGTACTATTGGAAATGCATTCGCAACACCAGTTGTGTCAGGTAAAACATATACAGCGAATATAAATGGAACATTAGCCGTAACAGGAACTTCTTCGCTTTTCGGTTTTACTGGTGGTGGCGTTGCTACTATTAATGTAAATGGAACCTATACTTCTACAGGTAATTTAAATGTGACACCTATTGAAGCTATTGTAGCGCCAGTCATCAATGTAGGAAGTTCAGGTTCAATAACGGTAGCTGGAACTGCTGATTTCTCAAGTACAACCTTAACAGGTTATATTGGCAATACAACTGGAGGAACTTTTAATCTTGCCTCTGGAGGAACAATTAAGTTCGCTGCTACTTCAGGTTTAGAATCAACTTCTGGACCAATAAGAACAACAACTCGCAACTTTAGTACAGGGGCTAATTATAATTTTGTTGGAGTGGCAGCACAAGTATCAGGAAGTGATTTTCCTGCAACAGTTAATAACTTGTCGATTAATAATGCGGCTGGAGTAACATTAGGATCAGGTACTTCTGTTTCAAGTATTTTAAATTTAACATCTGGAATACTAAACACAGGTGGATATTTAACTTTAGCAAATGCTACTACAATAGTTAGAACTGCTGGTAGTTTAGATGCTGCTCCTACTTTTGGGTCAACCGTAAATGTTAGGTATAATGGGGCAACGGCCATTTCTTCGGGAGTTGAAATACCAACAGCAACCTCTGTTTTGAAAGATCTTACTATAGCTACTACAGCTTCAGCGGTTGTAACTTTGGCTAGTGCTACTAGTTTAAACAACAAACTAACAGTGACTTCAGGTTCACTAAACTCTGCTGGAAAACTAACTCTAAAATCAGCGGAATGTTGTACGGCTTATGTGGGGCAATTAGCTACTGGAGCAGTAACTGGTGATGTAACTGTAGAACGCTACATTCCTGCAAAACGTGCTTGGAGAGCGTTGACGGCGCCAGTAGTTGGAAATTCAAACAATAGTATTTTTTATAATTGGCAAAATAATGGTTCAACAATTGCAAATACAGGAGTTGAAATTTGGTCCAATGCCTCCACTGATACTAGTGTAACTAATGCTGGTTTATCAAGCTCTTTACTTTCCTATAATTCATCAAGCAATAGTTGGACTGCAATTACTAATACTACTTCTGCCCCATTATTTTCAAGTTCAATTAACAATCCATTCATAGTGTTTGTGACTGGTCCTTATGCTAGTACAAGTACTAATATTACTAATTTAAACACGTTTGCAACTACACTAAAAGCCACTGGAAATTTGTTAACCGGTAATCAAACGTATGCAAGTGTTAAAGATGAATACACCTTTATTGGAAATCCGTATGCGAGTCCGTTAATTTTATCAACGATGTTAACTGATGGTGACAACAGTGCTTTTTCTGGAAATATCTGGATTTGGGATGCCAAAGCGGCAGGAACCAATTCTGTTGGTGGTTATAGTTTATATGATAATGCAAATGATAGTTATACAAATACTACTAGTAATTTAGGTACTGAATTAACCAATTCAACATTAATTCAAAGCGGTCAAGCTTTCTTTGTAAAACAATCTACTGGAATCCTCGGAAGTGCTGTAGATTTCAAAATAAAAGAAGTGCATAAAGGAAGTGTTAATAGCAATGCTGTTTTTAGACTTTCAAATAGAGCTGAAACCTTGCGTGTGGGATTATACAAACAAATCAACACCGAATGGTCGGGTCGTGATGGCGCAATGACGGTTATTTTACCAGATGCAAATGTCAATCAATTGCCAAACAAAATGGCAAACGGAACAGAGAATGTTGCTTTCACTAAAAACGGTTTACTTTTTGCCAGTGAACACCACTTGCCATTAGTAGCATCAGATGTGTTGAACGTTAAAGTTTGGAATACTACTGCAGGGACAAATTACAAACTTAAAATCAACACGGAGCAATTCACTACAACCAACTTGAATGCGACTTTAGAAGATTTGTTTACCAATTCTAGAACGCCATTGACTTTAAACGGAACCGCAGTTGAATATCCATTTGCAGTGACAACAGAAGCAGCCAGTACAGGAAATCGTTTCCGAATTGTTTTTGAAAATTCAGCTTTAGGTTTAATCAATCCAAAAGCTACTGGAATTTCAATTCTTCCAAACCCTATTACAGGCGATGCATTCCAAGTGTATCTAGGGACTTTGAGTACAGGAACGTATTCTTATTCTATCTCCAATGCGTTGGGGCAAGAGGTTGAAAATGGAAGTATCAACAATGTAACACAAAACACTAGTTATACTGTGAAATTCAAAAACAATACAGCAGCTGGAATGTACATTATGAAAGTTACAGGATCAGATAATAGCGTGTTTACGGCTAAAATAATCAAACAATAATAATCATGAAAAACAACATAAAAACTCTCGTAATAGTCTTTGTATTCTCAATTTTTAGTTTGACAACCTTTGCATCAAATCCTTCAGGAGAAGAGAATTTATCAACTTTAGCAAATCCTGGAGAACCTGGAGGTGATCCAGGAGTATCTCCAATAAACGATTACCTACTTCCGATGCTTTTGGTAGTTTTTATTTATGTATATAAAATACTGGTTAAAAAAGAAAAAAGTTCAATATAACTTTCAGACTTTAATAAAAAAATAGAAATTATTATACTATTCTAATTAAAATGGAAAAAACAAAAAATAATATAGTGTTAATTGTTTTTTTGATGGCATTGATCGCTCCTTCTTTTGCATCAAATACTTTGGGAGAGGAGGATTTTGCTACTTTTGCCAATCCTAATGATCCAGGAGTTGATCCAGGGGCAACACCAGTTAATGAGTTTCTAATACCAATGCTGGTTTTAGGTGTTGCAATAGGCTTTCGACTGTTAAGAAAGAAAACAGAAATAGTAAAATAGTTTTTGCAATAAAAATCAAAACCACCTAACTTAGACTCCCCCCAAAAACTTAGACT
>JBIIFA010000205.1:0-3246 GCA_044237565.1 Flavobacterium sp.
ACCTCTTTTTTATTGATTATTTTCTAATATTCAATACTTTGATAATCTCACGATATCTGTTGATTTCAGTTTTCTTCAAGTAATCAAGTAAACTTCTTCTTTTACCTACTAATAATACTAATGAACGTTCTGTATTATAATCGTGACGATTTTTTTTCAAATGCTCAGTTAAGTGTGTAATTCTGAAAGTAAACAAAGCAATTTGTGCTTCTGATTTCCCAGTGTTTGTTTTTTCTCCGTGTTTAGCGAAGATCTCTTCTTTAATCTCTTTAGTTAAATACATGCTAATATTATTTAAATGATTGTTATGTATGAATCAAGATTTTCTTAATTCGTGCGCAAAGGTAGTTTTTATTTTTTGATTTACAATGAGTATGGAAAATTAATTCGAAACGAAAAAGCTTTTATCGCTTTGATTTCACATTAATTGGCAATGAATAATGACAGCGAACTTTTCTCCCTCTTTGTTCTCCAGGAATCCAGCCTTTATAATTCGCTACAGCTCTAATTGCTTCATCACCAGTGCCAAAACCGATATCTCGTAAGATTTTAAAATCTGTAAGTTTCCCATCAACATCAACTACAAATGTTATATAAACTTTACCTTCGAGGCCTTCTACTTTTGGAGTATTAAAATTTCTTGCAATATGTTCGTAAAAGTCTTGCATCCCTTTTTTAGGTAAAGGGCGAATTTCACTTATTGTGTATTTGTATTCCACTTTATTAGAGTCAATACTAACACCCGAAATTAATTTTCCTTTTTCATAGTTTTCACTATAGCTGATTTTAGTTTTTTTGTTATATCCGATCCAAATACTGTCTTTTAAATTATTTACAATTTTTCCAGATCCAAAACCATCTACATAATTTCTATTAGGCAAACTTCCCTTAAAATAAATTTCTTCAAAAAAACCAGTCCCTTCATTTATGGTTTGCATACCCTTTTCATTCCAACAATTTTTTACATTCACATTTGGAATCACATTTTCTTTATTATCAGACGAAACTCCTTCTAATTTTTTTTCTCCAGTTTCGTAAAATTCAAAATAAGCTCCAACTAGCTTGTCTTTCTGATAATTTAAAATAGATTTTCTTTTACCATTTTCATAAAAATGCAAAAAAGTTCCTGTTTTAGTAATTCCAATTCTTGTGGACGTTGCGCCTTTAGTTTTAATCTTCCCAGATTTATAATAAACACTAAACTGATACTCTTCTTTATTTGGAATTTTATAATCTTTAATAATTCGGATATATTTGTAATTTTCGGCAGTACTAATGTTATATAAAGAATCTAAATAAACAGCCTCATCATTTACCGAAACTTGTGAAATACAAAGTTTTGGAATTAAAAGAAATAAAAAAGTAAATAATATAGTTTTCATAAAAGCAATTATTAGGCAACGAATGTACTAATTTTAGTACTGCAATTAAAGTTTAAAACGAGTTTTTTTTAGTCAACCACAAATTCCTAAAAATCATTTTTTTATCATAATCATTGGCTTGTTTTTCGATATTAAAAAAGCGATGCGTTCTAGGATCATTTCCAACACCAGCTAAATAAGCCCAATTTCCCCAATTGCTGCAAACGTCATAATCGATTAGAGATTCTTCAAAATAGGCTGCACCAAAACGCCAATCCATATTAAGTTCATTGCAAAAATAACTCGCAACATTTTGCCGACCTCGATTGCTCATAAATCCCGTTTTCTTTAATTCGATCATATTTGCATTTATAAAATCAGATTGCGTAGCGCCATTAATCCATTGCAAAAGTAGTTTTTCGTTCATCGATTTTGAGTTTTTATTTTCGGTTTTTATTCCAGAATACAAGAAAAATTTGGTTTGGTGTTTTTTGAACATAAACCGAAAAAAATCACGCCATAACAATTCGAAAATTAACCAATAAGTAGATTCGTTTGCTCCATTTTCACTTTCATATTTTCGAATTTCTTTATAAATGTATCGTGGCGAAATACTTCCAAGAGCCAACCAAGCCGAAAATTTTGACGAATAATTTGCGCCAACCATTCCGTTTCGAGTTTCCTTATATATAGACAAGCTTTTTGTTTCAAAAAAATAATGTTCTAATCTTTTGATTGCTTCGGTTTCGCCTCCTTTAAATTGGATTGCTGCACGAGAATCGATTGCGGTAAATTCCAAATTAAGTTCTTGCAAAGTTGGCAAAATCAACGTTGGAATTTCTGGAGAATTAATTCTTGTTGGTTTAGGCAAAGCTTTTCGTACGGTTGCTTCTTGTTCTGTCTTTTTTCTAAATACGGTAAAAACATCTGGAATGTCTTTTATTGAAAACGGTAAATCTTCAGCACAATATAAGGTGCTGGTGCTAAAAGTTTCCAGTTCACAACGCAGTTTAAACAATTCGTCTTGAACCCGTTTTTCAGTTTTTTTTTCTTCAAAAGCAACTTCTCTTTTGGCAAAAACTTTTGTTGCATTGTATTTTTGTGCAATTTTAGGGATTTCAACTTCTGGTTTCCCCTTTACAATTAGCAATCCTGAACCTAATTCGCGTAAATTTTTATCTAAATCAATTAATGATTCCAATAGAAATTGAGCTCTAAAACTTCCCGTTTTTTTGAAACCGTATTTGGTAGTTTCAAAATGAGAATCATCAAAACAATATACAGAAATCACTTGTTGGCTTTGAGAAATTGCCTTAACAAGTGTTTCATTATCAGATAATCGTAAATCGGTTTTAAACCAAACAATTGAAGTTTTCATTATAAATCATTTATATTTTTCAAATAAAAATCGGCTTGTTCTAACAAGGCTGTTTTTGCATCAGGATTCATTTTGCGCCATACATTATACATCATTCCGATTCTTGGATTTTTGCCTAATTTATCTTCGTTTTTATCATAAAAATTCCAATACAAACTATTGAACGGACAAGCTTTATCACCCGTTTTTACTGCTTTTTTATAGAAACAAGAACCACAATAATGGCTCATTTTATCAATATAGGAAGCCGAACTTACATATGGTTTTGTGCCCACAATGCCACCATCGGCAAACTGACTCATTCCGCGAGTATTCGTAATTTCGACCCATTCGATCGCGTCAATATAAATTCCCAAATACCAAGCATCCAATTCATCAGGATGAACTCCAGCCAAAAGAGCAAAATTTCCGGTAATCATTAATCGCTGAATATGATGGGCATACGCATAATTCAAAGATTGCTTGATGGAATCTTTTAAGCACAGCATTTTAGTGTTTCCAGTCCAA
>JBIIFA010000206.1:0-3244 GCA_044237565.1 Flavobacterium sp.
ATATTATTTAAAATACTATCTAAAACAGTATTAATATTTAGATTTGGAACCAAAACCTCATTTAGAACTATTGCATTAATTTTTTTTAAATAAATATTTTTATTTAAGTCTTTTACATTTATTATTGTATCATAATAATCCTCTCTAACTAAAGATATTTTATTTATTTTATTGAAATTTATTTTAAAATACCCATCTTTATCTGTTTTTTCAATTAGGGTAGAGTCAGCATAAATTTGAACGTTTTCAATAGGATAATTATTTTTTTGATTTAATATCTGAATTTTTGTCTTTTGACAATACATTTGTTTTGATATTAATATTGCTAATAGAAAAATTGTTTTTTTCATTTTTATTTAATTATTTGTTACTCTATTTAAGAATTAATCCGTAATTTTTTTGTGCTTTTTAAAATTTCCTAAATCAATTATAGTCGTTCGAAAAGAAGTGATTTTTGCTACACTGCTAATCATGTGCATACTTTGAAAAGGAAGTTATAGAGGCAAAGTATTTTGTATGCCTATGTTTCAAAGAAATAAAGAAATCCCATACGGTTGAGAAATACAAATGTTTCTATTTTTTCTATAAATGTAAGTTATTTAGATAATGAAAACACAATTTTTAAAGCAAAGTTAATGTCAGTAAAGTTTTGGGAATAAGTAGTCGATTTTTTTTGCTATTTATATCATTAATTTAATAGGAGACATCATGTAACCTATCTCCCCTAGCCCTGATGGAAATGGAAAGCCCAGAACTTGAAAAGTAGTTTTTCCTGACATAAAAAAGTGACCGAAGGAAGCTCTTTTTATGGCTTGGAAAAACACTTTTTCAAGTGAGGACTTGCAATGTACAGCAGGAAATAGCTCCTAATAATTTAAAAAAATAGGTTTAAAACTAAGAAATCAATAATTTTAATTGGAATCTAGCTTAAAAAAATAGTACTTTTACAGTAACCTATTCGGTTTAATTATGAAAGCAACAATTGAAAGCAATCCTTTAATAGAGCGACTTCCGGCGCATTTAAAACAGTTTATAAAACCTCAAGAATATGCTGATTACACTCCTATAAATCAGGCTGTTTGGCGGTATGTGATGCGAAAAAACGTGAGTTATTTATCGAAAGTTGCGCATGAATCGTATTTAAACGGGTTGAAAAAAACGGGACTTGAAATTGATAACATTCCAAATATGTATGGAATGAATCGGATTTTAAAGGAAATTGGATGGGCTGCTGTTGCCGTTGATGGATTTATTCCGCCCAATGCTTTTATGGAATTTCAGGCGTATAATGTGCTTGTAATTGCTTCGGATATTCGTCAATTAGAACACATCGAATATACGCCTGCCCCAGATATAATTCATGAAGGTGCTGGTCACGCACCGATTATTGCCAATCCAGAATATGCCGAATACTTGCGACGATTTGGAGAAATAGGCTGCAAAGCAATTTCGTCGGCATTTGATTACGAAATGTATGAAGCCATTCGTTTGCTTTCCATTGTAAAAGAAGCGGAAAACACGCCACAATCTGTTATTGATGCCGCAGAAAAAAGCGTAAATGACCTTCAAAATAGCACGGTCGAAATGTCGGAAATGGCGCAAATTAGAAATTTGCATTGGTGGACTGTAGAATATGGTTTGATTGGAACTATAGAAAATCCTAAAATTTATGGTGCTGGTTTATTGTCGTCAATTGGAGAAAGCGCTTGGTGCATGACTGACAAAGTGAAGAAAATACCCTATGATATTTCAGCTGCAAGCCAAAGTTTTGACATTACAAAACCACAACCGCAACTTTATGTAACTCCAGATTTTGCTTATTTGAATTATGTTTTGGAGGAATTTGCCAATAAAATGGCCTTGCGAACTGGCGGTTTATCGGGAATACAAAAACTGATCCACTCGAAAGCGATGGGAACCATTGAACTGAGCACGGGATTACAAATTTCGGGTGCATTTTCAAATATAATAGAACATGACGGAAAACCTGTTTACATCCAAACGCAAGGAAAAACGGCTTTGGCCAATAGAGAAAAAGAATTGGTTGGACATGGAACTGAACACCACTCTGATGGTTTTGGAAGTCCGATTGGGAAATTAAAAGGAATAAATCTCGCAATTGAAGACATGAGTCCTAAAGATTTAAAGGCGTATGGAATTTATGAAGCCGAAAATGTAACCTTAGAATTTGAGGGAGATATTACGGTTTCTGGTAAGATTATTACAGGTTCAAGAAATCTTCAAGGGGCAATTATTATTATTAGTTTTGAAAATTGTACTGTATCACATAAAGACACTATTCTATTTAAACCGGAATGGGGGAAATACGATATGGCAGTGGGGAAAAAAGTAGTTTCCGCTTTTTCTGGGCCTGCTGATTGTAACAGTTTTGATTTGATTACACATTTGCCAAACAGCAAAACTATAAAATCCTTAATAACTCCTGAAAGAGCAGAATTGGAGTCATTGTATCAAGAAATTCGTTCGATGCGAGAAGGGAAAATTGATACAGAAAAAGCAATTGGAATATTTGAAATTGTATGTCAAAAACATGCTAACGATTGGCTTTTACCCCTAGAAATTGCAGAGATTTTGCACAATGAAAAAGCAAATTCTTTCTTGGAAATTGTCCTAAATTATCTTGAAAAATTAAAATTAAAAAGACCCGAAGTGCGCCATTTAATTGAAAATGGATTGGGATTATTTAAAAGCTAAAGTTACTTTTGAAAACGCTTTAAGGCTTCTTTCGTAAAAGGAGATAAAACTAATTTACCACTAATAGCTGCCCGTTCTTGAAGGAGATCGTCCCAGTTTTCAGTGTGTTTCCAAAGGATTTGTTTTAAAGCGGTTAATGCTTCAGGGTTGTAATTAGCGAGGTTTTGCGCCATGGTGAAAACTGCTTTATCAAGTTCTTCATTATTTTCATAAACTGACGAATACAACCCTTTGTTTTGAGCCCACTCAGCACTATAGAAAGTAGTTGCATCCAAAGATAATTGTGAAAAAGCTGCCAAACCGATTTTTCGTTCAATAGCTGGTGCAACAACAAAAGGACCAATTCCAATGGTTAATTCACTTAATTTTATCGATGCAAATTGAGAGGCCAAACAATAATCCGTGGCTGCTGCGATTCCTACTCCTCCTCCAACCGCTTTTCCTTGAACACTTCCGATGACAATTTTTGGGCATTTTCTAATTGCATTGATAACATTTGCAAAACCAGAAAAAAACAATTTACCAGTTT
>JBIIFA010000065.1:0-9137 GCA_044237565.1 Flavobacterium sp.
TACTTAAAGCGTTTTTAGCCCAGATAGAAATGGAAAGCCCGGAATGAAAAAAGGTAGTTTTTCTTGCAGAAAAAGAGCGACCGAAGGAAGCTCCTTTTTAGGCTTAGAAAACAACTTTTTGAATGAGGACTTGAAATGGAAAGCTGGAATAGCTTCTAAAAATAGAACCCAAATGAGCCTTTTATTCCGAAATTATTGGTTTGAGGCGTTACGTAAGTTCCTCTCCAACTGAATTCAAGTTTGAATACTTTGAAGATATTTCCGATACCCGCATTGTATTCCCAATAGCCTTTTTCGGGTGCATTGTATGTTAATCCTGAGGCATTTAAAGCTCTGTTTTTATCGGAAATAGTTCCGTATACTCCTTTTATACCTATTGTTTCGCGCCAATTTAGTTTTCTGAAATATGGGATTCTGGCAAAAAGGCGGCCTCCGAAATTATGTTCTAATTGAATGGTTGCGTATTGATCGGTCTCAAATTCGTAAAAATTTAGTAGGTTGAATGTGTTTTGAATGGTGAAATAAGATTGATTTCCTGGCACAATACTCAATAATCCTAAAGGTACTTCCCCAAAGGTTTTTCCGACTTCGATAATGGAATTTAGTTGGCCAACGGGTCCTATCAAGAACGGCTGTTTGTAGTATAATTGCAGTTTTTTGTAATCGAAATCGCTGTTTAAAACGCCTTTTAGTCCTTGACTATAATTGACGAAGAACCTTGGAAATGGGCTACTAACAGTTGCGCGTTCAATTGCAAAACCGATTGTTTTTCTTCCAGGCGTATAATCAATTTGGAGGTTGATTTCCGACTGCTTGAGGTCGGGTCTTGAAATTCCACCATTGCCAAATGCATCAGGTAGTGTGGTGTAATAATCCAATTTGAAATCGGGAGAAGCAGATACTAATGTTCGGAAAGAAAAACCTGCTTGTAAGGTCAAATTTTTGGCGGGTTCCATTTCAACTGCCAATGACGAAAAGCTAACATTGGTTAGTTTTCCGTTATTTCCAGCCGCAAATAGTGATGATGATGCAAAATTTCTTCCTAAAACATCGTTGGAAGTAGTAAGGCTTGCGCCAATTTGTTCGATATCTCTTCGTGTTCCTCCTTCAATGATTAAGCGATTTTTTTTATCAATTAGCCATTTTCCAGAAACTCCATATTTGAATTTATTGTCCTTTAAACCATAGGCTGTGTAGGCTTGAATTCGCCAGAGGTCATTGAATCCAAAATAGGTTCGTCCGCCAAAACGCAATCTGAAACCTTCGACATCATTGTAGCCCACGGTTGATAATACGGGCCCAAAATCGATAACCCCTTTATGTAAATAGCCACTTCCTAAAATGGTTATTAAATCATATATTTGTCTAAATTTTTGATTGGTTTGTAAAGTATCAAGCATTTTGTATACGCCTTTCTCATCTTTATTTAAATTTTCAAAACGGTTTTCTTCCCAAAATTCATCGGGTTTTAGATATAAAGATTGATCATGATCAACTATTTCTTCTTTATAGAAAGCGTCTGTTTTTTTTATGTTGAATTGATGGTTTTTGTATAATGTAGTTCGTTTTCCATACATTCCTTTTGAATTTTCTTTTTTGTTCAAAGCGAAATCAGTCATCATATAATCTCTAGTGAGCAAGAAAACGGAGTCGTTCAATACTTCAAATTCTTGTTCAATATAAATGTCTTTCACCCAGTTAATATTAGCACTTTTTGTAACTGCCATATTAATATTTTTGATGGCATACGTAGAATCATTTACCCAAAAATCTCCTTTAAAAGTCAATTCGTTTTTTCGTCTTGGATAAAAAACAATGTTATAACACCATTTTTTATCTATAAAAGTACTGTCGCGCAAAACATAATTATAAACATCAATTCCAGTTCTCGAAAGGGGACTTGTGAAACTTTTGTCATAAAATTTCAGGTAATTGCTATAAATATCATACTCATTGTACAAGTCTTTTATTAGGGCTAAAATTTGCGGATTGGTGTTGAAACCTGAATTTTTATTGGCTTTTAAAATCTCTTTGACTTTGCTTTTAACGTTATCACCATAAACATTTGAAAGTGCTTCGTTGATGAAAATTGGCAAATAGGTTTTTCCAGTTACTTTTGAAGTATCTACTTGTTTGAAAATAAATTCCATTCCTTTGAAAACCTTGCTTTTCATGAAAGCACTGTCAATTGTATTCATGTCAAATTCGACTTTCTCATACTTTTCCATTTGGTATTGGTTGAACTGACGCAAACCATTTTTTCGTTTTCGTTCCCAAATTTTGCGCAGAATATCTAAAGCTGGGTTGTTTTTTTTGGAAGTTTTCCCTGAAAAAATTACCACTTCCTGTAATTTTTCACCATCGCTAATTTTGATTTTAAAATCATAATTAACAGCTTTTGGCAATACAACTTCTTTGGTTTCAAAACCAGCAAATGAAACCACTATGATTTTATGTGTTTTCTGAGATTCTAAATAAAACCGACCGTCTTCATTGGTTACAACTCCTTCATAGGTTCCTTTAAACACAACATTTGCATAGGGAACAGGATTGTTGTCATTATCAACAACTAATCCGCTTACTTTAGTTTGTGCAAAAGTAATGCTAGAAAGCAAAATCAATAAGCAGGTAATTAATTTGTATTTCATAAATCAAAAAAAACTCCACCAAATAATTTTGATGAAGTTCAAATATAGCAATTTTAGATTTATAGACTGTTAAAATTATACTTAACAATATCTCTAAAATTATACGTTATTTTCTATTTTTTATACATTACCCTTTTCACCGCTTTTACAACGTCTGTAGCATTTGGCAACCACTCTTTTAACAAAGTTGGAGAATAAGGCGCTGGGGTATCAGCAGTAGTGATTCTTTGAACTGGAGCATCTAAGAAATCAAATGCACGTTCTTGAACAATATATGTGATTTCTGAAGCAACACTTGCAAAAGGCCATGCTTCTTCTAGAACTACTAATCTATTTGTTTTTTTAACAGATGTTAAAATCGTTTCATAATCTAAAGGACGAACTGTTCTCAAATCGATAATCTCACAAGAAATTCCTTCTTTTGCTAATTCGTCAGCAGCGATATAAGCTTCTTTAATAATTTTTCCAAAAGAAACAATAGTTACATCGGTACCTTCTCTTTTAATGTCTGCAACTCCAAGTGGAATAATATAATCGCCATCTGGAACTTCTCCTTTGTCGCCATACATTTGTTCCGATTCCATAAAAATTACCGGATCATTATCACGAATGGCTGCTTTCAACAGTCCTTTTGCATCATAAACCGTTGACGGAACTACCACTTTTAATCCTGGAGTATTGGCAAACCAACTTTCAAAAGCCTGTGAATGTGTTGCTCCTAGTTGACCGGCAGATGCTGTAGGACCTCTGAAAACCATTGGCATTGGGAATTGTCCCGCCGACATTTGACGCATTTTTGCAGCATTATTTATAATTTGATCGATTCCAACTAATGAGAAATTGAACGTCATATATTCAACAATTGGACGACAACCATTCATAGCAGAACCAACAGCAATTCCAGCAAAACCAAGTTCAGCAATTGGCGTATCAATAACTCGTTTTTCACCAAATTCAGCTAACATTCCTTTTGAAGCTTTGTAGGCACCGTTGTATTCGGCAACCTCTTCACCCATTAAATATACGGATTCATCACGACGCATTTCTTCACTCATCGCTTCACAAATGGCTTCTCTAAATTGTATAGTTCTCATTTATTTATATATTTTTCTTTAAATTTCTGATGCAAAAATAAAAATTTAATACCACTTATTTGCATAAATTTCTTTTAAATTATTTGGAGCTATTTCCTGCTTTCCACTATATCCTCGCCAAAAAGCGAGGGATGCCGTTGCAATCAGGGCTACGAAATCGATATAGTATTACCGTTTTTAGAAAAATTAATATGCATGCATAGTAAAATAAATGGAAATTAATTAGTAATTTAGTGCCCTAAAAAATCAGCATTTAAAACATACAAAAAATGAAAATATTAGTTTGCATCAGCCACGTTCCTGATACTACTTCAAAAATTAATTTTACCAATGGCGATTCTGAATTTGACACCAATGGCGTTCAATTTGTAATTAATCCAAACGATGAATTTGGTTTAACACGTGCCATTTGGTTTCAAGAACAACAAGGAGCAACGGTTACAGTTGTAAATGTTGGTGGTCCAGAAACCGAACCTACTTTAAGAAAAGCATTAGCGATTGGAGCAAACGAAGCAATTCGCATCAATGCCAATCCAACGGACGGATTTTTTGTTGCAAAACAATTAGCCGAAGTCATTAAAAATGGCGGTTACGATTTAATTATTGCAGGAAAAGAATCCTTAGATTATAATGGCGGAATGGTTCCAGGAATGGTAGCAGGATTATTGGAATATAACTTCCTAAATTCTTGTGTGAGTCTTATTGTTGAAGGAAATTCTGCAACAGCATCAAGAGAAATCGATGGTGGAAAAGAAACTGTTTCCACTTCTTTACCTTTAATTATTGGAGGACAAAAAGGATTGGTTGAAGAAAAAGATTTGCGTATTCCAAATATGAGAGGCATTATGACAGCAAGAACTAAAGTACTTACTATTTTGGAACCTGTTGCAGCTTCATCAGAAACGAAAGCTATCAAATTTGAAAAACCAGCACCAAAATCAGCGGTGAAATTAGTAAGCGCCGATAATTTGGATGAATTGATTAGTTTATTACACAACGAGGCGAAAGTTATTTAAGAAGAAGAAAAATTATTATAAATTTTAAATTATAAATGTTGAATTGGCTTTTCAAAAACATTTAAAATTTAAAATTCAACATTTAAAATAATAAAAAATGTCAATATTAATATACGCAGAATCTGCAGAAGGAAAATTTAAAAAAGTTGCATTCGAGTTGGCTTCTTATGCAAAAAAAGTAGCGGAATCTTTAGGAACAACCGTAACGGCAATTACTATAAATGCCAGTGATGTTTCTGAATTATCAAATTACGGAGTCGATAAAGTATTGAAAGTAAACAACGATAAATTATCAGGGTTTACAGCAAAAGCTTACGCAGATGCCATCAAACAAGCGGCTCAAAAAGAAAATGCACAAATTATCGTATTATCATCAACAACCGATAGTTTGTATTTGGCGCCTTTAGTTTCTGTTGCTTTAGAAGCTGGTTTCGCTTCCAATGTCGTTGGCCTTCCAGTAAGCACATCGCCATTTCAAGTAAAAAGAACCGCTTTTTCAAACAAAGCTTTCAACACAACTGAAATTGCTACCGCTATAAAAGTATTGAGTATTTCAAAAAATTCGTATGGTATTTTTGAAAATACTACTTCATTATCACAAGAAGATTTCAATCCAACAATTGACGATGCTGATTTTGGAGTGAAAATAGTTTCTGTTGAAAAAGCTTCAGGAAAAGTTACGATTGCAGATGCTGACATTGTAGTTTCAGCTGGTCGGGGATTAAAAGGACCTGAAAATTGGGGAATGATAGAAGCATTAGCAACCGTTCTTGGAGCTGCAACAGCTTGTTCAAAACCAGTTTCTGATTTAGGGTGGAGATCTCACGGCGAACACGTTGGACAAACAGGAAAGCCCGTTGCTGCTAATTTATACATCGCGATTGGAATTTCGGGAGCCATCCAACACATTGCAGGAATTAACTCTTCAAAAGTGAAAGTGGTTATCAATACAGATGCCGAAGCGCCATTTTTCAAAGTAGCCGATTATGGGATTGTGGGAGATGCATTTGAAATCGTACCTAAATTAATTGAAAAGTTAAAAGTGTTTAAAGCCAATAATTAAATCGTTTAAAACACTAAAAAATACAAGGTTGTCTGAATATAATTATTATTTAGACAACCTTTTTTGGTTTTATAACCGCATTTTCTTTGTAATTTTATACAATACATTGTACTTTTGCAACTATGAGCTTAGTAAAACTAACAATAAAAGGAATTTCTTATAGTCAAACTCAAAATGGCGCTTATGCCTTGATTTTGAATGAAGTAGATGGAGACCGAAAACTACCAATTGTAATTGGAGCGTTCGAAGCGCAATCTATAGCCATTGCTTTAGAAAAAGAAATCAAACCCCCTCGACCACTTACACACGATTTATTTAAAAATTTCGCGGAGCGTTTCGATATTGTAGTCAAACAAATTATCATTCATAAATTAGTTGATGGTGTTTTTTATTCGAGCATCATTTGCGAAAGAGACAAAATTGAAGAAATTATTGATGCACGTACTTCTGATGCTATTGCTTTGGCATTGCGATTCAACGCACCAATATTTACCTATAAAAACATACTAGATAAAGCGGGAATTTATTTGAAATCCAATTTATTAGAAAACGACAGAAGTTCACAAGAAATTGATGACGTATTATCAAATCCAGATACTTTTGGAATTGAAGACAATGCGGTTTCTGGAAGCATTTATTCCAAAAATAGTATGTCCGAATTAACAGATTTATTAGATGCCGCAGTAGAAAAAGAAGATTATCGAGAAGCGGCAAAAATTAGAGACGAAATTTCAAAAAGAGAATAGTAACCTATATAAGGAACAGATTGCTTCGTTCCTCGAAAATGACAAATGAAACAATATTTAGAATTAGTACAACATGTTTTAGATAACGGAACACAAAAAGGAGACCGCACAGGAACAGGAACAAAAAGTGTTTTTGGGTATCAAATGCGATTCGATTTAAGCCAAGGTTTTCCTATGGTGACTACCAAAAAATTACATCTAAAATCTATTGTTCACGAGTTGCTTTGGTTTTTAAAAGGAGAAACAAATATTGAATATCTTCAAGAAAATGGCGTTAAAATTTGGGATGAATGGGCAAATGAATCAGGCGATTTAGGCCCTGTTTACGGACACCAATGGCGCAATTGGAACAGTGAAGAAATTGACCAAATTACAGAATTAATCGACACTTTAAAAAACAATCCAAACAGCCGTAGAATGTTAGTTTCGGCTTGGAATCCAAGTGTTTTGCCAGATACTACAAAATCTTTTGCAGAGAATGTAGCCAATGGAAAAGTAGCGTTACCACCATGTCACGCCTTTTTTCAATTTTATGTTTCCGAAGGTAAATTATCGTGTCAATTGTATCAAAGAAGTGCCGATATATTTTTGGGAGTTCCTTTTAACATTGCTTCCTACGCTTTATTTACAATGATGATTGCGCAAGTTTGCAACTTAGAAGTAGGCGAATTCATCCATACTTTTGGCGATGCACATATTTACAATAATCATTTTGAACAAGTCGAATTACAACTTTCAAGAGACGTAAAAGAATTGCCCAAAATGATATTGAATCCAGAAATAAAAAATATTTTCGATTTCAAATTTGAAGATTTTACTCTTGAAGGATACGATCCACATCCAGGAATTCGTGGGGCTGTAGCGGTTTAAAAATTGTTTAAAAGCTTGTTTTAAATTCGTCTTTTCACCTTTTGAAAATAATTTCCTATCTTTATTCAAATAATTTTACTGCAATGGGAACAACACCGCACGAACTTTACGAATATGCCCGTCTGAGAATTAAACAAAAGAAAAGATTGTATTTTCACTTTGTATTGTTCTTAATTAGCAGTTTATTTATGCTTGTAGCCAATAAAATATTTAACGTTGGCGAGCCAAACAATTGGTTTTTATGGGTTTCTTCCACTTGGTTTTTTCTTTTTATTCTTCATTTTATCAATGTTTTCATAACCAAACGTTTTATGAATAAAGACTGGGAAAGAACCCAAATTGAACGTCTAGTTGCCCAACAAGAAAAAAAAATCAACGAATTTCAATCCGATATTGAACGTGACTTTTCAAAAAATACAAAATAAATAATGAGAATATTAATTGCCGCTACTTCCCAAAACAATGCACTTGGAAAAGACAATAAAATAATTTGGCATTTGCCTGATGATTTCAAACGTTTCAAAGAATTAACTTCTGGACATCATATTATAATGGGCAGAAAAACATTTGAAAGTTTTCCAAAACCTCTACCAAATAGAACGCACGTTGTAATTACGCGACAAAAAAACTACAATCCCGAAGGTTGTTTTGTAGTAAATAGTATCGAAAAAGCATTTGAAATTTGCCCTAAAACTGAAGATGTTTTTTTAATCGGTGGTGCCGAAATCTATAAATTGGGACTTCCATTTACAGATAAAATTGAACTCACTTATATAAACGAAACTTTTGAAGCCGATGCTTTTTTTCCAGAAATTGATTTTTCTGAATGGAAATTAACCAACGAAGAATTTCATTCGAAAGACGAAAAACACGCTCACGATTTCAGTTTTCAGACTTATATTAAATTATAATAAATAGTCGCTTAGGAATTGAAAGAAATTTCGCAAATTAAAATAATCGTTACCTTTGCACAAATTAAAAAAATAATGTCAAAAAATATTACTCCTTATAAGGATTCGGAATTAGGAAAGAAAGAACAAGTAGCACAAATGTTTGACACTATTTCTGGCAATTATGACGGGTTGAACCGCGTAATTTCATTTGGAATTGACATTAAATGGCGCAAAAAAGTACTGCAATTGGTTTCTGATAAAAATCCAAAAACCGTTTTAGATATCGCCACAGGAACTGGAGATTTAGCCATATTAATGACGAAAACAAGTGCTGAAAGAATTGTTGGTTTGGATATTTCTGCTGGGATGCTTGATGTAGGAAGGAAAAAAATTGAAGCAAAAAAACTTTCTGATAAAATAGAAATGATATTGGCAGATTCCGAAAACATGCCCTTTGAAAATGATACTTTTGATGCCATTACCGTTGCTTTTGGAGTTCGGAATTTTGAAACTTTAGAAAAAGGATTGGCTGAAATTCTACGCGTACTCAAACCTAACGGTATTTTTGTGATTTTAGAAACATCGGTTCCAGAGAAAACGCCTTACAAACAAGGATATACTTTTTACTCGAAAAACATTCTTCCATTAATCGGAAAATTATTCTCAAAAGATGATTCTGCTTATCAATATTTATCAGAATCAGCCTCTGTTTTTCCTTATGGAGAAGTTTTAAACAATATTTTGAGGAAAATTGGGTTTATAGATGTTGTATCGATGCCACAAACATTTGGTGTTGCCACGATTTAT
>JBIIFA010000207.1:0-3232 GCA_044237565.1 Flavobacterium sp.
TAATAAAAACTATTCATTTTAAGAGCAAGAAAAGTAAAAAAATGTTTCTCGAAAATACAGTAAATCATAAAGAACAATTTGGGTGGATTGAAGTAATCTGCGGATCCATGTTTTCGGGCAAAACCGAGGAACTAATCCGAAGATTGAAAAGAGCGCAATTTGCAAAGCAAAAAGTGGAAATTTTCAAGCCAGCAATAGACACGCGCTACCATAATGAAATGGTGGTTTCTCATGATTCTAATGAAATTCGCTCTACGCCTGTTCCCGCTGCCGCAAATATTGCGATATTGGCACAAGGATGTGATGTCGTTGGCATTGATGAAGCGCAGTTTTTTGATGACGAAATCGTAAAAATTTGTAATGATTTGGCCAATCAAGGCATTCGAGTAATTGTTGCTGGTTTGGATATGGATTTTAAAGGAAATCCTTTTGGACCGATGCCAGCACTTATGGCAACAGCTGAATATGTTACGAAAGTTCACGCTGTTTGCACACGAACAGGGAATTTAGCCAATTATAGTTTTAGAAAAGCCGACGGAGATAAACTTGTGATGCTTGGTGAAACTGAAGAATACGAACCATTGAGTCGCGCTGCCTATTTTTATGCGATGAGAAAAAACGAAGAAAAAGAAGACGAATCTAAAAATAAATCGTCTTAATTGAATTTAAGCACCCAAAATATAGCCCCGATTATCAATGCCAAATGGTTTGAAAATTCAAATTCTTTTGAAATCGACCACATTTCAATTGACAGTCGCTCCCTACAAAACGTAAAAACCACGTTGTTTTTTGCTTTGATTGGCCCAAATAATAACGGGCATGTTTTCATTGAAGAATTAATTCAAAAAGGCGTTCAGAATTTTGTAGTTACTTCAATTCCTGAAAATTTAAAAGACAAAGCCAATTTTCTTTTGGTTGAAAACACACTTGTTGCCTTACAAAAATTTGCTGCTTACTATCGAAATTTATTTCACTTCCCTATTATTGGAGTTACCGGAAGCAACGGAAAAACGATTGTAAAAGAATGGCTCAATTTTCTTTTAAATCCAGATTATACGATAATTAGAAGTCCTAAAAGTTACAATTCGCAAGTTGGTGTTCCATTATCTGTGATTTCTATAAATGAAAAACACAATTTAGGGATTTTTGAAGCGGGAATTTCCACGAGAAACGAAATGGAAAAGTTGGAGAAAATTATTCGTCCAACCATTGGAATACTAACGAATATTGGAACGGCCCACGATGAAGGATTTGATGATTTTGGAGAAAAGATCAAAGAAAAATTAAAGCTTTTCGTCCATTCTGAAATTCTAATTTACAATAAAAACAAAATTGTTGAAGCGTTTGTAAATTCTAAAATAAAAACCTTTTCGTGGAGTTCCAAAGAAGAAACCGCCGATGTTTTTATTAAAATCAAACCCGTTTTAGACAAAACGGTATTAGAAATACATTATTTAGGTTCTAAATTTGATATAAAAATACCTTTTCAAGACGATGCTTCTATAGAAAATGCAATTCATTGTTTGATGGTTTTACTTTATTTAAAGTATGATTTTGAAACTATTGAACACCGAATGGAATTGCTTTTTCCCGTTGAAATGCGGTTGAAAGTAAAAAACGGAATTAATAATTCAACGTTAATTGACGACAGTTACAGTTCCGATTTTCAATCTTTGAAAATTGCGTTGGATTTCCTTGAAATTCAAAAACAAAATAAGAAGAAAACCGTAATTCTTTCGGATATTTTTCAAAGTGGTTTAACCAATGAAGAACTGTATTCCAAAGTTTCTCAGTTGATACTTTCCAATAAAATCAACAAAGTAATTTGCATTGGCGAAACAATTTCAGAATATAAAAACAAATTTATAAACTGTACCGCTTTCAAAAATACGGAAGCCTTTGTTTCAGAATTTGATAGCTTGAATTTTGGTGATGAAACCATATTAATAAAGGGCGCACGGGTTTTTGAATTTGAAAAAATCGTAGCATTACTTGAAGAAAAAACACACGAAACCGTTCTTGAGATTAATCTGAACGCCATAAGTCACAACTTGAATTTTTATAAATCTAAGTTGAAACCAACCACAAAAATGATGGTTATGGTAAAAGCTTTTGGATATGGAAATGGTGGATTTGAAATTGCCAAATTATTAGAACATCACAACGTAGATTATTTAGGCGTGGCTTTTGCCGATGAAGGAATTGCGTTGAAAAATTCGGGAATTAAGATGCCGATTATGGTCTTAAATCCTGAAACCTCGAGTTTTTCTGCAATCATCCAGCATCAATTGGAACCCGAAATTTACAGCTTGAAAGGATTGAATTCGTTTTTGCAATTGGCGAAACAGAAAAAATTAAACGCCTTCCCAATTCATATAAAATTGGATACCGGAATGCATCGTTTGGGTTTTGAGGAAGAAACTATTGCTGATTTGATTTCGATTTTGAAAGACAATAAATACGTGAAAGTGAAAAGTATTTTGTCTCACATGGCAACAAGCGACGCTATGGAACACCGCAATTTTGCACTTTCACAAATTGATTTATTTGAAAAATTATCTTCAAAAATAATATCCGAATTGCAAATAAATCCTATTCGTCATATTTTGAATACTTCGGGAATTAGCAATTTTTCTCAAGCGCAATATGATATGGTTCGACTTGGAATTGGTTTGTATGGCGTTTCAAATGATGCAAATGAACAACGATTCTTAGAAAATGTAGGAACTTTGAAATCTATAATTTCACAAATCAGAACCATCGAAAAAGGCGAAAGCGTGGGTTATGGAAGACGATTTGTAGCTCAAAAAACTTCAATAATTGCTACAATTCCTATTGGTTATGCCGATGGAATTTCAAGACATTGGGGAAATGGTTTGGGATTTGTAACCATTAACAATCAAAAAGCAACCATTATTGGTAGCATTTGTATGGATATGTTGATGGTGGATATTACAGAATTGAAGTGTCAGGAAGGTGATGAAGTGGTTTTATTTGGAACAAATCCAACGGTTAGTTTTATTGCAGAAAAGTTGGAAACGATTCCTTATGAAATTCTTACGAGTATTTCCCAAAGGGTAAAACGGGTTTTTTATCGGGAATAATATTTTTCAGATGAATTTTTATTGCTTTTTTAGTAAATTCGAATAATTAATATATCATAAAACAAATATAGTATGGGAATGCTTAAAGAATTTAAAGCCTTTGCAATGAAAGGCAATGTTATCGATTT
>JBIIFA010000066.1:0-9136 GCA_044237565.1 Flavobacterium sp.
GCTTTTATAGCCGCTGGCCAATTTACAATTAACGGGGTATTGATTCCTCCTTCGTGACTGGTCGTTTTCCATTTTCGCAAGGGCGTGTCGCTAACCGTTGCCCAATTTTGCCCATAGCTCGGATAACTTGCTACGCTACCCAAAGGAGCATTGGCATCTAAATAATCCACTTTTGGATCAACCGCACAACCGCCATTATCGGAGAGAAAGAAGACCAAAGTGTTTTCTAGTTGACCTTGAGCTTCTATTTGTTTTAGTAAGCGTCCAATATTTTGATCCAAGCGATCTACCATTGCAGCATAAATTTCCATTAGTTTGGCTTCTTTTTTTCGTTCCTCAAGAGAAAGACTTTCCCATTTGGGTTTGGTTTGACCAATTTCCATCGGTGGCAGGGGAGCGGTCTTGGGATCTATTAATCCAAGTTTTACTTGACTTTTGTATCGTGCTTGACGAACTGCTTCGTAGCCATTATCATAAACGCCTTTATATTTGGCGATATCTTCAGGCCAGGCTTGTAAGGGCCAATGCGGAGCCGTATACGCCATATAAAGAAAAAAAGGTTTGCGGTCATTTTTATATTCCTCTAGCCAAGTCAAAGCACGATCTGTGAAAGCATCGGTATCATAAAATTTTGAATCTTGAGGGATATAATTACTATTTTCTGGTACGTTTTTATCGTCTAATGACCATTTATTTCCAGCAATTTTATGAGCAGGAATCGGTTGGCCGGGAGCCTCTGCGAATCCTGGATTAAAATGGTTTTCGCAACCACCTATCATGCCATAATATCGATCAAAACCACGAGTTACGGGATTGAATTTTGCGTGTTGTTTTCCAGACCAAAAAGTATTATATCCAGCAGGCCTTAGTACTTCGCCCATAGTTGCAGCATTAGCATAATCAGCATTGGTGCGTTGATAATAAAGCCCCGTTAGCATAGCGGCTCTTGAGGGAGAACATTTCGCCGTATTGTACATTTGTGCAAACTTTACTCCACCTGCGGCAAGTCGGTCTATATTTGGAGTTTTAATCTCGCCTCCATAACAGCCAATATCCGAATAACCCAAATCATCCGCCAAGATGATAAGGATGTTAGGCTTAGGTGCTGTTTTTTTTTCAATTTGGGCATTTATTACTATTGGTAAAGAAAATAATACCACCACAAGTGCCGCCTTTTTTATCAAGATACTCATATTGTATAATTTAATAATAACTAGTGTTTCTAAAAAAATTTCTGTTAGAATTTTTAGTGAAATTAAATAATTATTAGGACTATTTATTACTGAAAATTATTTTTTTACAAACTCAATTATTTTAACAGTATGAGCAGGTTGATCCAATGTTAACTTATTGGACTCGATTTTGAAATTCTTTTGGGTCCATAATTCAGTCAATTTGTATTTTGAATTATTTAACTCGAAGTCCGTTTTTAGATTGTATGTTTTACTAACATCATTGTCCATCCAGTTGAATATGGTAATAATCAGACGGTCTTTAGTTTCTAATTTCCAAATTGTTGGAATGTCAACACCCGAAAATAAATCGAGAGGAACGGCATGAACGCCAAGTTTATTCACTGCGATAATATCCTTATTTTTTAATATTTCCAATCGTTCTGCTGGGAGTGATTCGACTTTATCCCCAAAAAAGAAAAGTCCCCCCATTATGGCTTCTAAAGTCATGTGGCATTTTGCTTCTTCAATGGTATACAATGGAGATACAAAAAAAGCATCTGGATCTACAATAGCTATGTTTTTGTGAATATAATAGTTTTGTGACACGGCACGAGCGAATCGAATTAAGCCTTTTTCCACTCTTTCATCTTCAATAGTCCCCAAGGTTTTACCATAGGTGATGTTGGTATAGGGTTCTGCTTCTGATTTATATCCAGGGTGATTGATGTCGTTACCAATTCGGATGGCATCATAACATTCTAAAGCACCAAAAACATAACCCATACTGCGTGTCACGATTAAATCATCAGGCAAAGCACTTCTAATTGCACGTATCGTTTTATTGTGAGCCTGCATAAAAGTTACGGTGGAATCAAATCGTACGCCTTCTTCTAAACCTCCATAAGTGTGGTCCCATTTCATAAATGAAGGTCTGTAGCCTTCAACGATTTGTTGGTATCGTGCTGCCGAAAAAGCGGGTACTTCAGGGTGGCTTCCATCAACATAAACTGTTCCAACAGTTGTCGCCATTTCATCATCCCCTTTTGCTATTTTTTTATTGTAGGATGGTTTCAAAATCCAATCAGGATGTTTTGAACTAATTGGATCTTTAGGATTGGTTCGTAAAGGACTTACATGAAGACCAAAGTCAAGCCCTAAATTATTTACATAATCTGACAGGTATCGAATTCCATTAGGAAAAGCGACATCATTAACACTGTAAAGACCGGGCTCTGTCCACCAGCCACCATCAATTTGAATGGTTTTCCAACCGTACTCTTTCAAATTAGTATTTATAAAATCAGCGGAAGTCAAAAATGATTTTTCAGTAATCTTTCGATCATAGGAATGCCAAGAACTCCAACCTGCTTCTGGAAAGCGCATCGGTTTTCCTTTTCGCACATTTTCTCCCATAATTTTTCCGGTTTCCAATAATACATTTGTAGGGCGTTGGTTTTCCCAATAGCCAACCAAAAAAGCATCGGTAGTAATAGTATTTCCTGCAGGAACCCAAATTTTTTCTCTTTCGAAAATAGCACCACTTCTTGCAGAAACTTTTAGTTTATTGAAATCGTCTTTAACGGGTAGTTCCCATTTGAAATTATTGGGCCATAATTCACTGGCTATACTTGCAAAAGAAAAAGCACAATTTTTTTTGTCGTTGACCAACATACTCAACCAAACTCCGGTATGCGCTTTAGAGTACGTTCCTTCTTTTGCCTTTTTGGTATTCAATTGATACGGGTACATAAGACCCCCTGTATGCGGGGCTGAAGCACTTTCGGTAAAAACCATCCAATCTTTACTGTTACCAGGCAAAACTATATTTTCTTGGGCAGAATTAAACAACTTGATTCCGCCCAATTTTAATTTCTCCGAAGCTTTTAGTGAAGAGTTCATTACCAAATAGGGGCGTCCTTCCAATAATTCGAATACAATAGTAAAATTGGAAATCAAGGGATGGTTCTCGCAAATAAGATACAAATAGTCTACTTTACCATTATAATTGTTCACTTCACTCAATCGAGTGCCCTCTTTTTTCTCCCAACGGATATTTTTAAATTCACGAACTGAAACCCATTTGTCGTTTATTTCTATTTCAGGCACCAGTGCATTAATCTGGGCAAATTGTTTGTTCCATTGAATACTGTATTCTGGATTGCCATTGGAATATTTAATAAGGGGTTGGGCCATAAGTTTTGGTATTACCAACACAAGAACTAAACTGAAAACTGTTTTTAATCTATTCATTTGTTTATTATTTGATTTTAAGGATATATTTTTTTTTGGTTTAATGCTGTTTTACTTCTTTTTATTTATTTTAAATCAACAAGTTTGGCTCTCAAACAAACATTCATAAAAGCTGCCGATGTCCAAAGTTGGGATCCCGAACCCGAAATTAAACCGGAAGGCAGCGGCACTTTTTCGTGAAACGAACCAAATCCGCCCCATTCTTTATCTCTTTTTTCAGAAAATTTTGTTCCCATTGTTCGTGCCAGTAGTGCTGCATTATAGCCCGTATAATCTTCATTATCTGCAATTTCCTTGGCTTGCAAGAAAAAAGTATCGCAAAAGGGCCAGGCGGCGGCATTGTGATCTCCTGTTCCTTTGCCTAAAAACGGATGAATTAATGGCGTTCCGTATTGATTCGATGGATAATTATCAATAGCTTTTCTGGCGGCTTCCCCTTTTACAATTCCAAAAAGTACCGCAAAAGCAGTTCCCAGATTGTGCTGGTTGGGCAATACTTTTCCGTTTCTATCCTTGAAATAGGTAAAAGTCCCATCAGGCAATTGTAATTCTTTGAGAATAGCCTTTTTGAGCGACTCGGCTTTTTTTGTCCAAGCTTTAGATTCTTTGCGTAAATTGCATTTTTGGGCAGCATTGACGAGTGACAGCATCGCTTTATAGTACAAACAATTGGTTGAGGTACTTTTTATTAACACGCAATCAGCCTGAGAATAACCCTCTGGATAGCCCTCGGATTGCAAGTCCTGAAAGGTGTTTTGACCTTTGTATAAACCATCCGATTTATCATACCAAGGAGCATAAAATAGCTCGAAATTGTTTTTTCCATTGGTGTAAAACCAATTCCAATCTGCCACTTCAGGATGCGATTTAAACAAATCATCTGTAGCCCAAATCCAGACCACATCATCGGTACGACGGGTAATGCTGTTGCTTTTGTATAGTGCCATAATTTGTTTTCTATCGTCTGTAATTGCTTCCCAAGGAGCATCAATTTCTTTAACAACCTCTTCTGTCGAAACTTTGTATCCCATTTTAGACACTACATTTCTCGTTACCCGAAGTGAAGTCATCATTTCTTTGGGATATAAAGTATTGAGACCCAAAATTCCTGCATAAGAAATGTCACGAGTATAAACACGGTCTGTATAGCGTCTTCCCGCAGCAAAATAAGTTCCATAATCGTTGGTAATCAAGTTGAGCTCGACATCATTAAGAGCAATTGCCCACATTTTTTTGGATAGGGGTGTGGCCTCTGGTTTTAATGCAATAGTGTTTTTGGGGCTGGCATTGGGCAAATCGGCAGTTACAAATTGTCCTAACCCATCTTCTAAGGAATTGGCTTTTAATACCAATGGTCCTTTTTCATAGACTAATTTTTGACTGTAAGCATTAGATACAAACAAAAAAACAGTTAGAAGAATAGGTAAAATATACTTTTTCAATTTCGCTTTTATAAATAATATAATAAAGAACAAATTAAACTATTTTAGACAACTTTCGGTTGTTCAAAAAGTCTCATACATCTAGTCTTTTTGTTTCAAATATCTTCAATATTTTAATATTAATTATTCACTATTTCTGTAGTATAATCTTAAACCAAAAAAAGCCCCATTACATAAAATAATGGGGCTTTGAATATAAAAATGACTCAGTTTCTACCAGAAAATAGAATACAAGGCAACCAAGATACCAGTTACTAATAAACTACCGGCTAAAAAGCCACTATTTACTTTAAACATAGACGAATCTATTTCTAATCCATTAGATTTTATTCCTCGTTTTTGGTCAAATAAACTAATAACGATCATTACTGCCACACAGATTACAAATACAAATCCCATACGGTCAATGAATGGAATTTCATACAAACTTATTCCATTTTCTTGAGGAACTAAAACAGCGAAACCTGTTGAGTTTAAAAATTCTAAATTCACAGAAGATGAAAACCAATTCAGAATTAGTGGTAACCATTTTAAAATTACAGACAATATAAAACCTCCAATGGTTGCAAACATGGCAGCATTTGAAGTTGTTTTTTTCCAAAAGAATCCTAAAATAAACATCGCGAAAATTCCAGGGCTAACAAAACCTGTATATTCTTGAATAAATTCGAATCCCCCTTTTTTATCAATTCCTAAGTGTGGCGCAATAACTACTGCTAACATCATAGCTATGAATACAGCCCATTTCCCTACTTTAACCATTTTCTGTTCACTACAATCTACATCAATTTTTTTCTTGTAAATGTCCAATGTAAAAATGGTTGAAATACTATTCACTTTTCCTGCTAATGACGCCACAACTGCAGCGGTCAATGCGGCAAATGACAAGCCTTTAAGTCCAACTGGCAATAAATTTAATAATACAGGGTAGGATCTATCTGGATTTAAAACGCCATCAGGACCTAATAATTCTGTTTGCAATCCCCCTTTTGTATAGATTACATAAGCTGCAATTCCTGGTAAAACAACAATAACAGGCATTAATAATTTCAAGAAAGCAGCGAATAGAATTCCAGTTCTCGCTGTTTTTAAATCAGCACCCAAAGCTCTTTGAGTGATGTATTGATTACAACCCCAATAATTCAAGTTTACAATCCACATACCTCCTAATAAAACAGTAAGTCCTGGCAAACTTGGGAAGTTTGGACTGTCTTTTTGAAATATCATGTGGAAATGATCACCAGATTGATTCATCATATAATTGAATCCGTTCACCATTCCGTGTTGTCCATTTAATTCGGCTACTTTATCTAATGCTAAATAAGTAGTTACTAAACCTCCAAAAATTAGGAAAACAACTTGTATAACATCGGTATAACCGATAACTTTCATGCCTCCAAGTGAAATAATTATAGCAAAGAATGCCAAACCATACATACACAAATCAAGATTAATACCTGAAATTCCATTGATAGCTAACGCGCCTAGATAAAGTATAGAAGTCAAATTTACAATTACATACAACAACAACCAGAAAACGGCCATAATCATTGCGATGTCTCCATTATACCTTTGATTAAGGAACTGCGGCATTGTGTATATCTTATTTTTTAGGTAAACAGGAATAAAAAATACAGCAACAATAATTAATGTCAAGGCAGACATCCACTCATAAGATGCAATTGCCAAACCCATTTTAAATCCATTTCCTGACATGGCAATAAATTGTTCAGAGGAAATATTGGAAGCAATTAAGGAAGTTCCAATAGCCCACCAAGTTAGCGATCCTTCCGCCAAAAAGTAATCATGAGAAGCCGAGTGCGAAGCGTTTTGTTTTCTTTTGTAAATCCAATATCCATATCCGGATACTATAAAAAAGTAAACAAGAAAGACCATATAGTCTGCAAATTGTAATGTATTCATAATTTTGTTTTTTGTAGGTTAATTAAATTAATAGTATAAAAAAAATGTTAATGTATGCTTATTTTTAGATTTTATTGAAAGTCATTTTCCCTAACTTTCTGTTCCCATTTCCAAGCGCTTTCCATTGCCTCATCCAAAGATGATACTGTTTTCCAGCCCAAGATAGTATTGGCTTTGTCTGTACTGGCATAAGCCATGGTGACATCTCCTTCTCTTCGGTCAACGATTTTATATGGAAATGGTTTTCCGCTTACTTTTTCAAAGCTCGATATTACTTCAAGAACGGAGCTACCTATTCCTGTTCCCAAGTTGAAAATTTCAACTTTATCTTCATTTTTATTTTCTAAAAGGCGTTCTAAAGCTACAACGTGTGCCTTCGCCAAATCGACTACGTGAATATAATCTCGAATGCAGGTTCCATCAACTGTAGGATAATCGTTTCCATATACCATTAATTCCTTTCGCAAACCTATTCCGGTTTGTGTAATAAACGGAACCAAATTCTGTGGAACACCTATTGGCAATTCTCCTATTTCAGCAGATGGGTGCGAACCAATTGGATTAAAATAACGCAATAAAATCGCATTGATATTAGTCACTTTTGCAACGTCAGTTATAATTTCTTCACCAATTTGTTTGGTATTTCCATAAGGAGACATAGCGGGTTTGATAGGTGCATTTTCATCAATTGGCATGACATCGGCTTGACCGTAAACCGTGCAGGAAGAACTGAAAATAAAATGGGCTTCGGCTTTTTGTTGTAATTCTTGCAACAAATATACCAAAGAAGCAATGTTATTTTCATAATACAACAATGGATTTTTAACGCTTTCGCCTACTGCCTTTGAAGCCGCAAAGTGAATTACACCCTTAACATCATTGTGTTTTTTAAAAAAAGCGTGTACCGATGCTTTTTCCCTTAAATCTAATTTTTCAAATAGGGGTTTTTTACCTGTAATGGCTACAATACCTTTCAAAACGGCTTCAGAAGAGTTGGAAAGATTGTCAATAATTACTACTTCAAAACCTTTATTTTGCAATTCTACTACCGTATGCGAACCGATAAATCCTAAACCTCCTGTTACTAAAACTTTCATTCCTTATTTGCTTTTATAATGTACATCAGACAAATCTCTTAACATTTGGGCACTTTTTTCAGGGGTAATATCGCGTTGTGATTCTCCCATCATTTCATATCCCACCATAAATTTTTTGACCGAAGCGGAACGCAACAAGGGTGGATAAAAATGCATATGAAATTGCCATTCAGGATGTGCCTCACCATCTGTTGGCGCTTGATGAATTCCTGCTGAATAGGGAAAAGAAGTCTCAAAAAGATTATCGTATTTTATCGTTAATAACTTAAGAATACTAGCGTAATCTTCAATTTCCTCAAGAGTAAAATCTGTAATCTTTGTAATATGACGTTTGCAAATAATCATCGTCTCAAATGGCCAAATGGCCCAAAAAGGAACCAATGCTACGAAATTATTATTTTCAATGACAATACGCTCCTTTAATTTTAATTCTTCTTTTAAATAGTCAATTAAAAGATTGCTTTGATTTTTATCAAAATAGGCTTTCAAACTATTTTGTGTTTTCTCTACTTGGGTAGGCAAAGAGGATTGTGCCCAAATTTGTCCGTGTGGATGTGGGTTGCTGCAACCCATGACACTCCCTTTGTTTTCAAAAATTTGCACGTAATTAATATAATCAACATTGCCCAAATCCGTATATTCTCGTTGCCAAGTACGAATAATTTCTTCGATTGTTGGCAAATCCATTTCTGGTAAAGTGATATTGTGTTTTGGGGAAAAACAAACCACTCTGGAGATTCCTCTTTCAGGTTTTGCTTTAAAAAAAGTAGCTTCCTTGCTTTCTTCAAATTCAATTTCTTCTTGTTTTAAAGCCGCAAAATCATTTTCAAAAACAAATGAGCTAAGATATTTTGGATTTACCTCTCCGTTGGCTCTTACATTTCCTGGGCATAAATAACAAGTTGGATCATATTCTGGTCTTTCATCATTAGCAACAGTTTCTTTTTGACCTTGCCAAGGACGTTTTGCTCGGTGTGGAGAAACCAAAACCCATTCGTTTATAAGTGGATTAAATCGTCTGTGCGGATCTTCGTGTATATCAAATTTTTTCATTACTAATTAGTTTTTATAAAGTGAAGTTCCGTTAGAAACTTTTACATCGTATATTTTTAATTCTATGTTAAATTGGTCTGCATATAATTTGGTAAATTTCTCTTTTACAGTACTTTCACTTCCCTTTTTTACCAAAGTGATGGTGCAACCTCCAAAACCACCTCCCATTAAACGAGAACCAATTACATCCTCATCG
>JBIIFA010000067.1:0-9110 GCA_044237565.1 Flavobacterium sp.
TAAAAGAAATCGAACATTTTTTCCAAGTATATAAAGATTTAGAAAATAAAAAAGTAGATGTTGGCGGTTGGGGAGACGTTCACAAAGCCAATCAAATCATTGATGAATGTATTGAGAGATTCGAAAAAATTGAAAATAAAACTGACGGTCTCTTCAGTATAAAGTAATAAAATTATCAAATATTTAAAAAAGCACTATTCTTGACGGAATAGTGCTTTTTTATTTGTCAGCGTTTTGTTACATTTGCAACCAATTATTTAGTAACTAATAAATAGAATATGGAATCATTGATGATTTACGTGCCAATTGTAATGGCATTAATAGGATTGGCGTTTATGTTAATCAAAAGAAGTTGGGTTTTAAAACAAGATGCTGGAGACGGTAAAATGAAAGAAATTTCAGATTATATCTATGAAGGAGCCCTAGCTTTTCTAAAAGCAGAATACAGATTATTAGCAATTTTTGTAGTAATAGCAAGTATCGTTTTGGCTGGAATTTCATTCGTAGTTCCAACAACAAATATATTAATAGTAGTTGCATTTATTTTTGGAGCTTTCTTTTCAGCATTGGCTGGAAATATGGGAATGAAAATCGCAACTAAAACAAACGTAAGAACAACTCAAGCGGCTCGTACAAGTTTACCACAAGCATTGAAAGTTTCTTTTGGTGGTGGAACAGTAATGGGATTAGGAGTTGCAGGTTTGGCCGTTTTAGGTTTAACAGGATTCTTTATTTTCTTTTTTCACTATTTTATGGGTGGTAATTGGGCAAATGGTGGAACTGATAAAATGACTATCGTTTTGGAAACATTAGCTGGATTCTCTCTTGGAGCGGAATCTATCGCATTGTTTGCTCGTGTTGGTGGTGGTATTTATACTAAAGCTGCCGATGTTGGAGCAGATTTAGTGGGTAAAGTAGAAGCGGGTATTCCGGAAGATGATCCAAGAAATCCTGCTACAATTGCAGATAATGTTGGAGACAACGTTGGTGATGTTGCCGGAATGGGTGCCGATTTATTTGGTTCTTACGTTGCAACCGTTCTTGCTGCAATGGTTCTTGGAAACTATGTGATTAAAGATATGGGTGGAAACATTCAAGATGCTTTCGGTGGAATTGGACCAATTTTATTACCAATGGCAATTGCTGGTTTCGGAATTTTATTCTCTATCATCGGAACAATGGTTGTAAAAATATCAGATGACAACGCTAAAGAAGCACAAGTTCAAAAAGCATTAAACATTGGAAACTGGATTTCTATTGCGTTAACTGCTGTTGCTTGTCTTGTATTAGTAAAATACATGTTGCCTGAAACTATGAAAATGAGTTTCTTCGGAGAAGGAATTAAAGATATTTCTTCAATGAGAGTTTTCTATGCAACAATCGTAGGATTAGTTGTTGGGGCTACTATCTCATCGGTAACTGAATATTACACAGGATTAGGTACAAAACCAGTTATGGCAATTGTACAAAAATCATCAACTGGAGCAGGAACTAATGTAATTGCAGGTTTGGCAACAGGAATGATTTCTACATTCCCAACCGTACTTTTATTTGCAGCAGCAATCTGGTCTTCTTATGCATTGGCTGGATTTTATGGTGTGGCTTTAGCTGCTTCGGCAATGATGGCTACAACAGCAATGCAATTGGCAATAGATGCTTTCGGACCAATTTCTGATAATGCAGGTGGAATTGCTGAAATGAGTGAATTACCAAAAGAAGTTCGTACAAGAACGGACATTTTAGATTCAGTTGGAAATACAACCGCTGCAACAGGAAAAGGTTTTGCAATCGCTTCGGCTGCATTAACTTCATTGGCTTTGTTTGCTGCGTATGTAACTTTTACAGGAATCGACGGAATCAATATTTTCAAAGCACCCGTTTTGGCAATGTTATTTGTTGGTGGAATGATACCAGTAGTTTTCTCTGCATTAGCAATGAATTCTGTTGGAAAAGCTGCAATGGATATGGTATATGAAGTACGTCGCCAGTTTAGAGAAATTCCAGGAATTATGGAAGGCACAGGGAAACCTGAATATGCTAAATGTGTTGATATTTCTACAAAAGCCGCTTTACGCGAAATGATGTTACCTGGAATTTTGACTATAGGTTTTCCAATTGCAATCGTACTTTTAGGTAAATTAGTTTATGCAGACAACAACCAATTAATCGCTGAAATGTTAGGGGGGTATATGGCTGGAGTTACCGTTTCTGGTGTGCTTTGGGCTGTTTTCCAAAACAATGCAGGTGGAGCTTGGGACAATGCTAAAAAATCTTTCGAAGCAGGAGTTCTAATTAATGGTGAAATGACGTACAAAGGTTCAGACGCGCATAAAGCAGCTGTAACTGGAGATACTGTTGGAGATCCTTTCAAAGATACTTCAGGACCTTCAATGAACATTTTAATTAAATTGACTTGTTTGATAGGATTGGTAATTGCACCAATTTTAGGAAATGGAACGCACGAAGTAGCTCCAAAAGTTATGATAATGAAAATGGAATGTACAGAAGGAAATATGATTGGCAAATGTGATATGAGCAAATGTGCAACAATGACTAAAGAAGAATGTGCTTCAATGTGCGACAGTTTAAAATGTACTCCTGAGCAAAAAGAAATGTGTTTGGCACATTACGATGCCGATGGAAAATTCATTGCTTCTGATGAAAAAATGGAATGTTGTGCTAATAAAGATGCTGCCAAAATGGTAAAAGTAGAAGTGACGAATGTAAATGGAAAAGCAAAAGCTACCGTTATAACTTCTGAAAAAGGAAAAGAAAACACTCAAGTTTTTGAGGGTTCGTTAGAAGAAGTTAAAGCAAAAGTGGAAGCTTTGAAATAGGTTTTAAATATCTTTTGTCATTGCATTAAACTTTGACAAAAGTTGGTTACAAAAAATGCCTCGCAAAACTTGCGAGGCATTTTTGTGTTAAAAATAAATTGTAATGAACTATTATTGTTCCAAAGCATATTCTTTAATTAATGTTGAAGCTGGAATATGAAGGTTTTCTGTTAGTATACGAATTTGCTTAATTGACAAAGTTCTTTTGCGTTTAAAAATTTCTGTTACTCTTGAACGACTATTCAAAATAACACCTAAATCCGCATCAGTAAGTCCTTTTTGTTCCATCATAAATTTAATCGCCTCAATTGGATCGGGTTCAGGAATAGGGTAGTGAATTTGTTCATATTTTTCTATAAGTGTAACTAAAATATCCAATTCATCTCCTTCAATAGTATTGGGTTTAGCATCAAAAAGAGCTCTTACTCTTTCTAAAGCTAAATCATAATCTTTTTCTGTTTTTATTGGGTGAATTTCCATTTTTTTATAATTTTTTAATGTTTTTTAATCCGTCATATTCGGTGTGTGTTCCTACAAATAAGATATAGACAATTTGAGTTGTATAATTAATTTTTACTATGGGGCGATAATGATTTCCACAAATATTAAAGACAACTTTGTTATTTCCAATAAAATCGGCTGAACCAAAAACAGTTTTTACGCCATTTGAATTCTCAAATTGGTTTTTATCAAAAACCTGATACCATACCAACAATTGCTGTTTTGAGTTGGGATAATTTTCCCAGAAATTTTGCAAGGTTCTTTTGGCAATTATTCTCATAGGTGATTTTGAACTACAAATATAATGTAAAATTCCCTATTTGGGAAATTTTCAGATTATTTTAATATAAAATATATAGATGAACGGTTTTTTTGTTGATAACTTCTCTGAATTTCTACTTCAAAAAAACTTAAATTTGAGGTTCAATTAATTTCCAACTACAAATGCTATTTTCTAGTTTTCAGCCTTCAAAAGTTTGAAAACATAAATTATTTATTTGAATTTTTATAAATATGTACTTAATATTCGATACTGAAACCACTGGATTGCCAAAACGTTGGGACGCACCAATTACCGATACAGGAAACTGGCCTCGTTGCGTTCAAATTGCTTGGCAATTGCACGATGAAATGGGAAAAATTATCGAACATCAGGATTATTTGGTGCAGCCTGAAGGATATAATATTCCTTATGATGCGGAAAGAATTCACGGAATATCTACCGAATTGGCTCAAGCCGATGGAATTCCATTATCTGAAGTTTTAGAAAAATTCAATGTTGCTTTAAGTAAATCTAAATTTATTGTTGGTCAGAATTTGAAATTTGACATCAATATTATGGGTTGCGAATTCCACCGTTTGGGAATTGAAAGCCAAATGAGTGCAATGCCAGTTTTGGATACTTGTACGGAAGTTACAGCATCTTTATTGAAATTGCCAGGTGGTCGAGGTGGAAAATTCAAATTACCAACACTCACAGAATTACACAGTTATTTATTCAATAAGCCATTTGCTGAAGCGCACAACGCCACCGCCGATGTAGAAGCAACTACGAGATGTTTTTTTGAATTGATTCGTACAGAAATTTTTACCTATAAAGAACTTCAAATTGAACAAGATTATTTTCAAGAATTCCAAAATTATAATTCGGCACCAATCCAGCTTATCGGATTGCAACACATCAATCTTAAGGAAGCTTCTGAGAAAATAAAACAGCAATTTGGTGAACAAAATGTTGCGCCAGTTTCAAAAGTGACACTTTCAGAGAACAAGCAAGTTCTAATTGATACGGATTTCGTGCATTTGCATAACCACACGCAGTTTTCTGTTTTGCAATCTACAATTAGCGTTGCGGCGTTAGTGAAAGCAGCATCTCAGAATAAAATGCCTGCCGTTGCCATTACAGATCACGCCAATTTAATGGGGGCTTTTCATTTTGTACGCGATATTTTATACCACAATAAAGCGGCTGAATCTAAAAATGCTGCGGCTTTTGCCAATGGAGAACTGGCTACAGAAGTTGTAATGAAACCGATTGTTGGTTGTGAATTTTTTGTCTGTGAAGACCACAAAGATAAAACTCGAAAGGACAATGGGTATCAAATTGTATTCCTCGCAAAAAACAAAAATGGTTACCATAATTTAGCAAAATTATCATCTATTGCGCATACCGAAGGATTTTATTATGTACCAAGAATAGACAGGGCTTTAATAGAAATGTATAAGGAAGACCTTATCGTTTTATCGGGAAATTTATACGGTGAAATCCCAAATAAGATTTTAAATTTAGGTGAAAACCAAGCTGAAGAAGCATTGATTTGGTGGAAACAACAATTTGATACGGATTTATATATTGAGGTAATGCGTCACAATCAAGAGGACGAAAATCGGGTAAATACGGCATTAATTTCATTGGCAAGAAAGAATGATGTAAAAATTGTAGCGACCAACAACACCTTCTACATAGAAAAAGACAATGCCAATGCGCACGATATTTTGCTTTGTGTTCGCGATGGTGAAAAGCAATCTACGCCAATAGGACGTGGTCGTGGATACCGTTACGGAATGCCAAATCAGGAATATTATTTCAAGTCGGGTGAAGAGATGAAAAAGCTTTTTACAGATTTGCCTGAGGCGATTGCGAACCTCACGGAAATTGTTGCTAAAATTGAAATCTATGATTTGGCCCGGGAAGTTTTATTGCCAAAATTTGAAATTCCACAAGAATTTTTAGTTGCTGAAGATGATAATGATGGCGGAAAACGAGGGGAAAATGCTTTTTTGAAACACCTAACTTTCATTGGTGCTAATAAAAGATATGCTGAAATTACAAACGAAATTCAAGAGCGCATCGATTTTGAATTATTGACTATACAAAATTCGGGTTATCCGGGTTATTTTTTAATTGTACAAGATTTCATCGCCGAAGCCCGAAAAATGGATGTTTCTGTTGGGCCTGGACGGGGTTCTGCAGCGGGTTCTGTAGTGGCATATTGTCTTGGAATTACCAATATTGATCCTTTATTATACAATTTGCTTTTTGAGCGTTTCCTAAATCCTGATCGCGTGTCGTTACCCGATATCGATATTGATTTTGATGATGAAGGCCGTAGTCGCGTAATGGATTATGTAATTAAAAAATACGGTTCAAAACAAGTTGCGCAAATTATCACGTACGGAACAATGGCTGCAAAATCTGCGATTCGAGATACAGCACGTGTATTGGATTTACCGCTTTTTGAAGCTGATAAAATAGCTAAATTAATTCCGGCTTTAATTCCTTCAAAATGGAGTTTGGCACGATTTCTAAAAGATGCTGAAGCCGATATTAAAAAGGTACTTCGCCCTGAAGATTTCGAAAAAATCAAAGATTTAATTACAATTTCTAAAGATGATGATTTACTTGGAGAAACCATTCAGCAAGCACAAATATTAGAAGGAAATCTTAGGAATACAGGAATTCACGCCTGCGGTGTAATTATTACGCCAAGCGATATTACCAACTTTGTACCTGTTGCAACCGCTAAGGATTCGGATTTATATGTTACGCAATTTGATAACTCTGTTGTGGAAAGTGCGGGTTTATTAAAGATGGATTTCTTGGGATTGAAAACCCTAACCTTGATAAAAGATACCGTAAAATTGGTGAAATACAGATCAGGAATTGTTTTGGATCCCGATACTTTTCCAATTGATGATTTGAAAACGTACGAGCTTTTTCAACGTGGAGAAACGGTTGGAATTTTTCAATATGAATCTGCGGGAATGCAGAAATATATGAAGGAATTAAAACCAACAGTTTTCGGAGATTTAATAGCCATGAATGCCTTATATCGTCCAGGGCCAATTGCTTATATTCCGAGTTTTATTAAAAGAAAAAACGGGGAGGAAACTATAGAATATGACCTTGATGCCTGCGAAGAATTACTGAAAGAAACCTATGGAATTACCGTTTACCAAGAACAGGTAATGCTTTTATCTCAAAAATTGGCTGACTTTTCAAAAGGTGATGCCGATGTTTTGCGTAAAGCAATGGGGAAAAAACAGAAAGATGTCTTGGACAAAATGAAGCCTAAATTCATAAGTCAAGCAGCAGCAAAAGGTCATGCAGAAGATAAATTAGAGAAAATTTGGAAAGATTGGGAAGCGTTTGCGGAATATGCGTTTAACAAATCGCATTCTACTTGCTACGCTTGGATTGCGTATCAAACCGCTTATTTGAAAGCAAATTATCCGGCGGAATATATGGCAGCAGTTTTGTCAAATAATATGAGTGATATCAAGCAAGTTTCCTTTTTTATGGAGGAATGTAAACGGATGGGATTACAAGTTTTAGGCCCTGATGTGAATGAGTCCTTTTATAAATTTACCGTTAATGAAAGCTATGCGGTTCGTTTTGGAATTGGTGCTGTAAAAGGCGTTGGAATGGCAGCGGTTCAAACTATTGTAGATAGCAGAAAAGATGGAAAATACAAATCAATATTTGATTTAACAAAGCGAATTGATTTGCGTTCTGCAAATAAAAAAGCGTTAGAAAACCTAATTCTAGCAGGTGGTTTTGATTCGTTTAAAGGCGTTACGAGAGCACAATATTTTCACGATGATGGTGATGGAATTACATTTTATGAAAAAGCAATTCGCTACGGCGTGAAATTCCAGGAGAATGAAAATTCATCGCAAGTAAGCTTGTTTGGAGAATCGAGCGATGTTCAAATTGCTGAACCCGTTGTTCCTCCATGTGAAGATTGGTCAACAATGGAAAAATTAGCAAAAGAAAAAGAAGTCGTTGGGATTTATCTTTCGGGACATCCGCTGGATGATTTTAAATTTGAGATGAAATATTTCTGTAATTCAAAATTGGAAGTATTAAAAGATTTGGTTCCACACGTGAATAAAAACTTAAGTTTTGGAGGGATAATTACCAATGTTCAACATCGTGTTGCCAAGAATGGAAAAGGTTGGGCGACTTTTGTTTTAGAAGGATATGACGAAAGTTATGAGTTTAAAATTTTTGGTGAAGAATATATGAAAAGCCGACATTATCTGATTCCGAATAGTTTTACTTATATGAAAGTCTTGGTAAAAGAAGGTTGGGCAGATAAAGAAACTGGTAAAAAAGGCGAACCAAGATTGCAATTTTCCGATTTTAAAATTTTGCAAGATGTTTTGGGAATATTCGCCAAAAAATTGGTTGTTCAATTAAATATTAACGATTTACAAGCCGATTTTATTCATCGCTTGAGTACTATTTTTCAAGAAAATAAAGGCGATAATACGGTAACTTTTGAAGTGATGGAATTGGAAAAGATTAAGCGTCAAGTTGAGGTTGTTCCTCAAATTATTGCAGTTTCTGATGAGGTTGTTGAAGATATAGTTTTTGACGAAGAAAATCCTCAAGAACCTGAAATTGAATTGGTAACAGAAATTGAGGAAATAAAAGTAATCACGAAATTGGAAATGCCAAGTCGGAAATTGAAAATTAAAATCTCAAACGAATTGCTATTTGAACTGGAGAAAATGCAAGTGAATTTCAAATTGAATTAATTCCAGAAATCCCTAGCCCTGACCTGCCTGCCGGCAGGCAGGTTGAAGGGAAAATCCCGAGCTTTTTAGCGAGGATTTGGAATGACAGCTGGAATAGCTCCAAAAAATAATTAATTTGGGAAATACTTTTTCTTTGTAATCAGGAATAATTTGTAACACAAAAATCCAGAAAAGGCACCAAAAATATAGCCTGAAATAATGTCTAAAGGGTAATGTAATCCTAAATAAATTCGGCTATAGGCAAAGAGTAAAGGCCATAAAAAAAGGAATCCTAAATACTTGAATTTGGATTTAAAAAGCAGGAATAAAAATGTAGCTACCGCCATAGAATTAGTAGCGTGTCCTGAGAAAAAGCTGTATGTTTCACTTGATTTTACTATTCTAATAGTTGCCTTTATTTCTTCATTATTGCAAGGGCGAAGTCGTTGAACAGCATTTTTTATTAAGTTGGTTGTTTGGTCGGTGAAGGTTATTAAAGCGGCAATAAATAGCACTATGAAAAGGGTTTGCTTTATGCCCATTTTTTTATAAACGAAAAACAAAAGCAGTAAGAAAAACGGAGTCCAATTTGATTGTTTGGTGATAAATAGCCAAAGCATATCAAATTTTTCGGAGCCTAAAACATTAAGAAAAACGAACAATTGTTGGTCTAAAGAGAGTATTTTTTCAAGCATTATGAATTGCGTTTAATAGGGCCGTCACTTTCTGGAGTTGCTGCCTTTGGGGTTT
>JBIIFA010000208.1:0-3208 GCA_044237565.1 Flavobacterium sp.
AAAAAAACAGCTAAAAACAATAATTTAGTTGGTGATATAACTGAAAAATTATTAGAAATCGCTGAAAAACCATCCGATAATTTTAAAAGATATACCATTGGTTTTGATGCAAATTTGATGCAATTTCTACGTCGAATATTGGGCTACCAAATTTTTAATTTCTTAGTTCGAAGGTTTGTTTTGAAATATAAAAAATAACCCGATAACTTTAAATTATCGGGTTACTATTCTCTAAATATTTAAATTTATTCCCAAAACTATATTTCTTCCAATGTTTGGAATTCCGTCCGTTTTCAACCTCGATAAGTGAGCGATATAGCTTTTATCAAAAAGGTTATTACCATTTAAATTGATATTAAATACGGTTTTCCCAAATTTCAAATCGCCACCAATTCCAAAATTTACTAAAGTATACCCATTCGATTTAGTCTCAAATCCACTCACATTTTTTTGATTGAATGTATTAGAAACATTGAACGTTGCAAAACCATCTTTCAACCATTTTTTAATATTGAATTCTGCACGAAGTGTATTGTTCCAATTGTTTGCTGGAATCAACGGCAAGAAATCGCTTCCGAGACTTCGGGATTGTTTTTTACCAGTAACGTTTTCAAAAGTGCTTTCAAAAAGAAAAATTATTGCGATTGACTTAACTTAAATTTATATTTCATTATCTTTTTGTCACAAATGATATGATTACATTTAACATTAATCAGCCTTGTCAGAGTCATTTGTAGAATTGTTTTCCTTTAATGCGGTTTTTTAGTTTTTTCAATAACATCTGCTTTTGTCTAAAAAAAAGGCGCACTATTCGTGCGCCTTTACAACATAAAACAGTTTTTTTATTGAACTGTTAAATTAAAAATTACTTCTACATCAGTGTTTCCAAACGCATTAGTGATGTCGCCAGCAGCTACGTTTGCCCCAGATTTATTTGGCAAATGTTTCAATGTGATTTTTAACGCTCCTGATGCTGCTCCAGTTGTTGTGAAAACTGATTGCAGACCAATTGGCTTGCCATTTACGTCAAAATTACTAGAAGCCGTTCCATAAGTAAATGCGTTTAAAGTTCCTGTTTTTTCGTAAAAGAGTTGATGATCATCACCTTCAATAATAATTTCAGGGGTTATATCTTCAATTGGATTTGCCGCTTCATTTTTAAAAGTAACGGCACCATCATACGTTTTGCCTTGAGCAAAATTTCCGGATACTGAAGTTAATGGAGCATTTGAGCCATCGCCATCTAAATCTTTGTATTGTAAAGTGATAGTCGTACCGCCTCCTTGAGGAGTGAATACGGCTGTAACCGTTGTGATTAATTCTTCCTCGTTTACAATCGGAGTGTCGTCCTTACTGCAAGAAGATAAAGCTAATAAAGCTACTAATGCCAATGTTGTAATTTTTAAGTTTTTCATTTTTTTTGTGTTTAAATTAAATTGATTGTTACTGATTTTTGTTTTCATAATAAATGTTAATAATTGAATTTTAATTGAATTTGATAGTTCCTACCTATTTCGTCTGCAAAAAAGCGTTGCCGATTTAAGTAGTCCCTATATTTTGTGTTTAAAATATTTTGAACAGAAAATGCTAATGTTGTAATTCCTTTTTTAAAAGTTTTAAATTTTATTTCAGAATATAAATTTAATAAATGGTATGCTGGTGGCGGGGAACTGATATCAACTTCAACGGCTACAAATTCATTGTTCTCGATGATATTCGTAGTAAAATTATTGTTTGGAAATCGATTTTGCCTGAATACAATTTCGCTTTTTAATTCTATCACTAATTTTTTCCATTCATTTTTTGAGAATTTAATTTTGTTATTAATGCTCAACGGCGGCATATCAATCAAAGGTTGTTTTTCGGTAATGTCTTCCCCATTTACATAAGCACACGAAAATAAGTGTTCCCATTGATTTGTAATATTAAAGTGGGTTTGAATATCAATTCCCGAAAGCCTAGCATTTGTTTGTTGGTATTCCCAAACTGGAAAAGCACCACGAATCGTAGTTTCAAATCCTACAGGTTTTAGAAACATATAGTTTTGAATTCTATTGATGTATGGATTGATTTCTAAAGAAAAATGATTCCATTTTTTTTGAATTGTGATGGCTAACTTAGTTGCATTTTCTTTGTCTAAGCTCAAATCTCCTAATTCAATAACGCCAGTCGAATGATGAAGTCCATCACTAAAAAACTCAGAAGGATTCGGATTTCGCGAAGCGTTACTTATGTTTATATAACAATTGAATTCGCTTTCAAATTCTTTACGTAATCCAATACTTCCCGAAAAATTATTGAAAATGAATTGAGGTTTTGTGAGCCATTGTCCGCCAAAATCACCCACGATAAAATCTGAAAACTCATTCGTATAGCCTCTTTCATCCCACCTTGATTTTAGATAGTATTTTGTTGCTTGTGTTTTTGAAAAATCATATCTCAATCCTGCATCAACTGAAAAATTATCCGAAAAATCGCGATTAACAATGCCGTATATGCCAAAATCGGTTTTATCAAAATTGGGGATTAATGGTCTAATTCCAGTTGCAGGATTTGCAAAATTATTTTGAATTGAAGCTGCAAAACCTGATTTTATAGACCAATCGTGAAGATTTCTCTTATAGTCAATATTTATAGAATGGGTTTTTAACTCTAAATCCAAAGCTGCAATGTTGTTGTAATTAGCTCTACGAACATCAAATTCAAGTCTTTTATTTAGCTGAAATGAATATTGCAATGCTATTGATGTCATTTCATTGAAATGGTAATTAAAATTTAATTTTGCAACGTGGTGTTGAACATCTTGTTTGGGATTTTTAATATTGTAAGAAAAATCATTAATAACAGAAGGAACTTGATTGTTGATTGAATTATACAAATCGTTCACATTTCCTGTATGAGAAGCACTTAATATTCCAATTACGGATTTGTAATAACTATAGAATGAAGTTATATCATAGTTCTCTCCTGTAAATTTGATATCCCCAGAAAAGTTAGCTTCCCGATTGCCTGTATTTGATAATACATAATTTGGTGCCTCTTTATCGCCAATATATTTTAATGTTGATAATGCATTCCAACTCAAACCAAGCCTCTTGCTTTTATGAATGCTTGAACTCACGGAGCCTCCTTTACCATTTGAATCAAAATTTAGGATTGTTTTTCCAAAAAGCGTGTCGTTTTTCACAGAAATAGGTTCAATGATAAC
>JBIIFA010000209.1:0-3206 GCA_044237565.1 Flavobacterium sp.
CTGCGACTATTAAATACATATATTTTATTTTTAAAAAGATAAAGTTACAAAAACTACATCAAATTACAAGCCAAATTTTTTGGATGCAATTTTGTCATTATCCCACCAAGTTAATTACTTTTCCAGGCACGATGATTACTTTGTTTGGCGTTCTTCCTTCCAATTGTTTGATGGTTCGTTCGTCTTTCATAATGATTTCTTGAATTTCTGGAACCGATAAATCCAATGATAATTCTATTGTAAAACGCATTTTCCCATTGAAAGAAACTGGATATTCCTTGCTGCTTTCAACTAAATATTTCTCGTCCACCACCGGAAAAGGTTCGTGCGAAATACCATTGAAATCTTTTAATTGACTCCACAATTCTTCTGCGATGTGCGGTGCATACGGTGAAATTAAAACTGCCAATGGTTCTAAAATGGCACGTTCATGACAATTTTGCGCAGTCAATTCATTTACACAAATCATAAACTGCGAAACTGACGTGTTAAATGAGAAGTTCTCAATATCTTCATTTACTTTTTTAATGGTTTTGTGCAAGCTTTTCAAACTGTCTTTCAAAGGTTCGTTATTGGTTACCACCCAACCGTTATTTTCGTCGTTATACAAACGCCATAATTTTTTCAAGAAACCAAAAACACCCGAAATTCCAGCTGTATTCCATGGTTTTGATTGCTCCAAAGGTCCTAAAAACATTTCATACAAACGCAACGTATCGGCACCATATTCAACACAAATATTATCTGGCGTAACTACGTTGTATTTCGATTTTGACATTTTTTCAACTTCACGTCCTACGATGTATTTACCATTATCATCAGAGATAAAAACGGCATTTTTATACTCTTCTCTTGAGTTTTTGAATGCTTCAATATTTAATTCATCAGAAGTATTTACTAATGAAACATCAACGTGAAGTGCTTGTGTATTCAAGCCGGCTATTTTGCTTTTTGTATAAAATGTATTTGTACCCTCTTCTCTATAAACAAATGCACTCATACCCAAAATCATTCCCTGATTAATCAGTTTTTTGAATGGTTCTTCGGTTGGTGCAAAACCTTTGTCTTTCAAGAATTTATTCCAAAAACGAGAGTACAATAAATGTCCCGTGGCATGTTCGCTTCCGCCAATGTATAAATCTACACTTTCCCAATATTTCAAAGCTTCTGCTGATGCAAATTCCTCTTCATTGTGCGCATCCATATACCGCATCCAATACCAAGAACTTCCCGCCCATCCTGGCATAGTGTTGAGTTCAAGCGGAAATATCGTTTTGTTGTCAACCAACTGAACACTTACAACTGAACACTGAACGCTATCCCAAGCCCAAACCGTTGCGTTTCCTAAAGGTGGTTGTCCGTCTTCGGTTGGTAAGTATTTCTCTACTTCGGGCAAGGCGATTGGCAAATATTTAGTATCAATCATTTGTGGTAAACCATTTACATAATATACTGGGAAAGGTTCTCCCCAATAACGCTGACGCGAAAAAACGGCATCTCGCAATCGGTAATTGATTTTGCCTTTTCCTTGGTTTATTTTTTCTAATTCTTCAATGATTTTCTTAGTAGCGGATTTGTAATCCAATCCATTCAGGAATTCAGAATTTGCAATAATTACATGGTCTTTTGAACCGTATGCTTCTATTGAAATATCAATATTTTCAAAAATATTTTTAATTTCTGGCATTCCATTTTGACCTTTAAAGAAATTGGCAAATGCATAATCTCTTTCGTCGCCACAAGGAACCGCCATAACAGCACCTGTGCCATAACCCGCGAGAACATAATCGCCAATCCAAACTGGAATGGCTTCTTTTGTAAAAGGATGTTCTGCATACGCACCTGTGAAAACACCTGAAATGGTTTTTACATCGGCCATTCTTTCGCGTTCTGAACGTTTTGCTGTTTTTTCGATATAGGCTTCAACAGCTGCTTTTTGTTCTGGAGTTGTGATTTCAGTCACCAATTCGTGCTCCGGTGCCAAGGTCATAAATGTTACTCCAAAAAGCGTGTCGGGACGGGTCGTAAATACAGAAATGGTAGTTGGTTGTATGTTGTAGGTTGTAGGTACAACATTAAACGAAACCATCGCTCCCACTGATTTTCCAATCCAATTTCGTTGGCTTTCTTTAATGCTTTCGCTCCAATCGATGTCGTTTAAACCTTGTAACAAACGTTCTGCGTATGCAGAAATCCGCATGCTCCATTGGGTCATTTTTTTACGAATAACGGTATGTCCGCCACGTTCTGAAACGCCATTTATAATTTCGTCGTTGGCAAGAACAGTTCCTAAACCGGGACACCAATTTACTTCGGTTTCGGCGAGATAGGTTAATCTATATTGTAAAAGGATTTTTTGTTGTTCGTCTGATGAAAAAGAGTTCCATTTTGAAGCTGAAAATTCTTGAATTTCATCGTCGCAAACGGCATTTACAGTTGCATTTCCGTCTTTTTCAAAAATAGAAAGTAAGGTTTCAATGTCTTCTGCTTTGTCGGAATCTTTATTGTACCAAGAGTTGAACAATTGAATAAAAATCCATTGTGTGTGTTTGTAATAATCAGCATTTGAGGTGCGTACTTCCCGAGACCAATCGAATGAAAATCCGATTTTGTCGAGTTGCTCGCGGTATCTTGCTATGTTTTCTTTGGTAGTTTTATCGGGATGTTGCCCTGTTTGAATGGCATATTGTTCGGCAGGTAATCCAAAACTATCGTAGCCTTGTGGGTGCAAAACATTGAATCCTTTGTGGCGTTTGAAACGGGCATAAATATCGGAAGCGATGTATCCCAACGGATGACCAACGTGCAATCCTGCTCCTGATGGATAAGGAAACATGTCCAAAACATAGTATTTTGGTTTGTCAGAATTGTTTTTCGCAGCAAATGTTTGGTGTTCAAACCAGTATTTTTGCCATTTTGATTCTACTTCAGTTGGGTTGTATTTCATCGAATTTATTTTCTTCTATATTATGCGATTTTGCTTTTGCAAATGAAAATCTGACTGCAAATTTACATTTATTGTACGAAAATTGAAACTTTGGGCGTTATTAAGTTTATATAAAGAAATACTTTATTATTTTTACACATTAATTATTATGATATATGAGTTCTTCGTACGATAAATTTCAAAAACGCAGGTTGATTTCTTCTTATTTTTCGGTAATCCTGAGCGTGTTTTTAGTGTTGTTTTTGGTTGGAATTTTAGG
>JBIIFA010000068.1:0-8973 GCA_044237565.1 Flavobacterium sp.
AAAATTATTCTTCGAAATTAATCAATATCTTGGAAAAGAAACGGTTGAATTGTTAGAAAAAATGCACTTCAAAAACATTGAACTTCGCAAAGATATTTATGGAAATGACAGAATGATTGCTTGTAATATCTAACTATTCGTATCGTAAGGCTTCAATTGGATCTAATTTTGATGCTTTCAAAGCAGGATAAGAACCCGAAACAACAGCAACTATAAAAGTGGTTATAACGGCTGCAATTACTGCACTCCACGGAATTACAAAACTGAAATCGATGGCGGTAGAAATTCCGTATCCTATTAATATTCCAAAAATAATTCCAACTAATCCGCCCAATTGTCCGATTATTAAGGTTTCGATAAAAAACTGAAATGCAATAGTACTCCTTTTCGCGCCCAAAGCTTTTCGGACTCCAATTTCACGGGTTCTTTCGGTAACGGAAACCAGCATAATATTCATCAATGCAATCGAGGAACCGAATATCGTAATAATTCCAATTAACCAAGCTGATGTACTCAAAACCCCTGTCATTTCTGAAATTCGGTTGATTAAATCATCACTTCTGGAAACTCCAAAATTATTTTCTTGAACGGGATTTAACTTCCGAACCCGGCGCATTATATTATTGGCATTGTCAACCGCTTCATTCAATAATGCCTCTTTTGTTACCATTACACTCATTGTATAATTGATGTTTGGGGCGGTAAATAAGGAACGCGCTACTTGAATAGGGATTAATACTCTCAAATCCTGGCTATTACCAAAAGTCGAACCTTTTTCTTTCAAAACCCCAATAACCTTGAATTTTGCTCCACGAATTGAAATTATCTTGTCAATTGGATTCACATCTTTCAACAAACCTTTTTCAAAATCGGAACCTACAATACAAACATAGGCATTGTTGTCAATGTCAAAACCATTAAAATTTCTGCCTAATGTAGTTTGCAAACCCGAATTTCCTAGAAAATGTTCGTCAACACCAACAACCGAAATTTCAGGGTCTGTTTTTTGGGATTCAAATTTCACTTCGGCCCTTGAAGTTGCTGTAAATGATAGTGATGATTCGGTAAAAGGATAGTTGTAATTTTCTTTGAATGCTTTTGCTTCAGGGTACGAAATTATTGGATTTACTTTGTCAATTTCACCGCCGCCACGTCTTCTGGTGCTCGTTTCATACTGACTAATATTAAAGGTATTGGAACCCATGGATGCAAAATTGGTAGACAAGGTATTTTTCAATGCCGAAACTACCGTTAGAATTCCAACCAATGCCGTAATTCCTATTGCAATAATTAATATAGTAAGAATGGTTCTCAACAATTGTGTGCGGATTGAACCAAGTGCAATTCGGATATTTTCTCTAGTTAATTTGAACATCATTTCTAATTTGTCACGAAAATACAATTTTTGTTACAAGTTTACTTTATAAGGTGGAATATTTAGTATAAAAATAAGATATTTGCAAAAGGAAATTTATGATTTAAGCATTTAGATTTTATTTTTTCCGAAATTAATAGGGTTTTGGAGGTTACAAATCTAAAATCAACAAACTAAAATTTGCAATCAAAATGGCTCAAAAACCAAGTATTCCTAAAGGCACGCGCGACTTTTCTCCAAGTGAAGTGGCAAAACGGCACTATATTATTTCGATTATAAAAAGCAATTTTGAGAAATACGGTTTTCAACCAATTGAAACACCATCATTTGAAAATTCGGAAACCCTAATGGGAAAATATGGGGAAGAAGGCGACCGATTGATATTTAAGATTTTGAATTCGGGTGATTATTTGGCGAAAGCCGATGAAAAAGCATTGCAAAATAAAGAAAGCAACAAATTAACGTCAAGTATTTCTGAAAAAGCACTTCGTTATGATTTGACAGTTCCATTTGCAAGATACGTGGTGCAACACCAAAACGATATTGAATTCCCATTTAAAAGATACCAAATCCAACCTGTTTGGAGAGCCGACCGTCCGCAAAAAGGACGTTTCAGAGAGTTTTTTCAATGCGATGCCGATGTTGTTGGTTCAAAATCTCTTTGGCAAGAAGTGGAATTAGTACAATTATATGATGCTGTTTTTACCGATTTAGGATTAAAAGGAGTTACAATTAAAATAAACAACAGAAAAATATTATCTGGAATTGCTGAGGTTATCGGTGCTTCAGATAAATTAATTGATCTTACGGTTGCCTTAGATAAATTAGATAAAATAGGGGAGGACGGCGTGAAAACTGAAATGCTTGAAAAAGGAATTTCAGCCGAAGCAATTCAAAAAGTACAACCTTTATTTAATTTCACGGGAACTATTTCTGAGAAAATCGAAAAATTAGCACAACTTTTGGCATCTTCAAATGAAGGAATGAAAGGGGTAGAGGAGTTGCAATTTATTTGCGATACCATTTCTAAATTGGGTTTAACAACTTCAATTTTAGATTTAGATGTTACGTTGGCTCGTGGTTTGAATTATTATACGGGCGCTATTTTTGAAGTTGCTCCACCAAAATCTGTTGCGATGGGTTCTATCGGTGGTGGCGGTAGATACGATGATTTGACAGGGATTTTTGGTTTGAAAGACATGAGCGGCGTGGGAATTTCGTTTGGACTAGATCGTATTTATTTGGTTGTTGAAGAATTGGGTTTATTCCCCGTTACCGTGACTTCTACTACAAAAGCATTGTTTATTAATTACGGAGAAAAAGAAGCTTTCTATTCTATGAAAGCCATAAAAGAATTGCGAAGTTTTGGTGTAAAAGTAGAATTGTATCCTGATGCTGTAAAAGTGGGAAAACAATTCATGCACGCCGACAAACGCGCCATTCCATTTGCAATAATCGTTGGTGAAACTGAAATGAACGAAGGTAAATTTGCATTGAAAAACCTAATTTCAGGCGAACAAGTTACGTTGGATTTTGAAGGATTAAAATCGGCTCTTGCTTAAATAGTAAACAGAATTTAATTATTGTCTATATATAGATAATGAATTTTAATTTCCTACTTTTATCATTCAAACAGTTTAAAATTATGAAAAACATATTCAAAAAAATCGGTTTTGTACTTGCAATTGCAATTGTACTCATTTCTTGCAATCAAAAAGCAACTACCGAAAATCCCTCTGAATATTTTACAAATACAGAGAAAGGCGTTCAAAATGGAGGCATAAAAATGATTACAATTTCAACTCCAAAAGGCAAATTTAATGTCTGGACAAAGAAAGTTGGAAACAACCCAAAGATGAAAATCCTATTGCTAAACGGTGGACCTGGAGCAACACACGAATATTTTGAGTGCTTTGAAAGTTTCCTACCAAAAGAAGGTGTAGAATTTATTTATTACGACCAATTGGGTTGCGGAAATTCTGATAATCCAAAAGATACTACGATGTGGGATTTGCCACGCTACGTCGAAGAAGTGGAACAAGTTCGAGTAGGATTAGGACTCAACAAAGACAATTTTTACTTGCTAGGACATTCTTGGGGCGGAATTCTCGCCATGGATTATGCCGTGAAATACCAAGACAACCTTAAAGGATTAATCATTTCGAACATGATGTCGAGCATTCCATTATATGGAAAATATGCCGATGACGTACTTTCAAAACAAATGAAACCTGAAGTTTTAAAAGAAATTCGCGACCTAGAAGCCAAGAAAGATTTTGCAAATCCGCGCTACATGGAATTGCTACTGCCTAATTTTTACGTAGAACATATCTGTAGAATCCCATTAGACAAATGGCCAGAACCCGTAAATCGTTCTTTTGCAAAAATGAACCAATCGCTATACGTAACCATGCAAGGCCCTAGCGAATTTGGCGTTTCAGGAAAACTAGAAAAATGGGATCGCTCGATGGACCTAAAAAACATCAAAACTCCAACGTTAGTAATAGGTGCTAAAAACGACACTATGGATCCTGCGCACATGCAATGGATGTCGGCACAATTCCCAAATGGAAGCTATTTGTTTTGTCCCAACGGCAGCCACATGTCAATGTATGACGACCAAGACGCCTACATGAGCGGACTAATTAAGTTTGTAAAAGGCGTCAACGACGGTAAAAAGAAAGCCATTTTATAGCCCTTCCCATACAGTATTCAAAGCCTTTAACGCATTTTCGTTAAAGGTTTTTTTATTTGGGCATGCCCCTCCGTAAAAACTTCGGGTCAGGTCGTTCGCTGCAAACCACGCCTTTTGGCGTGGGATTTCCGCTGCCACCCTTCATGCGGGCTCCGATTTCCGATTTATGATTTTTCGAATAAACAAATCAACGCATAACCGAATCAACCCATATTATTTTCTTGTCTTTGTGGGGACGGATTACAAATCCGCCCTATCCGTTGCGGGACATATCCGAGCGGTCGGGTTTTCATTGTTCGTGCTTCGCACGCAACGAAACCCTAGCTGTTAGCGGTAGTACTTCTTGTTGTCATGTTGCTCGTCCTTTGATTTGTCTAATGAGCTATTCAAGAATTTTCTCATCCTTATTTCTTATTCAACTCCGCATATTCAAAAACTAAATTACAAAAAGCAATAACGCCAGTTTTAAATGCTGTATCGTCAATGATGAACTCAGGTGTGTGATGTGGACCTGCTGTTTTGGGGTCTTTTCCTTTTGGCATACCACCAATAAAAAAATATAAACCCGGTACTTTTTGAGCAAAAAATGAAAAATCTTCTGAACCTGTAATAGGAGGAACAAGTAATACGTTTTCTATGCCCACAGATTTTTGGAAAGAGGGCAACATTTTATTTGTAAGTTCCACATTATTAAATGTAACGGGATATAGTACGCTGTAAGGCAACTCTAATGCAGCACTAGCACCTGCACTTTCAGCCGTTTTTTCTACTACCTGACGGATGCGTTTAAACACCATCATTTCATCGGCATTGCTTAATGTTCTTACAGTACCAATCATTTCCACTTGTTCAGAAATGATATTGGAACGGTTACCGCCATGTATAGAACCAATAGTAACCACGGCTGCATTTTCAGTAATGTTTACGTTACGGCTCACAATGGTTTGCAGATTGTTGATGATTTGAGCTGCAACAACAATTGGGTCAACCGAAAGCCAAGGTTCTGCACCATGACTGGGTTTTCCTTTTACAGTAATTTTCAGGTCTCCAACACCTGCTAAAAATCCTCCAGGGCGATAGGAAAGTTTTCCCACTTCTGTTTGTGCGTCCATGTGTAAACCAAAAATCGCCTCAACTTTTGGGTTTTCCAATACTCCTTCTTTAACCATCAATGCGGCTCCACCTTCTTCACCTTTTGGAGCTCCTTCCTCTGCTGGTTGAAAAATAAACTTAACTGTACCTTTCAATTCTTTTTTCATACCTGCCAATATTTCTGCAACACCCATTAATATCGCCACATGGCCATCATGCCCACATGCATGCATCACACTTGTCTCTTTTCCGTTATAAGTGGTTTTTACTTTGGAAGCAAAGGGCAAATCGTTTACTTCCTCTACTGGCAAAGCGTCCATATCGGCTCTCAATGCTATGATAGGTCCGGGTTTGTCACCTTTTAAAATACCCACCACGCCTGTAACCCCAACTTTTCCTTTTACTTCTATGCCCAACGATTGCAAATGTTTGGTAATTAGTTCAGCGGTACGAAACTCTCGGTTTCCCAATTCAGGATTTTGATGAATGTCGTGCCGCCAAGCAATTACTTTTTGCTCAATTTTGTCTGCACTTTTAGCTATGAGTTCGCTGTAATTACTTTTTTGTGCTAAAAGTTGAAAAGAAATCACATTGAGCAATGAGATTAATACGAGAGTTGATTTTTTAATTTTCATTTTTTTATGTTGATTAGTCGATGTATGGATAAGTGTTGAGGTCGGTCAGTATTACCGCTAACGGTTTCGGACTTGGCGAAGGTGGCGATTTTCACCACAAATGTTGATGCGGAGAACTAAACTTTGATTAACCATAAATGTGTCTGCGGAGCACTGAACCGCCACTTTTGCCAAACCCGTGTTATCGGCTGTTCTTCTTTCGTCAATATGGTTTAAACTTTTCAAATGTCTTTCCGTTAAATTTATACGCACCGTTTTCATGTGTCCCAAGCCAAAGGCCGCCATTATTGTCTTTGTAAATAGAAAACACTGTAATGTCTTTGCCATTATATTTGATGGGGTAATGTGTTATTTGTTGTCCATCATAACAATATACACCTTTGTTGTATGTTGCCATCCATAAGTCATTATTATCCTTTTCCATAGAGATAATAGCAACTAAATCACCATCCTTCTTTCCATCTAAGCTACCTATTCCTTTTTCTTTTGAGTAATTATATTTATTGTCTTGTTCGCAGATATTGAAGCGATACAACGAGTTACTGAACCAAAACTTGCCATTGCTGTCTTCGACAATTGAACGAATACCAAAACCTGTTTCAACATCAAACTCCAGTTCTTTTTCAGAAAGCCAGGTAAATGTTTTTCCGTTATACAGGCATACGCCCAGCGCCCCTGTACCAAACCAAACATTTTCTTCTCTGTCTTTATAAATGATGTAAACGTCATAAGGACTATATTCCACATTAGGGAATTTTGCAAAATAGTCATCACCTTCTTTGGTTTCAGGAAATTTAAGTCGGTGTAAATATTTGCCATCAAAACGATAAACCAACCCCGAATTCTGATAACCCTTGAACCACAAATCATCAGGTTCTAACTTCCATTCATTATTCGAATTACTTGCAGTGCTAACCTTGATGAAAATTTGCCCATCGAATTTGCTTATTTCTCCACCATTATTGAAATAAATATTTCCCAGTTTGTCTTCCTTAATTTCATCAATTCTATTGTTTTTCAAACCGTGTTTTGTAGTGTAATTTATCAAAGTCTTACCGTCATATCTATACACTCCTGTTTCCCAACTTCCAAACCAATAAACGTTTTTCTTGTCTTGGTAAACAACCATAATGTTGCTTCCAAGTTCTTTAACGGTGTCGCCATTTGCAGATAGGTCAGGGTTTGTTTTCTTATTCGATGTCTGTCCATTGCAAGAAGTCAGTATGGTCAGAATGTAAAAAAATACAACTGTTTTTATTTTCATTGTCTGTCTGTTTGGTCTGTCATAGAATAGCCGATAACTCATTTATACCAGCCATAAAATGGCTCCAATCTACCCAAAAAGGGTTGGCTTTGTGCCATAATAACCTCCGTTATTTAATTTCAAATGTAATGTTATTATTCTTATAAAGCATCAAATGAACTTTTTATTTCCTGATTACTTTTTGTGCCTACGGGATTGTAAATCAGTATAGTTTTGCTGCTACAAAGGCCTAATTACTTTTGATGAAATTTGCGTTAGTTAAAATAAAAGCGGAATTAGATGCTGAAACAAGTTCAGCAAGACAAGAATAAACAATAGTAAATAGGAGGAAATTCATTAGTTACTCACAGAATGTGATTTCATGATAGTATCATTTGATAGTATCAAAAGTAGTTTTCACAACCTCCAAATAGTATTGTTTTTAAAAGGCTAGTTCCTGATGACGCGAAGTTCGCGTGAGGGATTGTAGCAAAAAGCCCACAGACAAGTGTAGCGAAAGCGGAACTTGACGAGGACTTGTAGCGGAATGCCCGACCGAGTTTAACGATTGTTTCATACTTCGCAATGACGTTCTAAACGAGGGTACGCCCAAATAAAAAAACACAGGTATTTATTCGTTCCTTGTCAAAGGCTTTTGTTTTGGATATATTCAATTGCGTTTTGAATCGTGTTTATTTTGCCATAATCTTCTTCGGGGATTTCAACGCCCGTTTTTTCATGGAGCGCAATTATAAACTGCAAGAAATCGAAGGAATCGATGTTGAGCGTTTCCCTGATGTTTTCCTCTAATTTTAATGTTGAGGGTGTGGTATCGGGTGCGATTTGCTGTAGCAAAACAACGATGGTTTGGTGGAGGATTTCGGAGTTCATAGCGCTTCTGGATTTTGTAGATATTTGTCAAGACTGCTCAGAAACCGACTGCCCGTTAAACCGTCTGTTGCCCGGTGATCGCCCGCCAACGTTACATTTGCCACGGAGCGAATTCCAAGCATTCCGTTTTCGGCAAAGGGCTGCTCGGTAATATTACCAAGTCCTACGATGGCCACTTGGGGCGGATAAATTATCCCGAAAACAGTATCGGCACCCGCATCGCCAAGATTGGTTAGGGTTATTGTGGAGGAGCTCAATTCGGAACTTCGCAATTTTAAGGCTCTTGCTCGTGGAATTAAATCGTTTAATGCTGTCATAATTTCGTCTGTATTTTTGGTGTCCGATTGTGGGATGGCAGGAACGATGATGCCGCCGTTTCTTAGCGATACTACAAAACCGATGTTGATTTCAGTTTTTTGAAGCAAACCATTTTCCCAAACGGCATTTAAATCGGGGACTTCTTTTAGGGATTTTGCCATTGCTTTTATAAATAAAACGACTGGCAAAAGCCGATTGGCAACCGTTCGCTGTTTGTTTGCTTCTTGCAACCACGCCAACGCCTTGGTCATATCAATTTTTTTCTCCAAATAATAATGTGGAATTTCTCGGTTGGATTTGCTCATTGCTGCTGCAACCGCCATTCGGATAGCTTCTGATGGCGTACTTATTTTTTCGGTTTCAGCGGTTTCTGATTGCTTGATACTTGCGTCAATATCTTCTTTGGTAATTGCTCCATCGGGACCGGTGCCTATAATTTTTGAAAGGTCGATATGATTTTCTTGTGCCATTTTCTTTGCCAATGGCGATGCTTTTATTGAAATCGTATCCGTTTTTTCTTCAATGATTGGTTCGGATATTTTCTCCATTATTGGATGCAATTCGATGGGTTTTTCGGCTTCGATAGTGCTGGGTTGTATCAACGCCATTTTGGTTCCCACAGGTACTTTTGTGCCTTCTTGAATTAGCAATTCTGCAATAGTTCCTTCGTCGAAAACTTCAATTTCGATGAGTCCTTTTTGCGTTTCTACTTCCGCAATAATAT
>JBIIFA010000069.1:0-8878 GCA_044237565.1 Flavobacterium sp.
AGTTGAAGCCGTCATGGAATGAATCAAATAAAATGCCACATCAATATCTTTCGGAATAGAATCGTAATTGGGATCGTCCAAAAAATCAATTTCCCAAATGGTAACTTTTGAAAGTGTGGCAGCATCTAGACCCAGTCTGTTTTTATCACGAACGCAACAAATGACTTCGTGGTTTAGTTGAAGCAGTTCAGGTAATAGCCGTTTTCCAACGTATCCATTGGCACCAGTGAGTAAAATTTTCATGAGTGGTAATTTTTATAAAAATACACATAATAATTTAAACTTCCTTAAAGATCTTGCTTGCTTTTCCATTGAATCAAGCCTATCAAAAAAGCGTGAAGTTATTTTCACTACTTTTGTGTCCAATTCAATTAGCAAAATGAAAAATAAAAAAACGGTAGTACTCGGAGCATCAACAAAGTCAGACAGGTATTCTTTCAAAGCAATCACAATGCTGGTTGAAAAAGGGCATACGGTATTGGCAATTGGACAAAACACTGGTGAAGTTGCGGGAGTAAAAATTTATACAAAAGCCATTCCGTTATCGCAAGTCAACACGGTTTCGCTTTATTTGAACCCTGCCAGACAAAGAGATTATTACAATTATATCGTGGAAGCGAAGCCAAAACGTGTCATTTTTAATCCAGGAACAGAAAACCCAGAATTCTATCAATTATTAAAATTGAATAACATTAAAGTAGAAATTGCCTGTACCTTGGTTTTATTGGCAACGAATCAATATTAGGTTTCCCAAAAACGTAGCTTAATCTGCCTAACTCTTGAATGGGAGCTATGAAGGAGATTAAGTTGTAGGTTGAGGAAGTTGTAAGTTGTTGGTTGTTGGTTGTTGGTTGAGGAAGTTGTAAGTTGAGGAAGTTGTTGGTTGTTGGTTGTTGGTTGTTGGTTGAGGAAGTTGTAAGTTGAAAAAGTTTAATTATTTAGTGAATTGTTAAGAACAGATTGCCAGGTTTCACTCCGTTTCGCTCGCAAAGACGAGATGCTGAAACAAGTTCAGCATGACAAAGACACCGTATTCCTAAGAAATACTAGGATTAAAATCAAAATCGCGTTTCAGAAGTTGCAGGCTTACTAATCAATAATAATCCAATAAAAGTTATGAGTCCGTTGATGATTATTAATTCATTATCAATAACATAATCGCCTAATAAAGCCGCTGAATTGTAACTTATCAAAAAGCAAATCGCTGGAGAAAGTACACAAATAAATGGAACCAATTTGTCGTGAACGGTTTTTGTCTTCATAAACAATCCAAAACAATACAATCCTAAAAGCGGCCCATACGTATAGGACGCAATCTTAAAAATCATGCTCACTACGGAAGCGTCATTTATTGCATTGAAAATTACAATTACTAAAAACATTAAAAGCGAAAATCCAATGTGAACGAAGTGTCTCGTTACTACCATATTTGCTTTGGCAGCGTTTTCAATTTTGTCCATACCAAGAAAATCTACGCAAAAAGAAGTCGTTAAAGCTGTCAATGCGGAATCGGTAGTTGCAAAAGTAGCGGCGGTTAAACCCAACAGAAATACAATTGCAGGAATTAATGTCAAATGATGAAAAGCAATTTCAGGGAATAATAAATCCGTTCGGGGCTTTCCGGTAATGAAATCGGTAGGAACTGAAATGCCGTTTTTATCGGCATAAATATAAAGTAACGCACCTACACTTAAAAAGAAAATATTGATCACAACAAAAATTCCGGTGAAAGTAAACATGTTTTTTTGTGCTTCGCCAATGGTAGCGCAACTCAAATTCTTCTGCATTAAATCTTGGTCAAGTCCAACCATTGCTATGGTTACAAATATTCCGCCTAAAATTTGTTTGATAAAATAAGTTCCTTTCATATAATCATCAAAGAAAAATATTTTAGAATAGTTGCTGTTTTTCACTTCTTCAAAGGCCTCAAAAACACTTAGATTTAGGCTGCTGCAAATAAAATAGATCGTTAAGAATACAGAGGAAACTAAGAAAACGGTTTGTAAAGTATCAGTAATAATTATCGTTTTTAATCCCCCGCGATAGGTGTAGGCAAAGATTAATAGCAAGGAAATTAGCACCGTCACAGCAAACGGAATTTGATAAAAATCAAACACATAGCGTTGCAAAACGATAACTACCAAGTACAATCGGAAAGACGACCCAATGGTTCTACTAATCAGGAATATGGAAGCCGCTGTTTTATAGCTGATACTTCCCAAGCGTTGCTCGATATAACTGTAAATGGAAGTCAAATTCATTCTATAATATAAAGGAAGCAGTATTTTCGCAATGATTATAAATCCAATGGCATTCCCTATAACAAATTGAAAATACTTGAATTGATTTTCAGGATTCCCCACTTCGCCAGGAACTGAAATAAAAGTAACGCCAGAGAGTGCGGTTCCAATCATCCCAAAAGCCACTAAATACCACTTAGAATTTTTATTGGCTTTAAAAAAGGCTTCGTTATCAGTATTGTTTTTACTCACAAAATGAGAAATCAAGAATAAGATTCCAAAATAAACAATCATTAAGGTAATAATAGCGATGGGTGTCATATGATTAATTTTAGTTACAAATAACTAATTTTTTTTTCAATTCTTCTAATTTATATTTCGAATTAAAAGGGGATATTAAATAAAGAACAGGATGTTCACACAGCTGACTTAAGTTTGTATCTATTTTTTAAGCTTTTTAGAATACGGTGTTTATTGCCACAATAGGCACCTAATTTTAGATTTATTTATTGGTTTAACCCCATTAAAAGCAGTTTTTCAGTATTTAATCCAATCGATTGACTTTCAGTTGGCTTTCAAGATGTAATTTTGAATACTACTAAATTTTTTGTTTTTTTTAGCATTTTTAAATTTTTATTATATATTTGCACAACTTTAATTTTTAATTATTATGAAAAATTTATTTACTTTATTTTTATTATTTACTGCTTTTTTTGGATTTAGTCAAGAAAATGCAGCTACTCAGGATGCCAAATGGACTATAGGTTTTGGTACAAACGTCATTGACAATACAAGTAAATTCAACAGAGAGTTTTTAAATTCTTCGGAACATTGGAATTTTATTTCTGCGCTTTCTGTTTTTAGTGTAGAAAAAAGTTTTTCCGAAAATCTGTCTGTATCAACTACACTTGCATTGAATATTATTTCTTCTAGTAAGTTACAGAATGGACAAACTATTGCTAAAGATGCTAATTATTATGGATTAGACATCAACGGTAAATTATTCTTTGATGATTATATTGTTTCACAATCTATAATTGACTCGTATATTGTTTTTGGAACAGGTATCAATTCTGTGAATGAAGTTACCAACCAAACTGGGAATTTAGGTTATGGATTGAACTTTTGGTTCAAACCTAATTTAGGTCTTAGACTTCAAACGTTAGCGAAATTTGGTTTTGAAGATAACACACTATTAAACAATCACTTACAGCACTCTGCTGAATTGGTATTAAAATTCTAATACTAACTGATTTCGAGAGATATTTTATTTTAAAAATATTTTATAAATACATTGTTTATTAAAAAAAATGAGTACTTTTGGTACTCATTTTTTATTTAATGCTAGAAACACTTATTACATCTAAAACCCGTTTGCGAATTTTGGTAAAGTTTTTTATAAACTCTGCTAATCATGGTTATTTACGTGGTTTGTCTCAAGAGATGCATGAGTCCACAAATTCCATTCGTAAAGAATTGAATAACCTAGAAGAAGCAGGCTATTTGCTAAAAGTAGCTGATCAAAACAGAATTTCTTACAAAGCGAACGCGCGTCACCCTCTTTTTAAAACTCTAAAAAAAATTATTTTCCAACACGTTGGATTTGATTCTATTATTACTATGGTATTAGAGCGTATGGGTGCTGTAAAGAAAATAGTAGTTGTTGGAGATTATGCAAAGGGTATTGATAGTGGTAGCATTGAAGTAATTATTTTAGGTGATAACTTAAATGTAGATTATATAGAACAGTTGGCTTTAAAGATTGAAAAAGAGATCAAACGTAAAGTTTGTTTTTTTACAGTACATCAAAATGAAGAGTCGGGGCTTGTTATTTATGAAGATGATGATGTATTAGAAAATAAGTTTCAATAACTTTTCATTTATAATAGAAACAATAAATATGAATATAATTTTTTATAAATTTAGTTAACGATGCCTTGGTTTGCAATATATACTCGTCCAAAGAACGAGAAGAAAGTAGCAGAACAATTGTTCAAGTTAGGCATTGATGTTTATTGTCCGATGGTAACTCAAATGAAGCAGTGGTCTGATAGGAAGAAGAAAGTGGAATCCCCACTTATAAGTTCTTATGTGTTTGTAAATTTAGACGAAAAAGACCGCAATACCGTTTTTGAAGTTCACGGAATTGTACGTTATTTGTATTGGTTGGGAAAACCAGCTATTGTTCAGGATCATGAAATTGCTTTGTTAAAAGACAGTTTAAAAGGAATATTAAGTTCGGTAGAAGTTCAAGGTCTGCAACCTGGAGATAGCCTTATCATTTCTAAAGGTCCTTTTCAGGGCAAAGAAGGGGTGGTGTCTCAGGTAGAGAAGAATAAAATTCGATTGATTCTAAAAGAATTAGGAGTTTTAATTACGATTACCAAAGAAGAGTAGTATTTTTATTTTTAAATAATTGCTTTGTTAGTTCATCAATGGGACTGACGGGGCGAAGCCGTGGGAAATAAAAAGTTGTAAGTTGAGGAAGTTGTAGGTTGCTCGTTGTTGGTTGTTGGTTGTAGGTTGTAAGTTGAAAAAGGTTAATCGTTTAACTGTTTAATAAGAGTTAATCGTTATTTCAATAGTTAATAGTAAAACATATTTAAACCAACAACATAAAACATACAACCTAAATCCCCGCCCTCACAGCATTATCGCAAGAAAACAACGAAGAAAAGAGAGGCAGCAACCTCGATAGCCGAGGAGGCACGACGAGCGACTTAGTTTGCGGAGCGATTGCCGAGGTAGTTTTCAAGATAAGACGGTGCAGGCTTGATCTTTTTTGTTACTTTTTACCATCAAGGGAAAAAAGTAAATAAGAAATAAAAAAAGTTGAAGGTTGTAAGTTGTAGGTTGTTCGTCGTTGGTTGTAGGTTGTAAGTTGAAAAAGGTTAATCGTTTAATTGTTTAATAAGAGTTAATCGTTATTTCAATAGTTAATAGTAAAGCTCAAATAAACAAATTCACTAAACAACGCAACCTGATTTTTTTCAATGATAATTTACTGAATAAAAAGTAGAAAATGGAAATTCAAAATAAAAATATTGCCATAATTGGTCTAGGTTATGTAGGACTTCCTTTAGCCGTTGCTTTTGGATCCAAATATAAAACCCTAGGATTTGATATTAATACCTTTCGTGTAGCGGAATTATCAGAAGGAATCGACCGTACATTAGAATCTGATAAAGATAAAATAAAAGCAGCAACACAATTGACCTTTTCAAGTGCGGTTGACGATTTAAAAAGTTGCGACATTTTTATTGTAACGGTTCCCACTCCGATAAATCAATTCAAAGCACCCGATTTAGAACCTTTGCTTAAAGCTTCTGAAATGATTGGGAAAGTACTAAAAAAAGGAGCCATTGTTATCTATGAAAGCACGGTTTATCCGGGGTGTACCGAAGAAGATTGTGTTCCTGTTTTGGAAAAGTATAGCGGACTAAAATTCAACAGTGATTTTTATTGTGGCTATAGCCCAGAAAGAATTAATCCAGGTGATAAAATTAACACCTTAACTACTATAAAGAAAGTAACCTCAGGCTCAACGCCCGAAATCGCTACTTTTGTAGATGATCTTTATGCTTCAATAATTACCGCAGGAACCTATAAGGCGCCAAGCATTAAAGTGGCAGAAGCCAGTAAAGCAATTGAAAACGCACAGCGTGATGTAAACATATCTTTTGTAAATGAATTGGCTTTAATATTCGACAGAATTGGAATTGATACCAACGATGTCTTAGAAGCTGCAGGTACCAAATGGAATTTTTTAAAATACAAACCTGGTTTGGTTGGTGGGCATTGCATCGGAGTAGATCCCTATTATTTGGCTCACAAAGCCGAGAGTTTGGGTTATCACCCCCAAGTTATTCTTTCTGGAAGACGTGTAAATGACACTATGGGAATGTTTATTGCGGGGAAAGTCGTTAAGATGATGATTCAAAAAGGAACGAATATTAAAGGTGCTAAAGCCTTATTACTAGGCGTAACCTTCAAAGAAAACTGCCCGGATATTCGTAATTCTAAAGTAGTCGACATTTATAACGAGCTAGTGCAATTTGGATTAGAAGTTGATGTTTTTGATCCCCATGCTGATGCTACTCAAGTTAAATCGGAATATAATATTGAACTTATTCAAGAACCATTAAAATACGATGCTATTGTTTTGGCAGTAGCACATAACGAGTTTCTACAATTGGATTTGAATACCTTAAAAAATGGAATTCATACTGTGATTTTTGATAGTAAAGCGGCTTTGGATCGAGGGAGTGTGGATGCGAGGCTGTAGGATGAGAAAGTTGAGAAAGTTGTAAGTTGTAGGTTGTAGGTTGAAAAAGTTGTAAGTTTTAGGATTAGAAACTAGATAATAGACGAAGAGATAATAGATTAAAAAAGGTCGAAAGTCGAATGTCTTAACAAAAAAAGACAGTGCACTTTAATAATTAACATTTTGCTTTGCGGACTTTGCGAAAAAACTTTGTGCTCCTTGCGGTTAAAGAAAAAGATAATAGACGAAGAGATAATAGATTAAAGGTAAAAGTTGTAGGTTGAGAAAGTTATATGTTGTAGGTTATAGCTTGTAAAAGTTGAATCATTAACGCAACACATGAGTAAATCCAACAGCAGCAATTCTCCTCTAACAAGAGGGGTTAGGGGTGTGTAAAAAATAAAAACAGTAAAAGCCAAAAAATAAAATTCATGGAACTAACCCAATTGCAATCCAAAATTCATTTTATTCGTGGAGAAAAAATCATATTTGATTTTGATTTAGCGACACTTTACGAAGTAGAAACAAGGGTGTTAAAACAATCTGTCAGAAGAAATGAATATCGATTTCCTTTTGATTTTATGTTTAAGCTTACTGAAGTTGAATGGAAAGAGGTTATCACAAATTGTGACAACCTTCCAGAATCAATAAAATATAGTCCACAAACACTTTTGCATTTTCAGAACAAGGAGTTGCAATGCTAAGTAGTATATTAAAGTCAAAAAAAGCGGTAGAAACTAACATCGCAATCATGCGGACTTTTGTAGAAATAAGAAAAGCAATTAGTTTGCAAAGTGAGCTTTCAATACAAATTCGAGAATTGAAAAATAATCTAGAAGAAAGATTGGGAGAACATGATATCCAATTAATGGAAATATATGCTGTAATGGAGCAGTTTTCAAAAGAAAGCGCTCAAAAAAAAGAATTTAATAATAGAAAAAAATTAGGTTATTAGTAAAGTTGGAAGTTGATTAGGCAGCTGGAGAGCAATAAATAATTTATCGAAATTTTACTCTGACATATCCCATAGTTTCACCTGTGGGAAGTTCAGCTAAAAACTTTGAAAACAGCAACGCCCTGACATAAAAGCACTATAAAACTGTCAATGCATTGACGTTTTTTTAACTAAAAAGTATCAACCTATTGACATTTTTACTAATTTTGCGTAAAAAAGAGTACTTATGGAAAAATTAGTAAGCTTGTTTTATGAGAAATATTCAGCAACAGCAACCGATTCTGTTCGAAGTTTTATAGATACCATCGATTGGGATAATCGATTTATAGGAATCAAGGGTAGTAGAGGTGTTGGTAAAACAACTGTTGTACTTCAATATATTAAACTAAATTACAAGCCCGACAAACGTGTTTTATATGTCAGTTTAGATCATCTTTATTTTCTCGAAAATACATTATACGATTTAGTTGCTGATTTTTATAAAAAAGGGGGTGAATTTATAGCCATTGATGAAGTACACAAATATGAGAATTGGGCCATTGAAATAAAAAATATTTACGATGACATGCCCAAATTAAAGCTCGTTTTTACAGGTTCCTCTTTGTTGCACATTCATCAGGCCAAAGCCGATTTAAGTAGGCGAGCTGTAGTATATGAAATGCCGGGATTATCATTTAGAGAATTCCTGCAATTTGAAACTAAAGTGGCACTAAAGACTTATACCTTAGAACAAATAGTAGAAAATCATGTGGCAATTGTTATTGAAATCACTCAAAAAGTAAAACCACTACATTATTTTACCGATTATTTACACCATGGTTATTATCCGTTTTATTTAGAAAATAAAAAATCGTTTCATCAAAAATTAAGCGAAATACTGCTCACCGTTTTAGAAGTCGATATTCCGCAATATGCTGCAATTGCAACTTCTAATATAATTTTGTTAAAAAAATTAATGGCAATTATAAGTAATGCTGTTCCCTTTAAGCCCAATATGAATTCTATAAGTGAGCGCAGTGGCATTAGTTTAAATACCATGAAAAATTATTTAAACCTATTAAATGATGCACAACTTTTAAATTTATTGTACTCAGAAGACAAAGGAATTAATAGTTTGGGCAAGCCCGAAAAAATTTACATCCACAATGCTAATTTGATGAACAATTTAGTTTCCATACCTAATGAGGGCAGTATTCGCGAAACCTTCTTTTTTAATCAAGTAAGCCAAAAGAACACTGTATTTGCTTCAAAACAAGTCGATTTTATTGTCAACGACCATTATTCTTTTGAAGTTGGAGGAAAAAATAAAAAACAAACACAACTAAAAAACATTCCCAATTCTTTTATCATTAAAGACAATATCGAAATAGGTAGCGACAAAAATATCCCGCTTTGGCTGTTTGGATTTCTGTATTAGAA
>JBIIFA010000070.1:0-8827 GCA_044237565.1 Flavobacterium sp.
AATGCTCAACGAGATTTAGCGCGATTCCAAGAAGCCATGCCTTTTGAGGATTTGGTTGAAGCTGCGGCATTATTACTTTCAGAAAATGGTGTTTTTGCAGTTATTATTCCTTTCAAAGAAGAAGAAATTTTTTTAGCATTAGCCAAAGAATATGAATTATTTCCAATTAAAATTACCCGTGTAAAGGGAACACACGAAACCCAAATCGTAAGGAGTTTATTGGCTTTTAGACGATATGAGTTGGCCGTTTTAACAGCTGATGAATTGGTAATTGAAATTAATCGACATGAATATACTGACGATTATATAGCTTTGACAAAGGATTTTTATCTGAAAATGTAACCCTTATTCTTTTTCAAATTCTAGAATTTCTTCTAATTGACTTTTTATCCTGTTGAATTTTTTATTGTAATCTTTATATGTAGTATTTGCTCCAAGTGTGATAAACATGAAAATTACGGCTAAAACACCTGTAAATAGTAACAAAGTCGAATTGTCTTGATAAATATCTTTGTGAAGAACATACTTAAAACAAATTGGTACAGTTGAAATAATCCAAAAAAATGTAATCATAAAATCACTTGTTTTTGATTTTTGGATCCAATCTTGGTAAGACAAAACCGTTTTTAGATACTCCTTTACGGATGTTTGATCAAAACCAATAGTAGTTATCGCTTTAAGCTGCTTATAATGACCCAAGAATGAATAAATCATTAAAAAACCTGCTATTAGTAACGGAACACTATAATAATATTCTGTAAAAAACACCAATCCTAATCCAATGGAAATTGCCGCATATACTAATGCCAAATAGGTTCCTGATTTTTGAATGTTCAAAATCTTATCCAATGAACCAGAAACATTTTGCTCTGTCAATTTTTTAAATAATGAAAAATTAATAGCGATTTTCTTATCTTGTTCTCTTAATTTTTCTTGCCAATTTTCTTTTAATTTATCTATCTCCATCTTTACGTTCTTTGAAATATATTTTTAGTTGCGTTTTCATTCGATTGATTTTTGTACTCACATTCGTTGCAGTAATCCCTAATACATCCGCTATTTCTGCATACGTTTTGGAATGAAGGTATAAAATCATCAAAGCTTTATTAATATCATTTAGTTGAAAAATAAATTCGTCTAGAACTCTCAAATCATGGTCACTTATTAGAGGTGAATCTTCACAATCTTGCATTTCTGTAAATAATTTTACCTTTAGAAAGTTATTTTTCACCCTCTTTTCTTTATGATAAAAACTCATAGAAACATTCAATGCAATTCGATAAATAAAGGTACTCCAAGCATAAGTATCATTGTACTTTTTATGAGACAACCATATTTGAATCATGATTTCTTGCTCTAAATCTTTTCTGTTGTCAACATTCTTGCAGTAATAATTGACTATTTTAAAAATTATTCCTTTGTGTTCGTTTAAAATCTCTTCAAATGTTTTCAAAATAATGTTTTTACTTTATTCTATTATTACCATTTTAATTTAAATTGTCACACTATTTTTATTTTAAAATAGTATTTATATAAAACTTCATCAAACGTAGTTGTTTATCTTTAAATCTAAGGAGTTTTTAAAATTTCTACAATTGAATAAATATAATTGAAAATTAAATCGATTAATAATTTATCATAGCGCAAAAAAGTCCAAAATTCATCTAATTGAAGAAGGGAGTTTTATTTGAAAATACAAATTTGAAAGAAAGGAAAAACCCGAATTATTTTGGGTTACGAAACAATATTAATTTACAACGCTATTTGGATTGTGTATCCTTCATAATGTGATTCTTCTTCTTTAAAAACTACTCCAAGCGCTTCTAATTCAGCTAATATTGGGACATAAACTTCTTTTGTTATTGGAAGTTGTACACCAGGAGTTGTGATTTTTCCGTTTAGAATTTGCAATGTAGCAATTGCGACTGGTAATCCCACGGTTTTTGCCATTGCTGTATAGGTTTGATCTTCGCCTAGACATACCATTTTGGAATCAATTTGTCTTTTTACCCCGTTAATTTCGTATCCAAATTTGTGGTACATTACAATCATGTCTTTGTCATCGGGTTGTAAAGTCCAACTATCAGTTAGGATTTTTTCTAAAATTTGTGCGGGAGTTGCATTTTTTAATCCCACAATTTTGTTAGGATTAAAAATATCCAATTCTAATAATTTGTCCCACATTACGTCGTCTTGGTCTATTTTTAAATTCAAACGTAATTTGATTTCAACAGAATCTGTTGGGTGATACGGTAAAAAGGAATTGGTGAATTGTCGGTAATTCATCGTTTCTGAGTCGTCCATGATATAGGAGTCGTCTGTCATTCCGAGTTGAACAAACATGTTCCAAGCTTTTGAAAACCCTACTCTTCTTAATGTTCCACGATATAAAGTTAAGACACTATCAAGACCGTAAACACTTCTGTATTTAAGAGAATCCCGATTGGCATAGGCTTCAAATCTTCCGTAACCTTCAACCTCCATAAATTCAGTTCTACTAAATAATTTGTGGTACGGAATGTATTTGTAAGTGCCCTCTTGGATGAATTTAGCCGCGCCACCTTGACCTGCAAGAACTACGTTTCTAGGAGCCCAAGTAAATTTGTAATTCCATAAATTATTGTCAGATTCGGGGGCGACTAACCCACCACAAAATGATTCAAAAAGTATCATTTTTCCGCCTTTATCCCGAATTTCATCTATAGTTTTCATGGCGCTCATGTGATCTATTCCTGGGTCAAGACCTATTTCATTCATGAAAACCAAATTATTTTGTTTTGCTTCGGCATCTAATTGCTTCATTGCATCACTAATATAAGAAGCCGTTACCATGTGTTTTTTATATACAATGCAATCTTTTGCGACTTCAATATGTAAATGGGCTGGTAACATTGAAATTACAATATCTGCTTTTTGAATTTGATTTTTTCTTTGATTTTCATCAAATATATCTAATGCAATTGCGGTTGCATTTGGGTGTAAATTTGTTTTCCTTTTTGCTAATTCCAATGAAATATCTCCAATTGTCAGATGCAGGTTTTCGGCCACTGATTTATCAAGTAGGTAGTGTATTAATGAAGAAGCAGATCTTCCAGCGCCAATGATTAGAATATTTCTCATGATTATAAATATAACACAAATGTATGAATTTGTTATATTTATAACTATTTAAAAATAATAAAAACGCACAAAATTAATCATGAGTTCAGAATAGTCGTTTTAGGAAAATTACAAACCGTCTAATTCTTCTAAATCTTTCTTAGCTTCTTTTTTAGATTCTACTTTTTTAGTGTCAAATTGTTTGTCAATTACCACTTCGTCTTTGGTGAAAATTTCTTTCCCTACTACAAATACAAGTGATAAAATAGCAAATAGCAAAATTACTTTGACAACTTTTTGTTGTTTTAAATCTGATTTTTTTAGTGTTAAAAATCCGAATAGTATTGCAATTCCAATTGGAATTAACGCCAAAGTTCCTAAAGGTAAAAAAGCAAATACAATGCTTAATGTGGTAAAAATACTTGCTATAACTAAAAATAATTTTCTCATAATGGTTGTGTTAAATTCCAGTTGCGTTTGATAATGTTAATTGTCCTGTTCCAACAGGGATGCTAAATTTGATTAAAGCCGGAATTTTTTTAGTATCGGCAGTAAGCCAAATTAAATTTTTGTCTTTTCCTTTTAAAGCATCGGTTTTAGCAGAAATTGAAATTTTATAACAGTTTTTTGTTCCTAAATTCCCAGCAGAAACAGTTTCATTTCCCATAAATTTCACTAAAACAGGAATCTCTTTTTCATCAAATACAATTACGAATGATTTGGTTTGACCGTTTTTATAATTTTGAAAATCAATTGTTCTCAACTTATAAATAATGGAAACAATATCTTGCGTTGAATTCCCAACCGTGAATGTTTTTTTAGTTTCGGGTTTGTTTTTCTTTTTTGATGTACTGAAAATTGTCTTTCCGTCAGGCTTAAAAATGTATTTTTCTGTTTTGGTATAACCGCCTTCATTGATGCTTCGTTTGTATAAACTTGGTTTTAATGTCGTAGGATTTACATACGATTCATACAAATCTCTAATTTTAAAAAAAGAATCCCATTTGCTAAAAGTGGTAGCTTGACAACTCAAATGCAGAAAAGTGTTTTTAGATGTTTTCATAGTTTCGGTTTCCATCGTAACTTGTGCCAATTGCGTCATTAGTCCACTCATATTGTAGGAAGCGGCATACACTAATCTTTCGTTTGGTTTTATTTGAGAAAAACTAACGCTAAAGGTTGAAATCAAAATAATTGTAAAAAGAAATTTTCTCATAGGTTTTTATTTAAATACAAAAATAGGATTATTTAAGTTGTTTCAAAGTGTTAAAATTGAATTTATTTAACTGTTTACATTACATAACGCATATTTTTGTAATGTATTTCATAAATTAAAAAAAATGGATAGAAAAATCATTTCAACTGCTGCTATTTTAGGACTAACAGCCATTATTTTGGGTGCTTTTGCCGCACATGGTTTGAAGAAAATATTAGATATTTCTGAACTCAATACTTTTGAAACTGGAGTAAAATATCAAATGTATAGTGCATTATTTTTATTGTTTATAGGCACAATAAAAGACCTCTCAATTAATGCAAAAAAGGTTATTTATTACACTACAATTTTTGGTGTTTTGTTTTTTTCAGTTTCTTTGTATTTACTTGCAATAAACAGACAACTTCCTTTTGATTTTAGCTCCTTTGGATTTATTACGCCAATTGGAGGATTGTTATTTTTAGCGGGTTGGTTTTGGTTATTTGTTAATTTTTATAGAAAAATACCATAATTTTTACGAAAAACATAAAATAGGTTGTTTAAAATATTTACTTTTGCAGGATAAATATTCAAATTTAAACTTATTCTATGGACAATCTCAATCAATTTACTATATCGATTTCGTTAGAAAAATACGGCATCAAAAACACACAAGAAATTATATATAATCCATCGTTTGAATTTTTGTACAATGAAGAATTAAATCCTAACTTGGAAGGATTTGAAAAAGGGCAATTATCGGAATTTGGGGCTGTAAATGTAATGACTGGAGTCTTCACTGGTCGCTCACCAAAAGACAAATATATAGTTAATGATGAAATTACAAAAGACACTATTTGGTGGTCTTCTGAAAAGGCAATTAATGACAATAAAGCCATTACTCAAGATACTTGGAATGCTTTAAAAAAAACTACAGTTGAACAACTTTCAAGAAAAAAATTATATGTAGTAGATGCTTTTTGTGGGGCTAATGAAAATTCTCGATTAAAAGTGCGTTTTATAATAGAAGTGGCTTGGCAGGCTCATTTTGTAAAAAACATGTTTATACTACCAACGGAAGAAGAATTAGAAAATTTTGGCGAACCTGATTTTGTTGTCATGAACGGTTCTAAAACAAGTTTCAAAGAATATGCCGATTATGGATTGAATTCCGAGGTTTATGTAGCCTTCAATTTAAGCGAAAAAATCCAATTAATTGGTGGAACTTGGTATGGTGGTGAAATGAAAAAAGGCTTGTTTTCAATGATGAATTATTATTTGCCATTGAAAGGAATTGCGTCCATGCATTGTTCCGCAAATAAAGGGAAAGATGGTGATGTTGCTGTTTTTTTCGGATTATCTGGAACTGGGAAAACAACGTTGTCAACCGATCCTAAGCGAAAATTAATTGGGGACGATGAACACGGTTGGGACGATGAAGGAGTTTTTAATTTCGAAGGTGGTTGTTATGCAAAAACTATCGATTTAAGTAAAGAAAATGAACCAGATATTCACGGAGCGATTCGTAAAAATGCCTTATTGGAAAATGTTACGCTTGATGCTAATGGAAAAGTTGACTTTAAAGACGGTTCAGTTACCCAAAACACAAGGGTCTCATACCCCATTGACCATATTGATAATATTGTAAAACCAGTTTCTAAAGCCGGTCATGCGTCAAAAGTAATTTTCCTTACCGCAGATGCTTTTGGGGTTCTACCTCCAGTATCAAAATTGACTCCAGAACAAACAAAATATTTCTTTCTTTCAGGCTTTACTGCCAAGTTAGCAGGGACAGAACGAGGAGTTACAAAACCTGAACCAACATTTTCAGCCTGTTTTGGAAAAGCTTTTCTCTGTTTGCATCCTACAAAATATGGGGAAGAATTAGTAAAAAAAATGGAGCAACACCACGCCACGGCCTATATGGTAAATACGGGTTGGAACGGAACTGGCAAAAGAATTTCTATAAAAGACACTCGTGCAATTATCGATAGAATTCTTAATGGATCGATGGAAAATGCGGAAACTCAAATCATTCCAATTTTTAATCTCGAAGTACCAAAGTCATTAGAAGGTGTAAGTACTGAAATATTAGACCCAAGAAGCACGTATTCAGATACATCAGAATGGAATTCAAAAGCAACCGATTTAGCACAACTTTTTATTAAGAATTTTGCTCAATATACAGATAACGAAGAAGGAAAAAATTTAGTGAAGGCGGGACCACAATTATAAATTAGTAATACATACAAATCAAACTTAATTTTAGTATTAATTCAAATAAAAAAGCTTTCAGAAAAATAATCTGAAAGCTTTTTTTATGTTTTTATAAGAACTATTATTTGTCTTTATTTACTTTAGAAATATATTTGTCCAAAGCCATTGTCATAGACGGTGCTTCTGGGGTTGGAGCCATAATATCAACTCGCAAACCGTGCTCCAAAGCCTCTTTTTGAGTGGTACTTCCAAATACTGCAATTCGAGTTTCCTTTTGTTCAAAATCAGGGAAATTCATGAATAGCGATTTGATTCCCGTTGGACTAAAAAATGCTAAAACGTCGTAATATACATCTGCTAGATCAGATAAATCGCTCATTACCGTTTTGTAAAATACAGCTTGAGTCCAATCAACCTTTAAATTATTCAAAATAATTGGTGCTTCTGCATTCAATTGATCTGAAGCAGGTAATAAAAATTTTTCGTCTTTGTATTTTTTTAATAAAGTAGTCAAGTCAATAAAATCCTTTTGTCCAACATAGATTTTACGTTTTCTATACACCACATATTTTTGCAAATAAAAAGCCACCGCTTCAGATTGACAAAAATATTTTAATCCTTCGGGAACTTTATAACGCATTTCATCTGCCACTCTAAAAAAGTGATCCACAGCATTTTTGCTAGTCAAAATGATTGCTGTAAAATTATTTAAGTCTATTTTTTGAAGTCTAATTTCTTTCGCATTAACTCCTTCGACATGGATAAACGGTCTGAAATCAATTTTTACTTTATGTTTTTGTTGCAGCTCAAAATAAGGAGAATTCTCCACTTTAGGCTCAGGTTGTGACACCAAAATTGTTTTCACTTTCATACTTGACATTTTCTAATATGCTAATTTTTTGTAAACCAATAGTACATAAAATAGTAGGGTGCTATTTCAAGTGCGCAAAGATACAAAATAAAATAAAACAACTTACCCAATAGTATACTTTGATAATTTTTTAGCGATAATAAATAGGTAAATAAATTGATAAACAGAACAATAGCTGCAAAAACAATTATGACTCCACGAGAAATCGTATCATAATAAAATAAAAAACAATTTATTGGCAGAAGAAAAACAGCAATATAGGTTCTGTAATTTACTTTTTGCAAGTTGAATTGTTCTGCAAATTCCTCAATATCAAATGCTGTAGCTATAATTTTTTCAATTAGGTATTTAGATAATATATAAACGGAAAGAAAAGTAACTACTTGGATGTAGGTGAGCCAATCTGTTTTTAAGATGTAGCCAAAACTATAAAGTAATAAATGAATGAAAAAGGCAAATGAGATTAGTTGAACCACAAATAAAAAAACGGTGAACAAACTCATCAGTTGTCCAGAATCCTTGTAAACTTTTAAGTATTTATCTGAAATAATGAGTCTTAAAAATTCATTAAACCTATTTTCAAACAGCGATTTTGTAACTGCAATTAATACAAACGAAAATATAAATAAAGTGGTCGCCCAATCTTTATTTTCAATTATTCGGTGATGAAGTACGTTTTCAATCATATCGGTGCAAAATTACTAAATTTTTCAACTCTTTCATTTATTATGTAATTATTATGAATCATAAAACATAAAAAGTTTATTTTTGCATAGAAATTCACAAAATAATTATGAGCAATAGCATTGTTATAATTCCTACCTATAACGAAATTGAAAATATAGAAAGCATCGTTAGAGCTGTATTCTCATTGCATAAACCATTTGACATACTTATTGTTGATGATAATTCTCCAGACAAAACGGCCGATAAAGTAATTGAACTTCAAAAGGAATTTGGGAGTCAATTATTTTTAGAAAAAAGAGAAAAGAAAGCAGGATTAGGAACAGCATATGTTTTTGGTTTCAAATGGGCTTTGGCAAAAAAGTATGATTATATATTTGAAATGGATGCCGATTTTTCTCATAATCCAGCTGATTTAGAAAAATTATATGAAGCCTGTCATTTTGGGGGGGGCGAAATTGCAATAGGTTCAAGATATGTAACTGGCGTAAATGTTGTAAACTGGCCATTAAGTCGGGTTTTGATGTCCTATTTTGCATCCTATTATGTAAAGAAAATTACAGGAATGAAAATTCACGATGCAACCGCTGGATTTATGTGTTATAATAGAAAGGTTTTAGAAACTATAAATTTGGATAAAATTAAATTTATCGGTTATGCTTTTCAAATTGAAATGAAATACAGAGCCTATTGCAAAAAATTCAAAATTGTAGAAGTTCCAATTATTTTTACAGACCGAACCAAAGGCGAATCAAAAATGA
>JBIIFA010000210.1:0-3121 GCA_044237565.1 Flavobacterium sp.
ACCCAAACCTGTTACCACAACTCGCCTTAATTCCATAGTACAATTTTATAGTTATGAATCTAAAAAATAATACCTATGCTTTTTTCTATGTATAAATCATAAAAAGACATAGGTATTACAATATATTGTTTTGATTGAACGAACAATCATAAATTTAATTTAAAAAAATAATAACACCCACAAATGAAATCGTATGCGGGTGTTTAATGTATTATTTTTTAGCTTCTTCGATATAAGAAATAGCTTGACCTACAGTAGCAATGTTTTCTGCTTGATCGTCTGGGATTTGAATATCAAATTCTTTTTCAAACTCCATAATTAGCTCAACTGTATCTAAAGAATCAGCTCCTAAATCATTTGTGAAGCTTGCTTCTGTTACAACTTCGTTTTCGTCAACGCCTAATTTGTCTACGATAATCGCTTTTACTCTTGATGCAATGTCTGACATAATCTTTAATTTTAAAATTTAATTTGTTGGCAAAAATAAAAAACTTTATTTTAAATCCACGCTTTAGTTAATAAATAAGAGGACGAAATTAAAAAATTATTTTAATAAAGAACCTAAATTTCTATTTATTATCGTTTTTTATGCTTTTTTTTGCGTGATATTAATAAGTATAAAATGAAAAAAATCGTAATTTTCGCTTCAGGTTCGGGGACAAATGCTGAAAACATTGTACTTTATTTTAATAAAATCGAAGTTGCTAAAGTAATTTACATTTTTTCTAATAATGCCAATGCAAAAGTTTTAGAACGAGCAAAAAACTTGAATATTCCTTCTGAAGTTTTCTCTAAAGAAGAATTTAATGGGAATAAAGTACTACAAAAATTAAATAAACTTCAACCTGACTTAATAATTTTAGCAGGGTTTTTATTAAAATTCCCACAAAATTGCGTTGCTGCATTTCCAAATAAAATCATCAATATCCATCCCGCACTTTTGCCGAAATATGGTGGAAAAGGCATGTATGGAATGAATGTTCATCGCGCTGTGGTTGAAAATAAAGAACATGAAACGGGAATTACCATTCATTATGTGAATGAAAATTATGACGAAGGAAATATCATTTTTCAAAAAAGTGTATCTTTATCAGGAAATGAAACGCCTGAAGATGTCGCTACAAAAGTATATGAATTAGAACAGCAATATTTCCCTAGGGCAATCGAAAAACTAATAACCTAAGACCCAAAACCCTTTAAAAATTGGAACACGAAGTACATATTTATACGGATGGTGCTGCCAAAGGAAATCCTGGTCCTGGGGGCTATGGCGTTGTAATGGAATTGGTGGGAACGCCTCATAAAAAGGAACTCTACGAAGGATTTCGGCATACTACCAATAATAGAATGGAATTATTGGGCGTAATTGTTGGTTTGGAAAAATTAAAAACACCTAATATGAAAGTTATGGTAATTTCCGATTCTAAATATGTTGTTGATTCTGTTTTGAAACAATGGGTTTTTGGTTGGGAAAAAAAAGGCTTCGTTGGCAAAAAAAATCCAGATTTGTGGAAACGCTTTCTGATTATTTATAGAAAACATCAAGTTGACTTCAAATGGATAAAGGGTCATAATAACCACATTCAAAACGAACGTTGTGACGAATTGGCCGTTATGGCATCGATGCAAAAAACACTTTCTGTGGATGCTTTTTATGAGAAAGAAGAGGAGAAGCTTTTTTAAAAAATTCCCTTTATCCCCCTTTGCAACTCTGCAACTAAAAACTTATCTTTGCCCCTTAATTAGAGATTGCTTCAAATCTCGTAATGACAAATTATGAATAAATTATTGATTGTTGGAACGGTTGCTTTCGACGCTATTGAAACTCCTTTTGGAAAAACAGATAAAATCTTAGGCGGCGCAGGAACTTATATTGGTCTTTCAGCCTCCCATTTTAAGCTTCAATCGGCTATTGTTTCTGTAGTTGGAGATGATTTTCCACAAGAATATTTAGACTTATTAACCGATAGAAATATAGATATTTCAGGACTTGAAATCGTAAAAGGCGGGAAAACATTCTTTTGGAGTGGCCGTTACCATAACGATTTGAATTCAAGAGATACACTTGATACACAATTGAATGTATTGGCTGATTTTCAACCTAAAGTGCCTCAAAATTTTAAAAATGCCCATGTTGTAATGCTTGGAAACTTGCATCCAATGGTTCAAAGCAGTGTCTTAGACCAAATGGAAGTACAACCTAAATTAGTAGTTTTAGACACGATGAATTTCTGGATGGATTGTGCATTGGAAGATTTATTGAATGTAATTAAGCGTGTAGATGTAATTACAATCAACGATGAAGAAGCCCGTCAATTGTCAGGGGAATATTCATTAGTGAAAGCGGCTGCAAAAATCCACACGATGGGCCCAAAATATGTAGTTATTAAAAAAGGAGAACACGGTGCGCTTTTGTTTCATAATAAAGAAGTTTTCTTTGCACCTGCTTTACCATTAGAAGAAGTATTTGATCCAACAGGAGCTGGAGATACTTTTGCAGGTGGATTTGCAGGATATATTACGCAAAGCGAAAATGTTACGTTTGAGAATATGAAAAATGCAATTATCTATGGTTCTAATCTCGCATCTTTTTGTGTAGAGAAATTTGGAACAGAAAGAATGGTAGGGCTTAAAAGCGATGAAGTAACTGACAGATTGCAACAATTCAAATCTTTAACACAATTTGATATAGAAATACAATAAATTTATGCCTCGAGATTTCGGGGCTTTTTTTATTAATAATAACCGCAGATTCGCAGATTTTACCAATACCAAATATTTGTGAATTTGCTGTAAAAACAACAACACAACAAAACAATAACTACAATGAGCGATGCATTACAACACGAATGTGGAATAGCATATTTAAGACTTTTAAAACCGCTTGAATTTTACAAAGAGAAATACGGAACCGCTTTTTATGGCATCCAAAAAATGTATCTCTTAATGGAAAAACAGCACAATCGAGGTCAAGATGGTGCTGGTTTTGCAAGTATAAAGTTAGATATGGAAGCCGGCGAAAGATACATAAGTCGAGTACGTTCCAATGATCCTCAAGCCATTCAAGATGTGTTTTCTCAAATCAATGAAAGAATCAACGACGAACTAGCATCGCACCCAG
>JBIIFA010000071.1:0-8795 GCA_044237565.1 Flavobacterium sp.
TTTTCAATGAGGCAGAATCAGATTTGAATAAATTTGACAAAATAATTGATGAATTGGAACCCGGTTCTTTACGATTGCCCGTTCTTATAAAAAAATACATCAAGCAAAATGCCCGCGTTGTTGCCTTCAATGTTGATCCTTTGTTTAATAATGCCGTTGATGGATTAATGTATATTAGAATTTCTGACATTCCAGATAGTACTGTAAAGCCAGTTATGGAAGAGTTTCAGGCAGAATTAGAACGTAAATTGGCTGAAAAAGGAGAGATTTAAAATGGGATTAAAATCTGAATTATTTTGTTTTTTCAGTAACCAATTTTTTATAGTTATCCCAATTATTTTCTGAAATCGTTGGTTTTTTTTTATACTTTTTACCTTTTAAATAAGCCAAAATGTATTTGGCGCGTTCCTCGGATTCTGGATGTGAAGAAATCCAATAAAAACCATCAGACAGATTTTTTTGTTGTGCCAATTCAAACATAAAATCAGCAAATGGCTCTGGGTTAATATCTGCTTTCAAAAGATAATCTACACTTGTCATATCGGCTTCTTTTTCTAAAGTTCTGTCATAAGCAGAGGACGATAACGATTTTAGAATTTCCTTTACAATCGCACCACCTTTTCCGCCTGACGCTGTAGAAAGTAAAACAGACAAACCAATTTCTTTAGAAAGCTTTTTCATTACGTGATTGTTTGCAATATGAGCAATTTCATGCCCTAATACTCCTTGTAAAGCTTCTTGATTTTTACATTCTTTGATTAATCCAGTGAAAACCACCAAATGATTATCTGGTAATGCGAAGGCATTTATATCATCGTTAATTACAATATGAATTTTTAGAGAATCTTTTTTGATGTTGTTTTTATCACAAAGAGGTGCAATTAATTCATCTAACGTTCCTGTAATTGAGTCATTAGCAATCACTTCTCCTGAGGATGAAATTTCATCCCAAATTAAATCTCCAATTTTATTTTCTGAGGAACTTCGAATTTCTTTAACATGAAAGTAAGAAACAAAATCCACTTGAGAAAGCACTAAAAAAAGACCGAAAAAACTTATTAGAATTAAGATTCCTGGGAGTATTATTTTTTTTATCATTATGATTTACAGATTAAGTTAGTCATATTTCCAAAAAAGAAAACCTTAACGTGTTTCCCTTTTCGAGTTTGAATTGCACAATAAATGGTTGAAATAATTTCTAAAACATTGAAGATAATCACCGTAAATAAATAAGCAAAATACTGATTGGAAACTTTTTCATCTGTAAAAATAATGGAAACTGTCCACCAAAAACTATAGCTGTTAGCAAACAATAAAACCACTTGCGAAAGAAGCGCTTGTGTACAATGCCAACGCACAAAAAAAGTACTTTTACGATTGGCTAAATAGAAGAAAAGCGTGGCTAATAAATTGATAATTGGCAATGGCAACCCTGCAATTACTGCAACTAATGACATTAAATAACTATTAGATGCCTTTTCGTTTTCGTGTTCCGTTGTTACGTAAGCAAAGGTGTTTTTTTGTTTCATAATGCTTTATTAATATTCCATATCCAATTTAAAACCACTAAGATTATTAATGGAATGGCTGTTTTTTTTTCCCCCAAAATAATTTCTGATCGCCTATAAAATTTAAAAAAAGTATCCTTTTTTAAAATCAAATCTATTACAATCCAAAAAGGTAAAAGAATTAGAATTGCACTTATTATTATTCCAAAAGGATTCATCATAGCAGAATCGATAAAATTCCCTTTGAAGGTTAATTGCACCGCACGTGTTGTACCGCAAGAAGGACAAGGAAATCCAGTCACATTCTTAATAATACAAACGGAATACTGACTGCTTTCAGGATAATATAAGTTGTATAATAGATAAATAAATCCTGCTGAACAAGCTATTAAAATCAAAGAGTATAACTTGTTTCTAGACATTTATTAATACAATGCGTTTTGAAACATTTCCATATTTTTTTCTCGAGTTGCTCCCATAATTAAGAACCAGTCGATAATCGTCCAAACACCAAGACCTCCACAAGTCAATAATTTTCCAATTCCCATTCCGGTATCGCCGATATAAAAACGGTCAATCCCTAAAGATCCTCCACCAACAATTGAAATGACAAGACTTGTAGTTGGATCTTTTAGTTGCAAAGATTGAACTATTGGCCACTTTGATTCGTCCATTTGAATTAATTTTTCTCTGATTGCAGATAATTGATAGCTTTCAAAATGTTTGGCATTCATCATCATAAATAAGTCCACTTTTTGCGATTCCATAGTTTTTTGGTTAAATTTTTAGATTGCTAATGTATTAAATAAATTGGAACAATAATTACATTATTATGGTAGATTATCAAAAATACTTCGCTTTTATTTTATCAACGATTACTTGTGCTAATTTTTGATGGCTTTCAAATGTCCAACCTGCGATGTGGGGCGTGAGAAGTACATTATCCGCTTTAAGCAAATAGTTAAAAGCGGCAGGTTTTTCGGAATCAATGAATAAATTTTCAAACGATAACTTTTCATATTCTAAAACGTCTAATCCCGCGCCAAGTACTTTTCTAGATTTTAAAGCTTTAACTAAATCATCGGTAACTACTGAATTTCCTCGAGCGGTGTTGATAAACCAAAAAGGTTTCGAAAACGAATCAATAAATTTTGCATCAATCATTTTGTTGGTTGACGGATTCCAAGGCGTGTGAAGACTTACAACATCTGATTTTTGTTGCAATTCTAATAAGGAAACTTGCTTTGCATTGGCATCACCCAAATTTTCTTGAATATCATAGCACAGCACTTCAACATCAAAACCACGAAGTTTTTTGGCAAATGATTTTCCCATATTCCCGTAACCAATTATGCCGATTGTTTTACCTTCTAATTCGTGTCCTCGATTGCTTTCTCGGTTCCAATGTCCAAGTTTTATTTCTGAAAAGGCTTTGTTGAGGTTGTTAAAAAGCGATAATAACATTCCAAGTGCATGTTCTCCAACGGCGTTGCTATTGCCTTCGGGAGCGGCAATAAGTGAAATGTTTTTACTTGATGCATAATCGCAATCGATGCTTTCTAATCCAGCGCCAACTCTTGCTATGAATTGTAAATTAGTAGCTTTGTCAAGAAATGTTTTGTCGATTTTGAACCGGCTGCGAATTACAATTCCCTGATAATCTTGAATTTTAGCCTCAATTTCTTCTTTGGAAGAAGTAAAATCTTGATGGTTTGTGAATCCTAATTCCTGCAATTGTTCCAAAAGTAGCCCATGGTTGCTATCGATGTGAAGGATTTTTATATTAGATAAAGACATAATTCTATTTTGAACGCTAAAGGTACTTTTTTTTGTGTAAATGGGAAACCTCGATAATGTATTTAGATTATTAATCGGAATAGAATAAAGAGATTATTTTCTGTATTATTTCGCATTTCATTTTTAACAATAATATCAGATTAAAAAACTACAATAGGGTTAGTTAATAATTTTATATAATTGGAGATTCTCTATCATATTTTAAGTATTTTTATCGAAAAATTACATCTTTTGAGAACTCAAGAAATAGACACAATTCCAGAAATGCTCGCGCAATATGAAATGCTTTTGCATTTATATTCAAATTTTACAATAGAAAAATACGAGGCGTATCTCAATGAAATGGTACCTTTCAATTATAAGCAGTTAGCGGTTTTTGAAGATGATAAATGCGTTGCGTTAACAGGATTTTGGTCGGGAACCAAACTTTGGTCTGGAAAATACATAGAAATTGACAATTTTATTGTTCACCCAGAATACCGTTCTAAAGGATATGGAAAAGTAATGACCGATTATATCGATAAAAAAGCCAAAGAAACCAATTGCAGCATGATTGTTCTTGACGCATTTACAGGAAATTTCAAAGCCCATCGGTTTTATTACAACCAAGGATTTGTTCCAAAAGGATTTCATTTTTTGAAAATTTTAAATGAAGACGGACTTTCGTAAAGTAAAAAATATGAAAAAATACATAATCCGATTTTTCCTAGTATCACTTTTATTTTCATTCCTTTTTTGTGCTACAAAAGAAAACTTCAAAAAAACTTTCCCACAAGAAATAGCGTCAATTTCATTTGAAAAATGGACGGGCGGAAGAAGAGAAACAGGAAGCGGAACAACAATTTCTATTGAATTTAAAAATCCACTACAAAAAAACATTCACCTCCAAAAAGTCTATTTTCAAAATCAAGAAACCGAAATTGTTCAGGAAAATGAAACAAAATTCAGAGCAAATTTTCATTCTAACGCACTATATCGCGAACACCATTCATCTGAAGTAGCGTCTAAAAATTTTAATTTGAAAGATACTGAAGCCGTTATTGAATATCAAAACAAAAACAAAACTTATTTTTATAAATGTAGTAATATCAAAGAAATTCCAATGATTATGTATGAATAGGCAAAAACTACTAAAATTTACTTATTTTTGTTACTTTCAAATCATAAAAAACGATTTTGAGCATCTATAAAAGTCTTTTCAAACAAACTGCCATTTACGGACTAGCAACGGTTTTGCCGCGAATGTTCAGCTTTTTATTAGTGCCACTTTATACCGATTTGCTTCCAAAAGCAGCCTATGGAAAAGTCACCATTATCTTTGCTTGGATGATTTTTTTCAACGTGATTTTGGCCTACGGAATGGAAACCACTTTTTTTAGATTTTACAACAATGAAACCGACAAAAAAGCGGTAATAGAAACCACCACAGTTTCCATATTTTGGTCAACGCTATTATTTCTTTTCCCCGCTTTATTACTAAAAAATTACCTCGCCGATTTATCAGGAATCGATGTGCAATATATCATTTATACCATCTGGATTTTAGTCTTAGACGCCTTAGTAATAGTTCCTTTTTCGAAACTTCGAGCCTATCAACGACCAATGATTTATGCCGTAATAAAAATTGGAAACGTAGTGGTAAACCTCTCTTTAAACGTTTTCTTTTTGATCTATTTACCCGAAATTGCTCAAGAAAACCCGGATAGTTTTCTAGGGTCTTTATACACCGAAAACTTTGAAATTGGCTATATTTTTGTTTCCCTTATCATCGCAAGTTTGCTAACATTTATCGCACTTTCACCAAATTATTTTCACGTAAATTGGAATTTCGATTTCAATCTTTGGAAACGAATGATGCGCTACGGATTGCCCATTATGGTCGCAGGAATCGCCTTTGCCATCAACGAACAATTCGATAAAATCTTATTGGGAATATTTCTTCCCGCCAATATCGCCGAAGCCGAAGTTGGAGTATATTCCGCATGTTACAAACTCGGATTGTTCATGGTTTTGTACCGAACTGCCTATACTTTAGGAATCGAACCTTTCTTTTTCAGTCACGCCAAAAACGAAAATGCGACTCAAACGTATGCCGCAATAACCAAATATTTCGTCATTTTTGGATCGTTTATTTTGTTGTCCGTAATCGTTTTTGCTGATATTTTCAAATATTTCATGATTCGTGATTCGTCCTATTGGGAAGCCATGAAAGTCGTTCCGCTAATCATTTTGGCGAACTTTTTCCTCGGAATTTACACCAATTTATCTGTCTGGTATAAACTCATCGACAAAACCTATATCGGAGCCTATATTTCCATCGTCGGAGCTGTCGTGACGTTGGTTTTGAACTTTTTATTAATCCCAACAATGAGTTATTACGGCTCTGCAATCGCCACAATTGCTGCTTACGGAACGATGATGGGAATTTCCTATTTTCTCGGAAATAAATATTATCCAATTCCCTACGACATCAAAAAAATTACAGGATATTTAGGATTATCCATCCTATTTTCCATAATTTCTTTCTATTATTTCCGCGAAAATTACTTCGTCGGAATCCCATTATTGCTAGCATTTATGTATTATATATACCGCAACGAAAAAGAAACATTGAACAAAATTTTAAAACGTAAAAATAATTAGGAGCTATTTCCCGCTATCCGCTATATCTCTTGTTGCGTCCCGAAGCTTCGGGACGCAACAAGAGATATAGCGGATAGCGGGGCTAAACGCAAAGTAGTAACAAGATATTTTTGTTCCAAAACGACTAAAAATGAAAATAAACATCATCAACAAATCACAACACGATTTGCCAAATTACGAAACCATTGCCTCTGCAGGAATGGATTTGCGAGCCAATTTATCCGAATCCATAACCCTAAATCCATTGGAAAGAACCATCGTAAAAACAGGACTTTTCATAGAATTACCAATTGGTTTTGAAGCGCAAGTTCGCCCAAGAAGCGGATTGGCTGCCAAAAAAGGAATCACCGTTCTCAATTCACCAGGAACCGTTGACGCCGATTATCGAGGAGAAATTGGAGTAATTTTAGTAAATTTATCCAATGAAGTTTTCATTATCGAAAACGGAGAAAGAATCGCACAACTCATCATCGCAAAACACGAACGAGCCGAATGGATTGAAGTCCAAGAATTGTCGGAAACGACAAGAGGAGAAGGCGGTTTTGGAAGCACGGGAGTGAAGTAAAAACATTCCATAATTTAACAATTCAAAGATTGAAAGTTTCTCAATAATTTTTAAATCTTTGAAATATTTAATCTTTTAATAAATAACAGAATATGAAAATAATTGTACCAATGGCAGGTCGTGGTTCACGCCTTCGCCCACACACATTAACCGTTCCAAAACCGCTAATTCCTATTGCAGGAAAACCAATCGTACACCGATTAGTAGAAGATATTGCAGGCGTTTTAAATCAAAATATTGAAGAAGTAGCTTTTATCATCCACGAAAGTTTTGGAAAAAAAGTGGAAGAAGAATTAATTGCAATTGCCCAAAAACTCGGCGCAAAAGGGACCATATATTATCAAAATGAAGCTTTAGGAACGGGTCACGCAATTATGTGTGCCAAAGATTCTTTGAGCGGACCCGCCGTTATTGCTTATGCGGATACTTTAATTCGTGCCGACTTTGAATTAGACGCAACAGCTGATAGCGTTATTTGGGTAAAACAAGTTGATCAGCCCGAAGCATTTGGCGTAATTAACCTTAACGAAGCCAATGAAATTGTAGAATTAGTAGAAAAACCAAAAGAATTTGTTTCCGATTTAGCAGTAATTGGGATTTACTATTTCAAAGATGTTGCCGTTTTAAAAACAGAACTTCAAGCCGTTTTAGACAACAATATTATTCACGGTGGCGAATATCAAATCAATGACGGAATCAAACAAATGATGGCAAAAGGCATGAAATTTGTTCCAGGAAAAGTCGATGAATGGATGGATTGTGGCAACAAAAATGTAACGGTTGAAACCAATTCAAGGATGTTAGGATTTTTGCATAAAGATGGGGAAAATTTAGTTTCAGCTTCTGTAAATTCAGAAAACAGCACCATTATCCAACCGTGTTATATAGGTGAAAACGTAACCTTGAAAAACGCAATTGTAGGGCCAAATGTTTCTTTAGGAAACGGATGTTTGGTAGAAAATGCAACGGTAAAAAATAGTTTAATACAAAACTATTCCACAATAAAAAATGCTAACTTAGATAACGCAATGATAGGAAGTCATGCCAGTTTTGACGGGAATTTCATAAGCATAAGTATCGGAGACTACTCCGTTTTAGAATAAATACAATGATAAAAAAGTCAGGTTTTATTGTTCTTTTTTCAATTTTGCTTTGCAATTCAGCTGCTCTTTTGGCACAAACTGAGCCTGAGGATGTTGCGTTAGCGAAAGACGATTTCCAGGATTCTTTTTATGAATCTTTAAAACAAAAAGGAATAGAAAATTATGACAAAGCCATTATTGAATTAGAAAAATGTCTGAAAATTCAACCTGAAAACGCCACAATTTATTTTGAATTAGGGAAAAATTATTTAGCAGAAAAAGAGTATAAAAAAGCATTCGATTCATTTGAAAGTGCTACAAAAATTGATTCTAATAACAGATGGTTTTGGGTTGGAATGTACGATGTTTGTTACGAAGCCAAAGATTTTGAAAAAGCAATTCCAATTGTTTTAAAACTGATAGAATTTAAAAAAGAATACAAAGAAGAATTGGCATCGCTTTATATGAATACGAACCAATTTGACAAAGCACTTGATTTGATAAATGAGTTGAACGATACCGTCGGTAAACTGGAATTACGCGACAATTACAAAGCACAAATTCTTCAGGATCCAAAATACCAGAGTTCGGAGCGCATTAATTTATTGGGACAAATTAAGAAAAATCCAAAGGAGGAATCCAACTATGTTGCATTGATTTTTTTATACAATGAAAACAACCAAGAAGAAAAAGCACAGGAAATTGCTAAGAAATTAGAAATCGCAATTCCGAATTCTGATTGGGCGCAAGTGAGTTTGTTTAAATTGTATTTAAATAATAATGAAGGCGAAAATGTTGTAAAAGCTATGAATTTTGTTTTGGCAAGCCCCAAGATTGATAGCAAAATCAAACACAGAATGTTGAATGAATTCATCCTATTTATTAGTGATAAACCGCAATTTGATAGCGATTTAGAAAAAGCAGTTTCCTATTTTGATAACGATAAAGCGGTTCAAGTTGCAAAAGAATTAGGAAAATTCTATCATAGCAAAAAAAGCTGGGACAAAGCCATTCGATTCTATGAATTGCAGACCAATAAAAACCATAATGATATAGAAACGGCATTACTTTTGTTAGAATGTTATACTGAAAAAGGCCAATTTGACGTTATAGAAAAGAAAACGGATGCCTTGTTGCAAATTTATCCAACACAACCGCAGTTTTATTATTACTCAGGATTGGCATTAAATCAAAAAGGAG
>JBIIFA010000211.1:0-3113 GCA_044237565.1 Flavobacterium sp.
GTAATTAATTTGCCATATCTGTCAAAAATTGCAATGGTGGTATTGTTGATAAATTGAAAGCCTTCCATGCTGAAAAAGTCATTGTAGGTGTCGCCGTTTGGAGTAAAAAACTTTGGAATGATAATTAATGTAAAATCGAAGATAGCTTCGCCACAATTATTTTTTTCTCGAACATACGCTTTTTTAATTCCTCCAATTGTGTTTTCAAAAACATTGGAATTTTGGTAATTTATACCGTCTAATGAATATTCGTAATCGCCTGAAATAGCAGTTATTATAGTTACTTTCCGATTGTCAATTTCTACGTTTGTGATAATTGGAATGAGGTTTTCGGTTACAACTATTGTTTTTAAATTCGTACATCCATTCGGGCTTGAGACCGTAACGGTGTAAGTTCCGGGACTGGTAACACGGATACTTTTAGTGGTTTCGGTGGTTGACCAATTGTAGGTTACATTATTAATTCCGGCATCTAAAAGGACTGATTTTGTTTCGCATAAAATGGCGGTTTCGTTTTGAACAATTGCAGGAATTGGATTTATAGTGATTTGAACAGCGGTTCGATTTATACTCACGCAGGTATTCAATGTGTAGGATTCTGCATAGTAAATCCCAGCATTTGACGGCATGAAAGCCACAGAATTGCTTTGTAATAAAGTCCCGCCAGTTGAGGCAGAATACCAATTTACACTTTCAGAACCAGATGTGGTTACGGATAATGCAGGAATTGGGTCGTTTTCACAAATTGATTTATCGCCATTACTTGTTGGTGCCGGCGGTTTTGGGTTAACTATAATACTGAAAATTTCTGAAATTGTTGAACAGAATGCATTGTTTAAATTGGCAACATCTTGTGCTACTTTCACTCTATAATATTGGGTTGTGGTAATATTTGGAGTGGCGTAACTGTTGGTATTTTCTCCAATAATATCATTCCAAATTACATTATCCAAACTCTCTTGCCATTGAAAAACGTTCGTTGTTATTCCGGGACTATTGACTTGCAAATTGATATTTATCGGTGCAACATCTTTGCAAACGGAATAGGTATTTCCTGTTGTTGCTGTTGTGCCAATTGTTATAAAATCGCCACACGAGCGGAACATGATATCGTCAATTGCAAGGTCGTTTCCGCAACCGCCAACGCCGTTATTTCTCATTTTTAAAACCACAGAAGTTTGTCCGATTCCAGTTGTAAATACCAATCCGTATTGTGTCCAAATTGGTGATGAAGTTGCGTTAATATTGCCTGTATTTCCTGATCTTAAAAGGATAGTTTCTGTTGCATCCCAAATTTCAAAAGTCACATTAATAGGAATGCTATTTCCAGAACAAGCAGTTGAAGTTGAATTTGAAACATTCATTAACCAAGAAGAAAATTCAAAAGTGGTATTGACGCACAATCCAGAAACCACTCTTTTGTAAAACTCACTTGGCGTGAAACTTGCATTTACAATTAATGATTTTCCGTTTGTTCCATTTGGTTGATTATCGGGAGTGTGATCGGGAGAATTGTGCCAAGAACTGTATTGGTTGGTTCTGTAATATAAAGTATAAAGTCCGTCGAAAGGGGTTCCAGCGATAAAAGTATAGGATGTTACACCTGTGGGTAATGCGGGACCATAATTAGTTCCGCTTCCAAAATCTTCTGTAAAAACGGGAATTCCTTTACTACCATTGCAAAAGCCTAACTGTCCAAAACTGAGGAAAGCTGAGAAAAATAGTAGTAGTAAAAAGGCAACTTTTTTCATTTTAAATTTTTATAAAAAAAACTGCCAACCAATTGGATGACAGTTTTCAAATATATTATTTTTTTAATAGTTTATGCTAATTTCTTGTCTAAATTCTCTTGAATTGCAGCTAAGAAACCTTCAGTTGTCAAATAATTATCGGAAGTAATTTTGTCTTCATAAATTAAAACAGCCAAATCTTTGGTCATTTTTCCACTTTCGACAGTGTTAATACAAACTTGTTCCAATGTATGGCAAAAATCGATTAACGCTTGATTTTCATCTAATTTGCCTCTGTGTTCTAAACCTCTTGTCCAAGCAAAAATACTTGCAATTGGGTTTGTAGAAGTTGCTCTTCCTTTTTGGTGTTCTCTGTAATGACGCGTTACGGTTCCGTGTGCAGCTTCGGCTTCAACGGTTTTTCCATCAGGAGTTACCAATACAGAAGTCATTAATCCTAACGAACCAAATCCTTGTGCAACGGTATCCGATTGAACATCGCCATCGTAGTTTTTACAAGCCCAAACAAATCCGCCACTCCATTTCATTGCTGAAGCCACCATATCGTCAATTAATCGGTGCTCATAGGTAATTCCAACCTTTTCAAATTCTGCTTTGTAACTTGCTTGATATACTTCTTCGAAAATATCTTTGAAACGTCCGTCGTAGGCTTTCAAAATGGTGTTTTTTGTAGAAAGGTACAAAGGCCATTTTTTAGTTAATGCCATTTGGAATGAAGAATGTGCAAATCCGAAGATGCTTTCGTCTGTATTGTACATTGCCATTGCAACGCCATCACCTTCAAAATCATAAACTTCCCAAGTTTTTGTTTCACCTTCTTCCGGAACGAAAGTCATTGTTAATTTCCCTTTTCCTTTGATAACCGTATCTGTAGCTTTGTATTGATCACCAAAAGCGTGACGTCCAATTACGATTGGTTTTGTCCAACCTTGTACGTATCTCGGTACGTTGCTCATAATAATTGGTTCACGGAAAACGGTTCCGCCAACAATATTTCTGATAGTTCCGTTAGGAGATTTCCACATTTTTGAAAGGTTGAATTCTTTCACGCGGTCTTCGTCTGGAGTAATGGTGGCACACTTGATACCAACATTGTATTTTTTTATAGCTTCTGCTGAATCAATTGTGATTTGGTCTTTAGTAGCTTCGCGGCTTTCAATTCCTAAATCGTAATATTTGATATCTAAATCTAAATAAGGAAGTATTAGTTTTTCTTTGATAAAAGTCCAAATAATTCGTGTCATTTCATCGCCATCCAATTCTACTACTGGATTGACTACTTTAATTTTTGTCATTATTATGTAAGTTTTTAGTTTTTAAAATTCGAGTGAGCAAATATAATACATTCAACAGGATTTGTAA
>JBIIFA010000212.1:0-3063 GCA_044237565.1 Flavobacterium sp.
TTCCAATTATTTTTGTTGCCAATCATCAGAGTTTATATGACATCATCGGGATAATATGGTTCTTGAGAAAATTCCATCCTAAATTTGTAAGTAAGAAAGAATTGGGTAAAGGAATCCCGAGTATTTCCTATAATTTAAATCACGGAGGCTCTGTATTAATTGACAGAAATGATCCAAAAAAAGCCATTTCAGTAATAAAAGAACTTTCTCAATATATTGAAAAAACGAATCGGTCAGCTGTTATTTTTCCTGAAGGGACACGATCTAAAACTGGAAAACCGAAAGAATTTGCCAAAAGCGGGTTAAAAATCCTTTGTAAATATGCTCCATCTGCATATGTTGTTCCAATTACGATTAATAATTCATGGAAATTTGTTAAATTTGGCTTTTTTCCTTACAGTCTTGGAAATCGAATTACCTTTACCATTCACAACGCAATTCCTGTAAAGAATTCTGATATTGAGAATTTAACTGATAGAGTAGAAGAAATAATAATTCAAAATATAAAAACATAAATAAATTGATTTAACAGTTTTGAGAAATTAAAACTATAAAATCCAAACCCTAAATTAATTATGTCAATAAAAAATATGCGTCTTGAAGTGATGCAATTTCTTGAAAAAAATGTGGACACTTTTGTCGACGAATATTTAATTCCTGTTGAAAAAATTTGGCAACCAACCGATTTTTTACCTAATTCTCAATCGGAAAATTTCTATGAAGAAGTTAAAGAATTACGTGAAATTGCCAAAGATCTGCCTTACGATTTCTGGGTAACTTTAGTTGGGGACACTATTACCGAAGAGGCTTTGCCAACCTATGAATCATGGTTAATGGACGTTGAAGGAATTGATCAAGTGGAAGCTAATGGTTGGTCAAAATGGATTCGCCAATGGACAGGAGAGGAAAATCGTCACGGAGATTTATTGAACAAATACCTTTATTTATCGGGTCGCGTAAACATGCGTGAAGTTGAAATGACAACACAGCATTTAATTAATGATGGTTTCGATATTGGAACAGGAAGAGATCCATACAAAAATTTTGTTTACACGAGTTTCCAAGAGTTGGCAACCTATGTTTCTCATAATCGTGTGGCACAATTAGCAAAATCGTATGGCGATAATAAGTTGTCTAAAATTTGCAAAATGATTGCGGGGGATGAAATGCGTCACCACCATGCGTACAGCGAATTCGTGAATCGTATTTTCCAAGTTGATCCAAGCGAAATGATGCTTGCTTTTCAATATATGATGAAACAAAAAATCGTAATGCCAGCTCAATTTTTGAGAGAATCCGGTGAAAAAATGAGTTCAGCATTCGAACATTTTTCAGATTCTGCACAAAGAATAGGCGTTTATACCGCGAGTGATTATGTAGATATTATGCAAAAATTAATTGATAAATGGGAAATTGATAAAATTTCAAATTTAACAGATGAGGCAGAAAAAGCGCGCGATTATTTGATGAAATTACCTGCAAGAATGATGAAAATTTCTGAAAGATTAATCATCCCACAAGAATCTCAGATTTTCAAATGGGTAGAACCAGCAAGACTTTAAAACAGTATTAAATATAATTTTTAAATGTTGAGTTTTGAAGTACGGCTTCGAAATTCAACATTTTTTATTTAAATAAACCCATTATGAACAATCCAGATTTAATAAATGCAACAATTAAATTTGTAAAACGAGAACTTGAAAATGCTGAGGGAGGACACGATTGGTTTCACATTGAGCGTGTTTATAAAAATGCATTATTGATTGCCAATGGTGAAGATTGTGATATTTTAGTCGTGAAATTGGGCGCTTTACTTCATGATATTGCGGACAGTAAATTTCATAATGGCGATGAAACTCTGGGTCCGAAAAAAGCCAGATTGTTTTTAGAAAGCGAAAATGTTCCCGAGAAAACGATACTTCACATTATCAATATTATCGATAACATTTCCTTTAAAGGGGGAAATACAATCAAAAATTTTCACTCATTAGAACTTGACATTGTTCAAGATGCCGATCGTTTAGACGCTATTGGCGCAATCGGAATTGCACGCACCTTCAATTATGGGGGATTCAAAAACAGATCGATATACAATCCAAATATTGCTCCAAACCTTCACATGAGCAATGAGGAATATAAAAATTCTACCGCGCCAACAATCAATCATTTTTATGAAAAATTGTTGTTACTAAAAGACAAAATGAACACTAAAACTGGAATTCAAATTGCAGAAGAACGACACCAATTCATGGTCAACCTTTAATATTCTAACTCTAAATGTTGCGCCTTTTACTTCGCTTTTGGTTAAAATAATAATGTTTTTTATAAATTGAGTTGAGTCGTAATTAGGTTTATATTGAAAATATTTAGCAACTAAATATTCTTCTTTACCTTCTATTGCAGTATACCTTCCTCTTGGAGAATCAAAATTTCCAATCTCTATTTGTTTTGAATTGTTTGCTTTTACAATAACCTCATTTAATTCTATTGCGTTAGAAGTTAAAACAATTTTATCCAAAATATTTGAAATTTTTCTTTGAGTTTCGTAACCAATAGCGGAAAAAATAAGGTACTTATTGTCCGAAACATTAATAGAAAACTCCCCATTTTCTTCAGAAGTAGTTCCAATGTTTTCGTTTTCAACCCAAATATTCACATACGGAATTGGCTTCCCAGATTCATCAACAACAACACCTTTGGTTTGTGCAGAAACATAAAAACTCATTAAAAGCAATAACAACCAAAGTCTATTTTCTTGCATCTTTTCTCTATTCTCTTTTTAGTAAATCAGCAATCGTTCTGTCATTACTCAGCCTTGGAATTTTGTTTTGTCCACCTAATTTACCAATCGATTTCATATACTCCTGAAAACCATTTTTTGCGACATTTGTAATAACTAAATTCCGTAAAACTTTACCCACAATCAAATCGTCATAATACGAATTTTGGGTTCTCATTGCACTATCTATCGCTTCCGCAAATGCTACTACGTTTTCCGGTTCGTTTTCAAATTCTATGAACCATTCGTGGTACGGCAAACCATCAAGCGGCGTAATTTGTGGC
>JBIIFA010000072.1:0-8628 GCA_044237565.1 Flavobacterium sp.
TTGGTGCGGTTGTTGGTGGTTTGTATGCTTCTGGATATAATGCCACTCAAATAGATTCCATCTTTAAAGACACGGATTTTAACAACCTAATAACCGATTTTATACCTCGTTCTTCCAAGAATTTCTATGAAAAAAGAAACGATGAATTGTATGCGCTTACATTGCCTGTGAACAAGTTCAAAGTGGGAATTCCAGTTGCTTTATCAAAAGGAATTTATAATTTTAATTTGCTTTCCAAACTGACAAATAACGTTCGACATGCTCGCGATTTTACGAAATTACCAATCCCGTTTTTATGCATCGCTACAGATATAGAAACTGGCGAACAAGTGGTTTTAGACAAAGGTTGTTTGCCACAAGCCTTGTTGGCGAGTTCTGCATTTCCGTCTTTATTTTCACCTGTTGAAATTGACGGTAAATTATTGGTTGACGGTGGTGTTTCCAATAATTATCCAATTGATGAAATTCGGAAATTAGGTGCTGATGTTATTATTGGGGTTGATGTTCAAGATGATTTAAAAGATAAAAATAGTTTGAATGATGCTACTAAAATATTAGTTCAAATTACAAATCTTCAGATGATTCAAAAAATGAGGTTGAATAAGGCTTCAACTGATATTTATATCAAACCCGAAGTCAATGGATTTGGAATAATCTCTTTTGCTGATACCCAAGAAATCATTAAAAAAGGAGAAGAAGCTGCTTTTTCAGTATTCGAAAAAATAAAATTATTAGCTGATTCTTCAACACCCTATAAAATAAACAATCTAAAAAAAGAAAGTGATACGCTTCACATCAAAAACATCAACATCAATGAATTGGATAATTACACCCGTTCTTATGTTTTAGGAAAATTAGGTTTTAAAGCAAAAAACACTATTACTTATGCTGACCTAAAAATTGGAATTGATAATTTGAGCGCTACTCAAAATTTCAATAAAATTAGTTACTTATTTGAAAAAAATGAGGATTTCGATGATTTGAATATTACCTTAAAAGAAAATCCACAAAGAACTTTTTTAAAATTTGGATTTCATTATGATGGGTTGTACAAAAGTGGAATTCTAGTGAATTTAACACAAAAAAAAGTGCTTTTAAAAAATGATGTCGCCTTATTAGATGTTGGATTAGGGGATAATTTCAGATATAATTTTGAATATTATATTGATAATGGATTTCATTGGAGTTTTGGATTAAAATCAAAATACAACCGGTTCACGAAGAATGTTTCTACAGATTTCAACAACGGACTTTTATTAACGCAATTAGGAATAAAAACTTTGAATATTGATTATTCGGATCTTACAAATCAAGCGTATGTTCAAACCGTGTCTTTTCAAAAATTTCTTTTAGGAATTGGGTTGGAATATAAAAAATTGAAGATTAGTTCCGAAACCATTTCAAATACAACGCCTATTTTAGAAAACAGTAATTACTGGAGCGCATTTGGGTCTTTGAAATACGATTCTTTTGATAATAAATATTTTCCAAAAAGTGGCTGGGCATTTTCTAGTGATTTTCAAACCTATTTGCATTCCACAGATTTCACGAATCAATTTCAGCCTTTTTCAATTGTTAAAAGTGATTTTGGCATCGTAAAAACATTCTATAATAAAGCAACAATCAAATTTCAAGCTGAAGCAGGCGTTAAAATTGGCAATGAAAGTGTTCCCTTTTTTGATTTTGTTTTAGGTGGTTATGGGTTTAATTCCTTAAATAATATCAAACAATTTTATGGTTATGATTTTTTGAGTATTGCGGGAAACAGTTATATCAAAACTTCATTTACATTGGATTACGAAATTTTTAAAAAAAACCATTTAAATTTTTCTGGGAATTATGCTCAAATTAATAATAATTTATTCGAAAATACAGAATGGATTTCAAAGCCTAAGTATTCTGGATACGCTGTTGGCTATGGCTTGGAAACAATTGTTGGTCCTATAGAAGTGAAATATACTTGGTCGCCAGAATTTAGTAAAGGCTATACTTTATTCACCATTGGTTTTTGGTTTTAATAATAAATTGTATCAATCCCAATATAAATGTTTGATGTTGTAGAAAATTCTATATATTTGAAAATCTAAATCTAAAATAGTTAAGTATGTCAATTTGGAAGAAAAAACCGCTTGCGCAATTATTAAACGAAGCATCAGAATCTGAAAAAGGATTAAAAAGAACATTAACGGCTTGGTCACTTATAGCCCTGGGAATTGGCGCAATTATTGGCGCTGGATTATTTGTCAGAACAGCAACGGCAGCTGCTCAAAATGCAGGACCGTCGGTAACTTTAGGGTTTATCGTTGCAGCGATTGGTTGTGCTTTAGCAGGACTTTGTTATGCTGAGTTATCTTCTTCAATTCCAATTTCTGGAAGTGCTTATACCTATACCTACGCCACAATGGGTGAACTTTTAGCCTGGATTATTGGTTGGGATTTAATCTTAGAATATGCCGTAGGAGCAGCAACCGTGGGAATAGCCTGGAGCGAATACCTAAATAATTTACTGGTCAATGTGCTCCATATGAGCCCCATCCCCTACTCCTTATCACACTCCCCATTCCAGCATTTTACCGACCCTGTAACCGGAGTTGTTTCCAATGGAATGATTAATTTACCCGCGCTGTTTATTGTAGCTGTTATTAGTTTATTACTTATCAAAGGGACACAAGAATCTGCATTTGTAAATGGATTCATTGTCGTTGTGAAAGTTTCAATAGTAATTATGATTATTGTTTTTGGCTGGAATTTCATTAACCCAATTAATCATACACCTTATATTCCAAAAGATTCAAGTTTTGTAGATGACCAAGGAATTTCACATCATTACGGTGGAATAATGGGGATTCTCGGAGCTGCTGGAACCGTATTTTTTGCATTCATCGGTTTTGATGCTGTAAGTACTGCCGCTCAAGAAACAAAAAATCCGAAGCGTGATATGCCAATTGGAATTTTAGGCTCTCTAGCCGTTTGTACCATTTTATACATTCTTTTTGCCCATGTTTTAACAGGAGTAGCAACAGTAGAAGATTTTAGAACTGGAGGAAAAGAAGCCTCTGTAGCATTTGCAATTGGTAAATACATGGTGGGTTATCAATGGTTGGCGCAGTTTGTAACGGTAGCCATTTTAGCTGGATTCTCTTCTGTAATATTAGTAATGCTTTTAGGTCAATCTCGTGTGTTTTATGCCATGGGAAAAGATGGGTTACTTCCAAAAGCATTCGGAGATTTACACCCAAAATACAAAACTCCTTATAAAGCTAATCTTGCCATTTTAGTAATAGTTGGTTTATTTGCGGCTTTTATTCCAGGGGATATTGTTGGAGATATGACTAGTATTGGAACACTATTTGCCTTTATTCTTGTTTGTATTTCTGTTATTGTATTACGCAAAACAGAACCAGATTTGAAACGTGAATTCAAAACACCTTTTGTCCCATTGGTTCCAATTCTTGGAGTAATCGTTTGTTTGGCTATGATTTACGGTTTAGGTTGGACAAACTGGTTGCGATTAGGAGTTTGGTTGCTAATAGGTCTTGTGATTTATTTTGTATACAGCAAGAAAAATAGCAAATTGAACAACCCTGACAAATAAAAACTCAATCCTAATATTAAAAGGCATTAAAGAGAAATTCCTTAGTGCCTTTTCTTTTTTATAAATATTTCGCAATAAACCCTGCTAAAAATTAAATTTTTCCGATATTTGTTATATGAAAACAACTTGGAACGGTTTATTAGATTACCTTCAATTTCTCATCAAGAGGAACCCAGAATGATTTCTATCTTTTGATTAAATATGAAAGTGAAGTTCTGCAAAACTTTAATTCTTAAATTTTAAACAAATAAAGATGCCAATATATCATAAACTCGGAGAATTTCCCCAAAAACGTCACACACAATTTGAAAACCCAAAAGGTGGCTTCTACTACGAACAACTTTTCGGAACAGAAGGATTCCACGGACATTCTTCATTATCTTATCATGTTCACAGACCAACACAGGTCAAAGAAATTCTAAAATCCTATTCGGTTGAACCTAAAATTGCCATTGGGAAAAACATAAAATCATTACTTTTAAAAGGATTTGATTTACAACCAGAAGACGATTTTTTAGACAGTCGAAAACCAATGCTTGTTAACAAAGATTGCACTATTGGGCTAGCTGCTCCCAAAAAATCATTACGCAGCTATTTCTATAAAAATGCCGATGCTGATGAAATGATTTTCATCCACAAAGGAAAGGGAAAATTGCGTGCCATGTTGGGAAATATTCCTTTTGAATATGGGGATTATCTCATTATTCCACGCGGAATTATCTATCAAATAGATTTTGAAACTTCAGAAAATAGATTGTTTTATGTCGAATCTTTTGCGCCTTTTTATACGCCTAAGCGATATAAAAATGAATCGGGTCAACATTTAGAACATTCCCCATTTTGCGAACGTGATTTTATTTTGCCAAACGAACTCGAAACTTTCGACGAAAAAGGCGATTTCCTAATCAAGGTCAAAAAAGAAGGAATGATTCACGAAATGGTTTATGCAACGCACCCCTTTGATGTCGTGGGTTGGGACGGATATAATTTTCCTTACGGTTTCAGTATTCACAATTTTGAACCCATTACAGGAAGAGTTCATCAGCCGCCACCAGTACATCAAACCTTTGAAACGGCAACATTTGTAGTGTGTTCTTTCGTGCCAAGATTGTATGATTATCACCCAAAATCAATTCCAGCACCCTACAATCATAGCAATATCGACAGCGACGAAGTTTTATATTATGTAGCTGGAGATTTTATGAGCCGCAACAATATCGAGCAAGGCCACATCACTTTGCATCCAAAAGGAATTCCTCACGGTCCGGCGCCAGGTGCAATGGAACGAAGTATTGGACAAACCATAACCGAAGAATTAGCCGTTATGGTAGATACTTTTAGACCATTAATGGTAACCGAAGAAGCTATGGGAATTGATGATGGTGCTTATTACAAATCTTGGGTAGATTAATTAGGAGCTATTTCCTGCTATCCGTTGGCAATCCACTAAATTGCTCGTGCCTCGCAATAACGTGGGATTTCCACTGCTATCAGGGCTATGGGTTTTTAGTAAACAACAAAATTTAAATTTCAAATATCGCTTTCAGATTTCACAATAACAATGAGTGAACATCAAGCTAAAAAATATAAAAATGTCAAAGAAAGAAATAAAATCAGTAGAATACGGTTTAGAAAAAATATTTGAAGGAGCGCAAGATTTCCTTCCATTGCTAGGAACCGACTATATAGAATTCTATGTAGGAAATGCAAAACAATCGGCACATTATTATAAAACTGCTTTTGGATACCAATCACTGGCATACGCAGGATTGGAAACTGGTATTCGTGATAGAACATCGTACGTTTTAAAACAAGATAAAATCAGATTGGTTCTAACCACGCCATTAAATGAAAATTCTCCAATAAACGATCATTTAAGAAAACATGGTGATGGAGTTAAAGTAGTCGCACTTTGGGTTGAAGATGCTACAAGTGCGTATGAAGAAACCATAAAAAGAGGCGGTCGTTCATTTATGGAACCAACTGTCGAAAAAGATGAATTCGGAGAAGTTGTTCGTTCTGGAATTTATACTTATGGCGAAACCGTTCATATTTTTGTAGAACGAAAAAATTATAATGGAATTTTCTTACCCGGTTATAAAGAATGGAAATCGGATTACAATCCAGAATCTGTTGGATTGAAATATATCGATCACATGGTAGGGAATGTGGGTTGGAACGAAATGAATACGTGGGTTAAATTCTATGAAGATGTAATGGGATTTGTAAATTTCTTGTCCTTTGACGACAAACAAATTCATACAGAATATTCTGCTTTAATGAGTAAAGTGATGTCAAATGGGAATGGGCGAATTAAATTTCCAATTAACGAACCAGCCGAAGGAAAAAAACGTTCTCAAATAGAGGAATACTTGGATTTCTACGGAGGTCCTGGAGTACAACACATTGCCATAGCAACCGATGATATTATTGCAACGGTAACCCAATTAAAAGCACGTGGAATTGAATTTTTATCGGCTCCACCACATGCGTATTACGAAGCAATTCCAGAACGATTAGGCGTTCACATGGATATGATGAAAGAAGATTTGAATGCCATCGAAAAATTGGCCATTATGGTTGATGCCGATGAAGATGGATATTTATTGCAAATTTTTACCAAACCTGTTCAAGACCGACCAACATTATTTTTTGAAATTATTCAACGAATGGGAGCAAAAGGATTTGGTGCAGGAAACTTCAGGGCACTTTTTGAATCTATTGAAAGAGAGCAATCTTTGAGAGGAACATTGTAAATCAGTACAAAACCATAAATATTTCACAAATTTTAACGCCAAATAGGGGTTATCTCTGCAAAATAAATGTTAAAGTTCGTTTTTTGCTAATTATAATTCAATGTTTTGAATATCTTTGTGCTCAGAAAGTGGGAGTGGTTTCCCGTTTACTATATAAATTTTCATAATTTATAGTTTTTTGGTTGGTTAATAGCATGAAAACTCAGTCATTATTTGATTGGGTTTTTTTGTTTTTTAGGCTTTCTCATTCTCTAATAATTAAGTGATTAAATCATTTTCAATATAGAAAATAAGTCGTAAAAATTAATAACGGATTTAAAAATTGACTATTCGATTTGATGTTAAAGTAAACTATACAAGAGCTTTTCAATTAATAATTATCTTCATAAGAAAGTCTAAAAGTCAAGGCATTGCCAATAAAATACAATCAAAAAAAATAAAATTGACAAAAAAAAACAGTAGTAAACATTTGTTTACTACTGTTTTAAAAGTATTTTTCTCTTGTATTATATCAAGTTTGAAAATTGAATAAATTAATTGATAACTTTTGGATACAAAATTCCAAAATCTCTACCATCAGCTTTTTTCAAAGTTGAACCGTATTTAGCGTTGATGGCATCAATAAATAAATTTGTAATTAATGCATAACCTCTTGCGCTAGGGTGAACTCCATCTAATGAAAAAGCACCACCAGTTACATAAGTAGACGTCATTGTATACGAATCGAAAACTATTCCTGTTCCGCTTGGAGAAGACAATTGAGCCATTACAGATTTAGCATCTACAAAAGCCAAACCGTTAGCAGTAGCCGCAGCTTCAATAACTGTGTTATAAGTATCAGTAGCCGCTTTAACTTCTGCAATTTCATCTATTGAAAGTACCCATTTATCAGCTAGTGGAACTGAAACTCCATTTACCTGAGCAGCATTACCATTTACAGTTGTTCCAATAAATGAACTTGAAGGTAAAACTAATAAATCAGCACTAGTTGCTTGTCTGTAAGAAGGCAAACCTAATGCACTTAAATTAGTTAAATAGCTATCAACCATTACTACTGCATTTTTACCTGCTGCAAATACGATTGTTCTTTTAGCTTTTTCAGCTGCAGTTATTAAACCATAGCTTTGAGCCAATGCCAATCCACCATTATATTGAGCATAGCCACTATTTAATTGTGTTGCAACAGCATCAGTCAAAGGAACTGCATTATAAGGAACTGCTGTGAAATAAGGCAGTGCAGTTACATAAGGTAAGTTTGCTACTACCCCTTTTCTTCCACCTGTTGAAAGTTGGGCGGCCATTGCATTATAAACTGCTGTAAATGTTGCTGTTGGCGTAAGGTCATTACCATTTACCGCATCTTGTGAAGTTGGAACCCCACCGTTGGTTGCATACCCTAATTCATCATTACCACCAATCCATAGAGAGAAGAAAGTAGGATTTTGTGCTATTGCATCACCTAGAACTGTAGCTGAAGCTGAAGAAGCAAAACGCCCAAAATAAGGATTAGCACCTGCATAACCAGAATAAGTTAAATGAAAACTTTTAGCACCTGGAATTCCCATGTTATTGAAAGAACCTGTTAAACGTTCTGAAAGCGTGTTTGCAGAAACCCCAGGAACCAATGTTGGAGTAGGTGTGCCAGAAGAAGATTCAAGATACAATCTTTGAGAAACTACTTGAGCCCCTCCAGCGGAGAAACCTCCCACGTTGTCTGCGGCCATAAATGGACTTGAGAAAACACCACCACCAGCTGCAGCAAATTGCTGCGCTAGTAAATTAGGGTAAGAATTTTCTTGTCCTTTTTTGAATAATGCCCCGTCAGAATAACCAGCAGCAAAAGAATCTCCTAATGCTACATATTTTGAAAAATTTGCTGATCCTGAAGTTACAGGGATTTCGACTCCTGTTGTATCTTCATCATTAGTACATGCTACAAAGGTTAATGAAACCAATACTAGCAATTTAAAATTTTTTATCATAACGTATGTTTTTATATTAAAAATTAATTAAGGATTTATTGTCCATGAAGCAAATATTTGTTGACCTATAAGACCCGCTCCTAGTACTTGAAAATATTCTTTTCCTCCTAAATTTGCAGCTCCAATTTTCAAAGTAGATTTTAGTTTTGGAACATTATAATTTATTTGTGCATCAATTACAGTTGCAGAAGGAATCAAACCATCTACCATTGTTGATTGCCATAAATATTCGCTATTCCATCTTCCACTAACATTGAAACCTAAATTTTTGAATACTCTTTCATTTCCAAATGAC
>JBIIFA010000213.1:0-3043 GCA_044237565.1 Flavobacterium sp.
GCAATTTGATTCACAGATTTATCCTGATAATAATCACGGTATTTACGGTGGGAAAACAAGAATTCAATTGTATACTAAAATGACCAATTTCATATTGAATAATTTATAAAAATCACAATTTGTGATAATTGAAAAATAGAAGGCAACAACCAAAATTAAAACCAAATCTAAATTAACTAATTACTAAAAAAATGAGTGAAACAGCAGTAAAATCATCACATCCAAAGGGACTTTGGGTATTATTTGGAACAGAAATGTGGGAACGTTTCAATTTCTACGGAATGCGAGCAATTCTTACTTTGTTCTTAATCAATTCCTTAATGATGAAAGAGGCGGATGCTTCTATAATTTATGGTGGATTCTTAGGACTTTGCTACTTAACCCCAATGTTAGGCGGATTTATTTCTGATCGCTTTTTTGGAAATAGAAATTGTATTTTATTAGGCGGTTTAATGATGGCTGTAGGACAATTTCTATTATTTGCAAGTGCCAGCGTTTTCGGCACAAACCTAAGTTTAGCAACTACATTAATGTGGTCGGCATTGGGAATTATCATTTTCGGAAATGGATTTTTTAAACCAAACATTTCAAGTATGGTTGGTAGTTTATATCCAAAACAAGAAAAAAGCAAACTAGACACGGCATTTACCATTTTCTATATGGGAATCAATTTAGGCGCGTTCTTAGGACAAACAATTTGTCCGTTAGTTGGAGACGTTGAAGATGCAGGTGGAATTAGAGATGTTCACGCTTTCAAATGGGGATTTCTTGCCGCTTCAATTGCAATGTTGCTTGGAACTTTAGTATTTTATGTGTTAAAAAATAAATATGTAGTTACGCCAGATGGAAAACCACTTGGGGGTTTGCCTTCAGGAAATGATGCTTCTGATTTTGAAGAAGGAGAAGCTCAAAAAGCGGTTTTCTCTACTACATCTTTAGTATTGGCAGTAGTTGCTTTTATTGGATTATTCCTTGCATTTCAGTACTTATTGGATGGAGATAACTTCATTAAAACAATTATTTATCCTGTAATTTATGCCAGTGGAATTACGCTTGCAGGATTAATTATTTCGGATAGTTCGTTGACAAAAATTGAAAGAGACAGAATTCTTGTAATTTATATTGTTGCCTTTTTCATCATCTTTTTCTGGGCTGCTTTTGAACAAGCAGGTTCTTCATTGACCTTTATTGCTGACAATCAAACGGATAGAACTTTTATGTTTGGATGGAAAATGCCAGCGTCTATGATTCAAGTTTTTAACGGTGTTTTCGTATTTGCATTCGCCTTACCATTCAGTATTTTATGGGATAAATTAAGAGCAAGCGGTAGAGAACCAATTTCTCCAGTTAAACAATCTATTGGATTGGCATTAATTGCGTTGAGTTATTTCATCATTGCATACAACGTAAAAGACCTTGGAAACAGTGGACTATTAGGGATTAAATGGTTAATCTTATTGTATTTAATACAAACTTTTGCTGAATTGTGTTTGTCACCAATTGGATTGTCATTGGTAGGTAAATTATCTCCAAAGCGTTTTGCTTCATTATTATTCGGAGTTTTCTTTTTGTCAAATGCTGCTGGATACGCTTTGGCGGGAACTTTAGGTTCTATTTTGCCAGCTACAGGTGAAAAATTTGTGAAAGCACAAGAATTAGGGATTGATTTGCAAGCGGTTTTAAACAAAACAATTGTTCCAACAGTTGACCAATTAAAATTATTAGCAGACAATCAAATAAGTGCTGTAAACCCAATGTTTGCAGGATTTGAAATCCACAATTTATTTGAATTTTTCATGGTTTTTGTTGTATTAACAGGAATTGCAGCGGTTACATTATTTGCCTTGACTCCTGTTTTGAAAAAAATGATGCACGGCGTTCGTTAAACAATCAAAATATTTTATATCTTTCAAACCTACAAGAATTTCTTGTAGGTTTTTTTTTAATTGAATCAGTATGTGGAAAAATCACCCGAAAGCTTTGCCTTATTTGTTTTTGTCTGAAATGTGGGAACGTTTCGGCTATTATTTAATGATTGGAATTTTCACGCTTTATCTAAAAGACGTTGAGGCTGGTTTTGCCATGACTGAAAAAGAGGCTTCCGATTTATACGGGACCTTCATCGCTTTAGTATTCTTGACTCCTTTTATAGGTGGTTTGGTTGCCGATAGATATTTAGGTTATCGTAAATCGATTGTCATTGGAGGAATTATGATGGGTGTTGGTTATTTCTTGATGGGAATTCATAGCTTGCCGATGCTGTATCTCGCGATGACATTGGTAATAGTTGGGAATGGATTTTTTAAACCAAATATTTCTACCTTATTAGGAAATTTTTATAATGAAGACAAATACATCGCTAAAAAAGATGAAGGTTATAACATTTTCTACATGGGAATTAATGTTGGTGCTTTTATCTGTAATTTTTTTGGGGCCGCTTTGCAAATTCTACTAGGTTGGCAATATGCCTTTATGGCAGCGGGTTTAGGAATGTTTATTGGGGTAATTGTTTTTCTTTTAGGAACGAAACATTATGGAAATAAAACCGAAAAGAAAGGAATCCAATCCGGCGATATGCCTTTTTCTAAAATTGTGTTATTCATCCTTTTTCCATCGGTTATTTTTGGTGTTATAGGTTGGTTTCTAAAAGGGGTAACTTCTGAATTCAATTCTAACAGTTCTGTATTTGGTTCGGATAGTACCGATGCTTTTGTTTTTGCATGTATTCCAATAGTTTTCTTTTATGGAAGTTTGTATTTCAAAGCTAAAAAAGAAGAAAAAAGACCCATCGGTGCTTTATTATCCATTTTTGCTGTTGTGATTTTATTTTGGGCAGTATTTAAATTAAATGGTTCAGCATTAACAACTTGGGCAGATCGATATACTGATCGAGAAGTTACAGGTACAACTAAAAAAGTATTTTCAACATTAGTACAATCAAAAGAAATCGCCTACGAAAAAGCTTCAACAGAACTTTATGATGATAAGTTTAGACTCCAAAAAGAAAATGGAGAAATCGTAAAAATAGAAGATTATCCAATTT
>JBIIFA010000007.1:0-25951 GCA_044237565.1 Flavobacterium sp.
TTCATTTTTCCGTGAAGGATAGAAATGGCATATTTTGGAAGCGGGAAATCCCGAGAAATGTTATCGTAACCGTCCATCAAATCTTTGAAATCCATTTTTTCGGATTCCTGAATCAAAGGATAAACTACATAAATTTGCCTTCCTAAAGCTATTTGGTCGCCTACAAATGACATAACATTCAATCTGTTGGAATCATAGCGGTGAACGGTTTGAATTGGTTTTCTTCCTGGAGGTAATTCGTCGATCAATGAAATATCCAAATCGCCATACAAACTCATTGCCAAGGTTCTAGGGATTGGGGTTGCGGTCATCACTAATACGTGGGGCGGAATATCGTTTTTCTTCCACAATTTAGAGCGTTGTTCTACGCCAAAACGATGTTGCTCGTCAATGATTGCCAATCCTAGATTATGAAATTTTACCTTGTCTTCTAATAAAGCGTGCGTTCCAATTAGGATTTGTAAAGTTCCGTTTTCTAGTTCTTCATGGATGATTTTTCGTTCTGAAGTTTTGGATGAACCTGTAAGCTTCTTTATATTGATATTTAAAGTTTTAGCCAATTCTGATAAACCTATAAAATGTTGGTTTGCGAGTATTTCCGTAGGGGCCATTAAACATGCTTGGAAGCCATTATCCAAGGCCAAAAGCATGCTCATAAACGCCACAATTGTTTTTCCAGAACCCACATCACCTTGCAATAATCGATTCATTTGGGCAGGATAACCCATATCGTTTCGTATTTCTTTAATGACTCTTTTTTGTGCATTTGTGAGTTCAAATGGCAGGTGATTTGCATAAAAATCAGAAAATAATTCGCCTACTTTTTCAAAAGCATGCCCTTTTATTTTATGTTTGCGAACTAGATTTTTAGTGATTAATTGCAATTGGATAAAAAACAATTCTTCAAATTTCAATCGGAATTGGGCTTTTGCCAATGCTTCTCCACTTTTTGGAAAATGAATGTTGAAAAGCGCTTCTTTTTTGGATACCAATTTCAGTTCGGTCATAAGATAATCAGGTAAGGTTTCTGAAAATAATGCTTGTGTTTCTTCAAATAATTTTTGCATTAATTTATTGATAACCCGATTCGTTATTCCGCGATTTGAAAGCATTTCCGTTGATGGATAAACTGGTTGCATCGCCGAGCGCAAACTTTGTTCGTGTTCCGAAAGGATTTCGATTTCAGGATGAGCCATATTGTAGACATTCCCAAATGAAGCACATTTTCCGAAAATCACGATGGGAACATTCAATTCTAAACTCTCGCGAATCCATTTTTGACCTTGAAACCAAACCAATTCCATTTGCCCTGTGGCATCTACAAAAGTGGCTACCAATCGTTTTTTTCCTTTGGCAGGTTCGATTGTTTTTATATTTATTATTTTACCAATTAACTGAACTTCAGTACTATTGTTATCCAATTCGTTGATTTTATAATAGCGCGTACGATCAATATAGCGATTGGGATAAAAATTAATTAAATCTTGGTATTTGTGAATGCCCAATTCTTTTCGCAACAAATCTCCACGTTGAGGGCCAACGCCTTTCAAGTATTCAATGGGAGTTTGAAGTAGATTATTTTGCATCTTGCGAAGATAGTTTTTTGTTTGGAAATTTAAAAATGTGTTGGAAACAACTATTTGAATTATTATTGTGAAATGTATTCTAAACACAATATCTTTGAAACATTAAAAAAAAACCGACAATGACTTCTTATCTCGCTCTTCTTCGTGGTATCAATGTTTCAGGACATAATATGATAAAAATGGAAGTTTTGAAAACTACTTTAGAAAAAATTGGTTTTCAAAATGTTCAAACGTATATACAATCGGGAAATGTATTTATTGATTCTGATGAAGAAAGCGCTGCAAAAGTTGGTTTTGTTATCAAGCAAGAAATTTTCAAGGTTTTTGGTCATGATGTGCCTGTGGTTATGATTGGAAAATCCGATTTAGAAGCTTGTTTTGGCAACAATACGTTTTTGAAAGACAAAGAAGTAGATACCAAAAAATTATACGTTGCCTTTGTGTCCAAAGAGTTGCGGAGCGAAAATATCAATGATTTGAAAATTAGTCAATTCAAGCCTGATGAAGCCCGAATTGATGGAACGAGAATTTTTATCAAGTATGATATTGGAGTAGGAAAAACAAGGTTAGACCAAAAATACATTGAGAAAAAACTGAATCTAACAGCAACAATTCGGAATTGGAATACAGTGACGCAATTATTAAAAATGTATGAAGAACGATAATAAATGAAATACCTATTCCTTTTACTTTCCGTTTTTTCATTTGCCCAACAAACCAAATTTGTAGATTTCAAATCGGTATTGGGTAAAATTGAAATCAATCCAATTGAGAAATCAGTTTCGGGACAAGTAACGTATAATTTTGAAGTTAAAAGTTCAATTGATACCATAAAAATAGATGCTCAGAATATGACATTTACGAATTTGAAAATTAATAATATCGTTGTTAATTATACAAATTCAGAAAAAAAAATGGCCCTTTTTGAAGGCTTTGCAATCGGAAAAAACACTTTGACGTTTAATTATTTGGCTAAGCCGAAGCAAACAATGTATTTTGTTGGTGCTGATGAAAATCTTCAAATTTGGACGCAAGGGCAAGGGAAAAACACAAGCAACTGGTTTCCGAGTTTTGATGATGCTAATGAAAAAGTAATTTTCAATTTGGATGTCAATTTTGATAAAAACTTCCAAGTAATCTCCAATGGAATTTTAGATCGTAAAGTTGATAATTCCGAGACCATCGATTGGCATTACCGAATGAAAAAGCCAATGAGTAGTTATCTTTTGATGCTAACTATTGGAAAATTTGAAGTCCAAAAAGAGAAATCCAAGAGTGGAATTCCATTGCGTTTTTATATCGAAAACGAAGATGTTTCAAAATTAGAATCTACCTATCGTTATTCTAAAACGATCTTTGATTTTTTTGAAAAAGAAATAGGAGTGAAGTACCCTTGGGAAGTGTACAAGCAAATTCCCGTTCGCGATTTTTTGTATGCAGGAATGGAAAATACTTCGGCAACAGTTTTTTCAAGAGATTTTGTAGTTGATGAAATTGGGTTTGACGATAAAAATTATGTGAATGTCAATGCACACGAATTGGCGCACCAATGGTTTGGAGATTTGGTAACTGCGAATAATGGAAAACATCATTGGTTACAAGAGGGATTTGCTACTTATTATGCTTTATTAGCAGAGAAAGAAGTCTTTGGTGACGATTATTTTTATTATAAATTGTATTCCATTTCACAACAATTGAAATCAGTTTCCAAAACGGATACCATTCCGATATTGAATGATAAAGCCAGTTCATTGACTTTTTATCAAAAGGGAGCTTGGGCTTTGCACGTTTTGCGAGAAGAAATTGGAGCTAAGGTTTTTCAAAAAGCAGTCCATAATTATTTAATGAAGTATTCTTTTAAAAATGCAAATACAGATAATTTCTTAGATGAAATAAGAAAGATTTCCAAATATGATGTAGATTCTTTTAGAATAAAATGGCTGGAAAGTTCTGGTTTTGACAACCAAATAGCAACTGAATTACTATCAAAAAATCAATCGATAAAAGCGTTGTTCGAGATTCAGAAACTTAGAAGTAAACCGTTTTTGGAGAAGCAAGCTGTCTTTTTTAAAACATTGCAATCGGATGCCTATTTTCCTATAAAAGAAGAAATTATTTATCAAAGTGAGAGCGTTTCATTTGCTGATAAAGCGAATCTTTTGCGTTTGGCAATGGCTACGAATGATGTAAATGTCAGGCAAGCAATTGCAAATACGACTCCAAAAATACCTTTAGATTTCAAAATGGAATTTGAGACTTTGTTAGTTGATGAATCCTATATCACAAGGGAAGTTGCACTTAATACTTTGTGGTCGCAATTTCCAGAAGATCAAATAAAGTATCTTGAAAAATCTAAGGATTGGGTTGGTTTTAATGATAAAAATCTTAGGATTTTATGGCTGACCTTGGCGCTTGGAACAAAAGATTACGAATTGGATAATAAGGCCAAATTCTATGATGAATTGCTTAATTATTGTTCGCCAAAATTTGAAAGTTCTGTTCGTCAAAATGCTTTAGAAAACGTACTCTTTATGAATGATAAAGATAAGAATGTATTGCCTTTTTTGGTAAATTCCTTGACTAGTCACAAATGGCAATTCTCAAAATTTGGTAAAGAAAAAATAAGATTGCTTTTGAAAAATCCGAATGTTAGAACTTATTTCGAAACCTTAATGGCTACTTTGAACAAAGATGAATTTGTCGCCTTGGGTAAATTATTAAGTGAACAAATAATTTAATTTCACCTAATGGGTTTATAAACTATTACAATAACGAAAGAATAAAATCAAATTTAAACATAATGAGCCACGTACAATATCGAGCACATTATTATCAAAATTAATTATAAATTTGTCAAAACTTTTGGGTTCAGTCTGTTTTTAAGCGGTCTTTTTTTGTTTGTTTTTTCCGATTCCATAAAACGAATATTGTGTATATTTGCAATACTAAATTCAATTCGAACGTGAGCCAAATCAACAAATTAAAAATTCTGAATGATCCGATTTATGGATTTATAACGATACCAAATCCTTTTATTTATGATTTAGTACAGCATCCGTATTTTCAACGTTTGCGACGAATTTCTCAAATGGGATTGTCGTATTTGGTTTATCCAGGTGCCCATCACACCCGATTTCATCACGCTTTGGGTTGTATGCACATCATGCAAAAAGCCATTGAAGTTTTGCGATTCAAAGGAATTTCGATTTCTGATGAAGAAGAAAATGCGTTACTAATTGCGATATTATTACACGATATTGGTCACGGACCCTTTTCTCACGCAATGGAACATAGCATTGTTGAAGACGTAAATCACGAAGCCATTTCGTTGATATTTATGAACAAATTAAATGAAGAATTTGATGGTAAATTAAGTTTGGCGATTCAAATATTTAAAGGCGATTACCACCGAAAATTTATGTTGCAATTAATTTCCAGTCAATTGGATATGGACAGAATGGATTATCTGAAACGAGATAGTTTTTATTCGGGTGTGGCAGAAGGAAATATTAGTTCTGACAGGTTAATCCAAATGATGACAGTCGTTGACGATCGATTGGTAATAGAAGAAAAAGGAATTTATTCTGTAGAAAAGTTCCTAATGGCGCGCCGATTAATGTATTGGCAAGTCTATTTTCATAAAACGAGTTTAGTAGCTGAGTTAATTTTGACGAAAGTACTAAAACGTGCGAAAGAATTAACCCAAACAGGAATTGTTTTGCCTTGCAGCGAGCCGTTGTTATTTTTTATGAAAACCAAAGTTGAATTGGATACTTTTGATAATGATACCTTAGATAAATTTTCACAATTAGATGATTTTGATATCATTAGTGCTTTAAAATCTTGGTTGAATAATGACGATTTTATTTTGAGTTCTTTGAGTAAAATGATTATCAACAGGGATTTATTAAAAATAAAATTGAATAATGAAAAATTTCCTAAAGAAGTATTGCTAGATTCTATTACTGCTTTTTCAAAAGGAAATAATATTTCAATTCATGAGGCAAATTACTTTGTATTTAAAGGTAAAATTAAAAACCAAGCCTACAGCATACAAGCGGAGCCTATTCGGATTTTGAAGAAAGATTTGACCGTTGAAGATGTTGTGGAAGTGTCTGATCAATTGAATTTGAAGTCCTTATCCAAACAAGTTACAAAATATTATATGTGTTTTCCAAAACAACTCGTTGAAAATTAACATTTAAAATCTATTTTTTATATTTTTGTCAATATGAAATTTACAGCAGAACAAATAGCGGGGATTCTAGAAGGTGAAGTAGTGGGAAATCCAAACGCTGAAGTTTACAAGTTGACCAAGATTGAAGAAGGTATTGAAGGTTCGTTGACATTTTTGTCAAATCCAAAATACAACAATCATATTTATACTACAAAAGCAACAATAACTATTGTAAACGATACGTTTTTTCCTGAAGGAGAAATTACCACAACACTTATAAAAGTTGCAGATGCCTATCTTGCTTTTTCAAAATTATTAGAGTTTTATGCTCAATCCGAAGGGACTAAAGTTGGAATTGAACAACCTTCGGTACTTTCAGAAAACGTAAAATATGGCGATAATTTTTACTTGGGAAGTTTTGCATATATAGGTGAAAATGTAAAGATTGGAAATGATGTGAAAATTCATCCGAATTGTTTTATTGGAGATAATGTTGTCATTGGCAATAATGTTACTATTTTTGCGGGTGCAAAAGTTTTTTCGGAAACCGAAATTGGAAACAATTGTGCGATTCATTCTGGGGCTGTTTTAGGGGCTGATGGTTTTGGTTTTGCACCAAATCCTGACGGAACTTTCAGTAAAATTCCTCAAATTGGAAATTTAATTATTGAAGACAATGTGAATATTGGCGCTTGTACAACAATTGATCGAGCCACAATTGGATCAACAATCATTAGAAAAGGAGTTAAATTAGACAACCAAATTCAAATTGGTCATAATGTTGAAATTGGTGAAAATACGGTTATTGCTGCATTAACAGGAATTGCAGGTTCAGCAAAAATTGGAAACAATTGTATGATTGGCGGGCAAGTTGGAATTGCAGGACACATTACAATTGGTAATAATGTTCGCATTCAAGGTCAATCTGGTGTGAGTAGAAATATAAAAGATGGAGAAGTTTTGCAAGGAACACCTTCTTTGGATTATAAAGAGTACTATAAATCGTATGTCCATTTCAAGAATTTACCTACTATTGTAAAGGAAATCGAAAAATTAAAAAAGAACAGTAAATAATCTAAAAATGATGGTTAAACAAAATACCATAAGTAAAGAAGTTTCACTTACAGGAGTTGGATTACACACTGGAAAAGATGTGAAAATGACTTTTAAACCTGCGCCAATTAACAATGGATTTTCATTCGTTAGAATTGATTTAGAAGGAGCTCCAATTATTGAAGCAGATGCAAATTATGTTGTAAATACGCAACGTGGGACTAATTTAGAAAAATTAGGAGTTAAAATTCAAACACCAGAACACGTTTTAGCAGCATTAATTGGATGTGATTTAGACAATGTTATTATAGAATTGGATTCTTCGGAACTACCAATTATGGATGGTTCTTCAAAATATTTTGTTGAAGCTTTAGAAAAAGCAGGTATTGTAGAACAAGAAGCGATTCGAAAATATTACGTAGTAAAAGAAGTAATTTCTTTTTCTGATGAAACTACTGGAAGTGAAATTATTGTAATGCCAAGCGATGATTATCAAGTGACTACCATGGTAGATTTTGGTACAAAAGTTTTAGGTACACAAAATGCTACAATGAAGAATATTTCTGATTTCAAAAATGAAATTGCAGATTCAAGAACTTTTAGTTTCCTTCATGAATTAGAATCACTTTTGGACAATGGATTGATAAAAGGTGGCGATTTAAATAATGCCATTGTATATGTAGATAAAGATATTTCTGAAACTACAATGGAGAATTTAAAACTTGCTTTTGGAAAAGATCAAATTACGGTTAAACCAAATGGAATTTTAGATAATCTTACTTTGCATTATCCAAATGAAGCGGCCCGTCATAAATTATTAGATGTAATTGGTGATTTGGCTTTAATTGGAACTAGAATTAAAGGAAAAGTAATTGCGAACAAACCAGGACATTTTGTAAATACACAATTTGCAAAAAAGATGGCGAAACTTATTAAAATTGAACAAAGAAATCATGTTCCTGTTTATGATTTAAACTTAGAACCGTTGATGGATATTCATAAAATTATGAGTATTTTACCCCACAGACCTCCATTTTTATTTTTAGATAGAATTCTAGAAATGTCGGAAAGTCATATTGTTGGAATGAAAAATGTTACCATGAACGAAAGTTTTTTTGTAGGTCATTTTCCAGGAGCGCCAGTAATGCCAGGAGTAATTATTGTAGAAGCAATGGCTCAAACAGGTGGGATATTAGTATTGAGTACGGTAACAGATCCTGAAAATTACTTGACTTATTTTATGAAAATCGACAATGTAAAATTCAAGCATAAAGTTTTACCAGGCGATACTTTGACATTTAAATGCGAATTAATAACACCAATTAGAAGAGGAATTTGTCACATGCAAGCCCACGCATACGCCAATGGAAAATTGGTTGCTGAAGCCGAATTGATGGCCCAAATTGCAAAAAAACAATAATATTTTTGTTAATTTGATTAGTCACTAATTTGATTAATCAATAGTAACAGTAATGGATTAAATAAAAAATATGAATCAACCATTAGCATACGTTCATCCGGGAGCAAAAATTGCAAAAAATGTAGTAATTGAGCCTTTTACGACCATTCATAATAATGTGGTAATTGGAGATGGAACTTGGATTGGATCCAATGTTACTATTATGGAAGGCGCAAGAATTGGGAAAAATTGTAATATATTTCCTGGCGCAGTAATTTCGGCAGTTCCCCAAGATTTAAAATTTGGCGGAGAAGATTCTTTAGCAATTATTGGTGACAATTGTACCATTAGAGAGTGCGTAACCATTAATAGAGGAACAATAGCTTCGGGACAAACCACACTTGGGAATAACTGTTTGGTTATGGCAACAGCACACATTGCGCACGATTGTCATATTGGCGACAATGCTATAATTGTAAATGGAGTGGCACTTGCGGGACACGTAACTGTTGGTAAATATGCAATTATTGGTGGTTTGGCAGCAATTCATCAGTTCATTCATATAGGCGATCACGCAATGATTTCTGGAGGTTCTTTGGTTAGAAAAGATGTTCCGCCATTCACAAAAGCAGCAAAAGAACCCTTATCTTATGTTGGAATTAATTCTGTTGGATTAAGACGTAGAGGTTTTACCACTGAAAAAATCAGAGAAATTCAAGAAATATATAGAATTCTGTACCAAAAAAATTACAATACAACCCAAGCAATTGGAATAATAGAAGCGGAAATGGAAGCAACCCCAGAACGCGATGAGATATTAGATTTCATAAGAAATTCATCAAGAGGAGTAATGAAAGGGTATTCTGGAAATTATTAATCCCCACCCCAGCCCTCCCCGTAGGGAAGGGAGTGCGATTATTAATATTAAAAGTAAAAAACAAATAATTAAATAAATTTCAACTATTAACAACTTCACTTTTCGTCTCCCTCTCCTTTGGAGAGGGTCGGGGAGAGGAATAAAAAAACAATAAAATGGCATCTACTTCAGATATAAAAAACGGATTATGTATCAAATACAATAACGATATATATAAAATAATAGAATTTTTACATGTTAAACCAGGGAAAGGTCCCGCTTTTGTTCGTACAAAACTGAGAAGTTTAACCAATGGAAAGGTATTAGATAATACATTTTCTGCGGGTCACAAAATTGATGAAGTTCGTGTTGAAAACCATAAATTTCAATATTTATATCCAGAGGGTGATGTTTTTCACTTTATGAATATTGAAACATTTGAACAAATTTCTTTGAATAAAAATATTCTAGATTCCCCAGGATTATTAAAAGAAGGAGAAAACGTAATGGTGAGTATAAATACCGAAACTGATTTACCTCTTTCTGTAGATATGCCAGCTTCTGTAATACTTGAAGTTACTTATGCAGAGCCAGGAATCAAAGGAAATACAGCTACCAATGCAACAAAATCCGCTACTGTTGAGACGGGTGCTTCTGTAAATGTACCTTTGTTTATAAATGAAGGTGATAAAATCAAAATAGATACTGCTTCGGGTTCTTATATGGAACGAGTTAAGGAATAATTAATTTGTTTTAAAGTCCAATGATATAGACGAAAAGATTATAGATATATAAAAAAGGGTCTAAAGTAAAAATTCTTTGATAAGAAATAAATATAGTTCAATAAAACAAAGCATTTATAATTAAAAAATGAAATTCCCAAAAACCTACTTATTGCAAGAAATTGCTGCAATCATTGATTGTGAGTTTGTTGGTGAAAGAACTTTTCCAGTTTCTGGAATGAATGAAATTCACGTTGTTGAGCAAGGAGATATCGTTTTTGTTGATCATCCAAAGTATTATGACAAAGCGCTTCAATCAGCTGCTACTATTGTTTTAATTAATAAAAATGTTGACTGTCCTGAAGGAAAAGCACTTTTAATTTCTGATGATCCGTTTCGTGATTTTAATAAATTGACGAATCACTTTAAACCATTTCAGTTTTCTAATGTTTCAATAGCAACTTCAGCTAAAATCGGAAAAGGAACTGTAATTCAGCCAAATACATTTGTTGGGAATCATGTTGTAATTGGCGAAAACTGCCTAATCCATTCCAATGTTTCAATTTATGACCATACTATAATTGGTGATAATGTAATCATTCACGCAGGAACAATTCTTGGTGCGGATGCTTTTTATTATAAAAAAAGATTGGAAGGTTTCGACCAATTACTTTCTGGAGGACGCGTTGTTATTGAAAACAATGTTGGGATTGGGGCTTTATGTACCATTGACAAAGGCGTTACAGGCGACACCACTATTGGAGAAGGGACAAAAATTGACAACCAAGTACACGTTGGACATGATACTGTAATTGGAAAAAAATGTTTAATTGCTTCACAAACTGGGATTGCGGGTTGTGTAATTATTGAAGATGAAGTAACGCTTTGGGGACAAGTAGGAACAACAAGTGGCATTACCATTGGAGCTAAAGCAGTAGTTTTAGGACAAACAGGTGTGACAAAATCTATAGAAGGAGGAAAGAGCTATTTTGGAACTCCCGTTGAAGAATCTCGCGAAAAATTAAAGCAACTTGCCAACATAAAGAAAATACCTGAAATACTTTTTAAACTAAAATAATTATGAATACAAAAAAGATTGTACTTGATTTTTATAAATCAGATGCCTTAATAAATCCAGAAATATTGGATACTTTTTTGCATCCTGATGTTATTTTAGATTGGAATAGTAGCAAAGGATTTATTCAAATGAAACGCGATGATTTACTTTCATTAGCATCAGAATTGAGTAAGTCATACATTCGTTCAAAAGTAGCTATATCTCATATTTTAAAAGAAGGAAGTCTAATTTCTGTAAGATATTTTCATTCTGTAAAGACATTTGAAAATCCAAGAGAACAGATTTTATTAGCTAATTTTATGGTAATTTGGGAGTTAAAAGACGATAAATTATTCCGCGGTTATCAAATGAGCCAAGTTATTTAGAATTTTATAAAAATTTAAGTTTAAAATACTTTACTTTAAGGTACCAAAACCCTACTTTTGCATCACAATTAAAAAAAAACAATTTAATATATTTATCATGAGTGTTTTAGTTAATAAAGATTCTAAAATAATTGTTCAAGGATTTACAGGAAGTGAAGGTACTTTTCACGCTTCGCAAATGATTGAATACGGAACGAACGTAGTTGGTGGTGTAACTCCTGGAAAAGGGGGAACAACTCACTTAGACCGTCCAGTTTTCAATACTGTAAAAGATGCTGTTGACCAAGTTGGCGCTGATACAACTATCATTTTTGTTCCACCTGCTTTCGCTGCAGATGCAATTATGGAGGCTGCAGATGCAGGCATAAAAGTAATTATTACAATTACAGAAGGTATTCCTGTTGCTGATATGATTAAAGCAAATCAATATATTAAAGGAAAAAATTGCAGATTAATAGGTCCTAACTGTCCGGGTGTAATTACGCCAGGAGAAGCTAAAGTTGGTATTATGCCAGGTTTCGTATTCAAAAAAGGAACTGTTGGAATTGTTTCTAAATCAGGAACGTTAACTTATGAAGCTGCCGATCAAGTTGTAAAACAAGGTTTAGGAATCACTACGGCAATCGGAATTGGTGGAGATCCAATTATTGGAACTACTACAAAAGAAGCGGTTGAATTATTGATGAACGACCCAGAAACCAAATGTATCGTTATGATTGGTGAGATTGGTGGACAATTAGAAGCTGACGCTGCACAATGGATTAAAGCGGATGGAAACCGCAAGCCAGTTGTTGGTTTTATTGCAGGTGAAACTGCTCCAAAAGGAAGAACAATGGGTCACGCAGGTGCAATTGTTGGCGGTGCCGATGATACTGCCGAAGCTAAAAAACGAATTATGAGAGAATGTGGTATTTTCGTTGTAGATTCTCCTGCAGAAATTGGTAAAAAAGTAAAAGAAGTTTTAGGTTAATCCTTAAAACCAATAAATATTAAATGCCTCACGGATATTCGTGGGGTATTTTTTTGTAAATAATTACATTAATAAGTTAAGAATATGTATAAAGAATTAAAAAAATTCAAAGTTAAAAATCAATTTACATTTACAACCGATGACAGTTTAGAGGAAGTTTGTAATGCATCTGAATCTGGAAGTGGTATTTTTCTTGTATACGCTGTCGATGTTGAAGAAAAAGAATTGATTATGGTTGGCTCTACAGGAACTATCCAAAACGATGGAACCTTAAAAAGCAAAAATGGTGGTTTGCACGACAAAATCGTAAACGGGCATCAATTTGCAAAAACTGGAAGAAAATATTCTTGGCCAGCACAAATGAAATTAGAAAATATAGACCGATTAGAAGTGTATTGGTATGAAACTTTTAATGATAAAAACAAAGTGATTCCAACTTTTATTGAAGGTCAAATTTTACAAAATTTCTTAGATGAAAATGCAAAGTTACCACGATGGAATGTAGCGTTTTAATAAACTAAGCAAAATATATAAACCCGCTACCGATAGTGTTTCGGAGCGGGTTATTTTTTTAGTTAAACGGACTAGCCCATTTTGTATCTGTGTATACATTTGTTCCTGTAAGAGTTTTCAGAAAAGCAATCACAGCATTTACTTCGGTTGCTGTCAAATTTAATTGTTGACCAAAGCCTCCAGGCATTAATCTTGGATCTAAATTGTTATTTCCTGGAGCAATATTAATAGATCCGTAATGACCAATTGCATTTTGAATTGTAACAATTCCACCGGTATGCATCATTTGACCGTTTGTTGTTCCGTCTAATTTAACTAAATCTCTTAATGAAGGCGCTCTAGTATTAGTTATATCAATGCCCCCCGATCCAGAAATCCTTCCAATTATACCATTGTTTCTGGAGTTTGGATCAATATCAAATTCTGGTGCTCTATGACAACCCGCACATCCTAATCCGCCGGCTATTCTTACTCCAGTAGCATTAAAATTTGGTGGGGTTAAAAAGAGGTTTTTACCTTGATTTTCTTGAGCTGTAAAGTTATTGAAATTTACTCCATCATTTGGTGCAGAAGCCCTTCCAACATCATATTTTGAATCGAATGATTGGATACTTCTAATAAATTGTGCTAAAACAAATTGAATTTTAGTTTCTGTAATTTCTTCCGAACCATAAACGAATTTAAATAACTCTTTATAATAATTTATTGCACTTAATTTTGTGATTAAATCATTAAAAGTTAAATCGCCATTTGAACCACTGAAACCCATTTCCCCATGATCCCTAATAGGCATAGTGGTTTGAATTTCTAATGATGAAGCACGTTCATCCCAAAAGAATTTAGATTCAGTTGAAAAACGAGTATTTATTAAACGCATTGAATGACGTCCCGTAGTTCCGTTAACACCAGTACTTGCTATATTATCATCACCAAAAGCAACTGCTTGTTTGTGACAACTTGAACAAGATATCGTATTATTTACAGACATTTTCTTATCGTAGAACAACACTCTTCCTAAAGTTGCCCCTTTGTTAGAAATAGGGTTTAACGCACTGTTGTCTTTAGTAATATATGCAGGAACGGTTTGGCTTGCGTAATTTGCTAAATTGTTTAAATCTAACGAATTGCCAAATTCTGCTTGAACGGCAGGATATGTTTCAGGAACAGCAGTGTAAACATCTTCATTATTGTTATTACATGACAATACTAAAAATGCAATTATTAATAATGCAATTGTTTGTTTCATAATTTGATATATTTATTATTAAATGTATTTGTCTAATTTTTCTATGTTAATAATCTAGTCTCTCGGTGGAGGCAGAGGACGGTTTTCATCACCAGGATGGCCTGGACGTTCTTCATCCCAACGTGGTGGTGGCGGTCGATTTTCATCTCTTGGCGGTGGCGGGTAATTCGTGTCATTGGCTTGTCGCGCTTGATTTTCTTCTCTTGGCGGTCTTGGAAAATCTTCATTTTTTGGCGGTTTTCCCATAGGCGGATGAGGCTTGCTATTTTGATTGGAAAACATTTTTCCTAATTCTTGTGTCAAAGCACTGAAATCATTTAATTGCGAGGCTTTACAAATACTTTTTATATCTTGAAAATGTTTAAAATGCGCTTCTTCAATGCGTTTTTGATTGGCTAAAAATAAAGTGATTATGCTGTCTTTTACAATTGTATTTACAACTGGTAATCTCAATTGAGAATACAATTCCGACTTAATTTCTCTATTTACTGCATCTAAAGAATCAATTTTGTCTTTATGAATAGGGATTATTGATTCGTATTTTTTAATTTGATTGGCATCAAAATGCAATTTTTCAGCAATAATCTCTTTAGGTCTTCTATGATTTTCATTTGGATTTCTATTTGGTCTTGAAAAAAATAGAAAGCCTATAATTCCAACATTGAGCAATAAAAGCCCAATTACAGAATACGTTAATAGTTTTATTTTATCCATTGCAGCTTAGTATAATTGGTTTCTATTTGAAACAGACGAAATAATTGTTTCCGTTGGAGCTGTAGTTTTTGTAGTATTTGACAACAGCATTTTGACATTTAATGATACTAAAATAGTAAATGATGCTGCTGCAATCCAAATCCAATTGCTTGAAACGGTGTTTTGAATGCTTATTTTGTTTTGGATTTTTGAAAATAACAAGGTGTCAGGAATCACTTTTGTGATGCCTTCGCTGCTATTTAGAATGTCGTTTGTCCAGTTATTCGCTTCCATAATTTATTAGACGTTATTTATTATTTTTTCTTGCGGTATTCTTCAAATTTATTTGATAATCTTTCTTTTAAGATAACTTTAGCCCTGAAAACCAATGAATCTACTGATGAAATGCTCAATTCCATTATTGTGGCAATTTCAGGATTACTCAAACCATCTACTTTTGAAAGTAGAAAAGCTGTTTTTTGATTTTCACCTAATTCATTGATTATTCCAAATAGCAATGCTGCTTTTTCTTTGTTTTCTAATAGAATTCCGGGATGTTCAAAATTGGAAATATTTAGGATTTCTACTTCATTTTGACTCTTTTTTCCAAAAATAAAAAAGCGTTTTTGACTGTTTTTATGTTTGATAAAATCCAAGCATTTATTTATTGTAATGCGATAAATCCACGTTTTTAATGCTGATTTTTCTTGGAATTTATGTAATGAAGTATGCAATTGTATAAAAACATCTTGCGTGATTTCTTCAGCATCTTCAACGCTTTGCAAATAATTGAGTGCAACATTATAAACCAGTACACTGTACTCATTATATAAGGTTGTAAAATCACTTTTATTAATTGCCATTTTGCAATACTAAGAATTTTTACTGTTTAAATAATGTTAACTTCTTAATTTAAAATGTATTTTTTTTAAAAAGGGAATTATCTTATATTTGGCGAACGTAAATTAGCCCTGATGGAAGGGAAAATCCCACGCTTTTTAGCGTGGATTGGAATGACAGCAGGAAATAGCTTCAAAAAAAATATAAAATAAAATTCGGATATGAAATTATTACAAGGAAAAACAGCCATAATCACGGGCGGAAGTCGAGGAATTGGGAAAGGAATCGCGGAAGTTTTCGCAAAAAACGGTGCAAATGTAGCGTTCACGTATAGTTCATCGGTGGAATCTGCATTGGCTTTGGAAAAAGAATTGAATGCTTTGGGCGTAAAAGCAAAAGGATATCAATCGGATGCATCGGATTTCAATGAGGCTCAAACCTTTGTGGATGCAGTTTTGGAAGATTTTGGAACGGTTGATATTCTTATAAATAACGCGGGAATTACGAAAGATAATCTATTGATGCGGATGTCTGAGGAAGATTTTGACAAGGTAATTGACGTGAATTTGAAGTCGGTTTTCAATATGACAAAAGCGATTCAGAAAACATTTTTGAAACAACGTTCGGGTTCAATTATCAATATGAGTAGCGTTGTTGGCGTGAAAGGAAATGCAGGACAAACGAATTATTCAGCTTCAAAAGCGGGTGTAATTGGGTTTTCAAAATCGGTAGCATTAGAGTTAGGCTCTCGAAATATTCGTTGTAATGTAATTGCACCTGGATTTATAGAAACCGAAATGACAGCGAAATTAAACGAGGATGTGGTGAAAGGTTGGAGAGATGGAATTCCTTTGAAACGTGGCGGAACTACTGAAGATGTTGCCAATGCTTGCTTGTTTTTCGCATCGGATATGAGTGCGTATGTTACGGGTCAAGTGATGAATGTTTGTGGTGGAATGCTAACTTAAGGAAAAGTTTTCAGTGTTCAGTTTTCAGTATACAGCCGAATACTGAACACTGATTACTAAATACAAAAAATATGACCACAAACACGATTCTATTACTCTTGATTTCACTTCTAATAGCGGGTGGCTTGTCGTATTATCAGTATTTTTATAAAGCTAAAATCAAGTCGAAAGCGCATTTGATTTTAGCTTTTTTACGTTTTTTTACAGTATTTGGTGTTTTGTTATTACTGATAAACCCTATTTTATCTCGTAAAACATTTGAAATTGTAAAAACGCCTTTGGCAATTGCAGTCGATAATTCCAATTCGATTGTGGATTTAAAAGCCGAGGCAACTTCATTAGAAGTATATAAAAAAATCACTTCCAATGCCGAAATTCAAGAGAAATTTGATTTGCAATCGTATCGTTTTGATAGCGATTTTCAAAGTTCGGAAACCTTTGATTTCAAGGGAATTCAAACCAATATTGATGAAGTTGCGAAAAGTGTTAAAAGCATCAATAAGAACGTAACCTTTCCAACTGTTTTAATTTCGGATGGAAATCAAACATCAGGAAATGATTTCGTCTATAGTTTTGATGTAAATAATAAAGTGTACCCAATTGTTGTTGGTGATACAACGACTTATTTAGATTTGAAAGTAAGTCAATTGAACGTAAATAAATATGCGTTTCATAAAAATAAATTTCCCGTTGAAATCTTTTTAAACTATTCAGGAACGAAAAGTATAACTGCAAATTTCAGTATTTCTAAAGGTAATTCGGTATTAAATACGCAAACAGTTTCTTTTTCACCTTCAAAAAAATCAGCTATAATTTCTGTTTTGCTTCCTGCAGGTAAAATTGGATTACAGGTTTTTAAAGCGGCAATTACTTCTAAAGAAAAAGAGAAAAACACGTACAACAATACTAAGAATTTTGCGGTAGAAATCATCGATCAGAAAACAGAAATTGCAATTGTTTCTTCGATTAATCATCCTGATATTGGTGCTTTGAAACGTGCAATTGAAACCAATGTACAACGAAAAGTTACGATTGTTAAACCAAATGAAATCAAGGATTTACAAAAGTATAACATTGCCATTTTGTACCAGCCAACTGCTGATTTTAAATCATTTTTTGAAGCCAATAAAACTGCCGAAATAAATACGTTTATAATTACAGGAACCAAAACAGATTTCAACTTTTTGAACCAACAACAAAACAGTTTGGTATTTAGAATGAGCAGCCAAACTGAGGATTATTTGGCTAATTACAAAAGCGATTTTAACCTTTTTGCCCTTGGTGATATTGGTTTTGAACAATTTCCACCTTTGCAAAATTCGTTTGGAACGGTTACTGCTTCCTCAAATGTAAATGTATTGTTGTCCTCAAAAATCAGGAATATTGAAACCAATGCACCGTTGCTTGCATTTTCTGAAAATCAAGGAAAAAGAACGGCTTTTTTATTGGGTGAAAACAGTTGGAAATGGCGTTTGCAAAGCCACGTAGAAACAAAATCGTATGAGAAATATGATGTTTTTATTGATAAGACAACTCAGTTTTTAGCTTCTAATACTTCCAAAAAATCATTGGTTGTGAACCACGAAGGCTATTATAATTCGGGTGATGCTATAGAAATTTCCGCACAATATTTCAATAAGAACTATGAATTTGACGAAAAAGCGAGATTGAATATTACTGTTGTAAATAAAAATACGAAGGCTACAAAAACATTTGATTTATTGAAAACAACGACTTCATTTAAAGTAAATTTAGATGGATTGGCGGCAGGTCAATATAATTTTGTAGTTAAAGAATTGAATTCAAATACAGTTTTTAATGGGTATTTTGAGATATTAGATTTTGACATTGAAAAACAATTTGTAAATCCAGATTTGTATAAATTAACCCAATTGGCATTGCAAACGAAAGGGCAAGTAATTTTCCCTAATAAAGTTGACGCATTGATTAAATCACTTTTGGAAAATGAGGAATATAAATCGATACAAAAGGCAATAGTTAAGAAAACGCCTTTGATAGATTGGATTTGGTTGCTAATTTTAATTACAATTTCATTGGCATCAGAATGGTTTATCAGAAAATACAATGGGATGTTGTAAATTGATACTTTTATAAATTAGCTTATTTTTGATACTTCTTTTTCTTCAAAATATCAGAAGCCGTTTGATAATACGAAATCGTTTCGTTTTCTAAATCCAATCGTGGTTTTGCAATCGGTTTTTGGTCGTATAATAATTGGAACTCACTTGCTACTTTTGGATTTGGAATCAAAGTCAATTGCAATTGTTTCACCTGCTGTTTAGGGGAAATAATCGTTAAAACATTGTCTTTTATTAACCCTAAATTTTGATACGTTGCTATTAAAGCTCTTGGTTTATAATCGGATTTTAAAACATCTTGACCATAGAATTTACTTTGATAATTGAAGTTAAGCAATCCAAAAAGAGTAGGCATGACATCTATTTGAGACATCAAATTTGTGTAGTGTTTTGGTGCAATAAAACCAGGACTGTAAATCATAGCTGGGATTCTGTATTTATCGACTGGTAATTCTGTTTTTCCTGAACTTGAAGCACAATGATCGGCAAGAATTACGAAAACAGTATTGGCAAACCAAGGTTGTTTTTTCGCTTTATTAAAAAATTCTTTCATTGCAAAATCAGTATATTTTACTCCACCATCACGAGATTTAGCATCGCCTGGAATATCAATTTTGTCATTTGGATACGTAAATGGTCGGTGGTTGCTGACCGTCATTATATGATTGAAAAACGGTTTATTTTCTTTGAATTCGGAATTCATTTCCGTGATTGCTTTGTTGTACATATCTTCATCGCAAACGCCCCAGATGTTTTGAAAAGTAATTTCATTAGGTTTAAATGTTTTTTTGTCAACTATTTCATATCCATTACCACCAAAGAAATCCTGCATATTATCAAAATAGGCATCACCACCATAAAGATATTTTACATTGTATCCTTTTTGTTTGAAGACGCTTTCAGTTGAAAATTTCCCTTTATTATCAACTCGTTTTACAACACTTTCACCAGCAGTAGGTGGCAAACATAAAGTTACCGCTTCAAGTCCTCGAACTGTTCTGTTTCCAACAGCATAAAGATTTGAAAATACCAAACTTTTTGTTGCCAAACTATCTAAAAAGGGCGTGATATTTTTCTCGCTTCCATACATTTTTAAAAATTCGGCACTGTAGCTTTCTATCGTAATTAAGACAACATTTTTATGGTTTTCTTCGGCATCACTTTTTATATCTTTTAACGTTGTTCCTTTAATACTGCCTGATATTTGCCTGTTTAACAAATCATAAGCCTCATTTTCAGGAAGCATTTTATAAAATTTAAAATAGTCTAATTCGCTATTCATGAAAGCTTGATAGAACTTATAAATTCCATTGGCTTCTAATTCATTGGCAAAAATATTATCTGAATTTTCTTTGGCTGATAAAAAGGGAATTACAAAAAGTGACATTCCAAATAGACCGAAATAGAGACCTGAAATTTTAATTTTTTCTAGAATTGTTGGAATGTTTTCAATGTAATTTTTCGATTTTTTTACTATGAAATAAGTTGCCAATCCAGCAACAATAAATAAGGTCGAAAATAATGGAATTACAGGATAGGATTGCATAATATTTCCAATTACTTCATTGGTATAAACCAAATAATCTACAGCAATGAAATTGTATTTTACACCAAATTCGTTCCAAAAGAAGAATTCGCTAATTGCATTTTGAAGAAAAATAACTACAAATAAGAAGATTACAAAGCTAAAAAGCCAGTAACGAATGGTGTCTCGGTAATTAGGCAGGAATAATAATAACCCAAATAATGTTGTTTTAATTGCAATTAAAGCAAAGCCAATTTCAGGTAAAACGCCACCGTATTCGTTGAGAATGGTATTGAAAAATTTGACATATATCAATAATGAAACTAATAATCCAAAAATAATGAAGCCATACGGTTTTAGGTATTTAGAATTGGAAATGAATATTAAATACAACCATAAAAAGGAGCTTGACACTACAAATACAAAAAAATCAGATAGTAGCCCTAAAGAGAAAATCTTAATGGTATCAATAAATACAAATGAAGTTTGAGTTATTGGGTGAAAAAGAAGTACAATTCGTAAAATGAAACTTACAATAATATAAAATAATGCAAGCGTATAAAAAGGAGAGGTCTTTCTTAAAAATGTCATTGAAAAAATTTTAACAAAAGTAAGTATATTTGAATTATAAAAACAATCTAATTAGTATAAGAAGAAGTTAGAAATATTCAATTTTGACAATGGAATCAGGATTTCAAAAGAAGATGTTAATTAGTTTTTAAGTATTTATTGATGAATAATTGGTAGTTTTGTAAATAAGTTATACATTAAATATGGATTTAGACAAGTTAAAAGGGCAATTACAAACAGAAGTAGATACAGCTTTTTTATACGATAGTATCGCAAATATTCAATCTGATGACACTTTGAATCGGGTATTGAAAAGTTTGGCAGATATTGAGAAAGGACACGCCAATCACATGTTGAGCAAAGTCAAAGAATTTGATTCAAAACACGAAATGCCTTTGCCATCTTCAAGAGCTAAATTTCAATTGAAATTGGGCAAAATTTTTGGCTACAGTTCAATTATTAGTAGTTTATCTGATATTGAAAAACAATTTGCATTAAATGCAATTAAGAATAAAATTGAAAGTGGGGAAAAGCCTAATGGTTTTGAACACAATCACCTAAATATTATTGAAGCCGTCAATAATAATAAGGCTTTGAATGTATCTGGAGGCTTTTTATCAAAATTTGAAAGTCGCCATAAATCTGTTGGAGGCAATGCGCTTCGAGCCGCTGTTTTAGGCTCAAATGATGGATTGGTTTCCAATATGAGTTTGGTTATGGGAGTTGCAGGCGCGGCGGTTTCAAATAACACAATATTATTGACTGGAATTGCAGGTTTGATGGCGGGTGCAATTTCAATGGCTTTGGGCGAATGGCTTTCTGTTCAAAGTTCACGAGAATTGAACCAACGTCAAATTGACTTAGAAATGGAAGAGTTAGAAGCATCACCAGAAGAAGAAAAGAAAGAATTGGTGTTATTGTATCAAGCAAAAGGAATGAATATTGAAGAAGCTAAAAAATTAGCTGAAAAAGCATTTGAATCTCCTGAAACTGCTATTGATGCTATTATTAAAGAAGAATTAGGAATTGACAAGGAAGAATTGGGAGGTTCTGCCTGGGAAGCAGCGATAGCTTCTTACCTATTATTTTCAATAGGAGCAATCATTCCTTTGTATCCATTTATGATTTTAGATGGAAAAAACGCCATTTTATTAAGTATTGGAAGTAGCATCATTGGATTGTTCGGAATTGGTGCAGCGATTACTTTACTAACTGGGAAAAGTATTTTATATTCAGGTTTCAGGCAAGTTGCTTTTGGTTTAGCTGCCGCAGCTGTGACATACGGTATTGGGTCACTAATTGGTGTTTCATTAGCAGGATAGTTTTTGTTTACTACATTTGCAAGTACATTTACAAAATAACTATTCATAAATAATCAAATTGATTTAAAATAAATATAGCATTAAAAATAATAACAAATTAAACAATATAATTATGAACGACGCACATTTACATATGGTGGTAAACCACTTTCCAATTATTGGGACAATTTTTGGTTTAGGAATTTTAGTAACTGGAATGATTTTGAAAAATAATTCTGTAAAAAATACTGCATATATTTTATTTGCTGTAGCTGCTATTTTTGCAGCATTTAGTATGGGAACTGGAGAAGGAGCTGAAGAATTAGTAGAAGACATGCCAAATATTGGACATCAAATTATTCATGAACACGAAGAAATTGCTGAAAAATTTGCCGTTATTTTGTACGTCACAGGATTTTTTGGATTAGTATCTCTATTTACATCCTATAAAAAATATAGATTTGCGACTCTTTTTTCCTTTATAACATTAGCTTTAGCCATAGTGGCTGGAGTTTTAACAAAAAGTGTTGGTACTTCAGGGGGTGAAATTCGTCATACTGAAATTAGAACGAATATTATTTCTACAACAGGTGCAGAACAAAATACAGTTGACGAAAAAAGCGAACACGACGAAGATTAATTTTTTATTTTTCTTACATTTTGTAAAAGTGATTACTTTTTCAATTACATTTGCATTATAATTAAAACAAAATATGTTTCAAAATAATTTCCATCTACATCATTTCCATATTTGCTCTCAAGCGAAGTGTTAATGTTATACGTGTAAATCACAAATTTCTAAAACCCGTTTGAGTACATCAAACGGGTTTTTTGTTTTATCCAAGTTGTACTCATTCAAATTTAATTCAAATAAAAATAAAATGAGTACATTAAAGATTGCAATTCAAAAATCAGGTCGTTTAAATGAAGAAAGCATCCAAATTCTTAAGGATTGTGGTATCGCTATAAACAATGGAAACGATCAACTCAAAGCCGAGGCTACCAATTTTTCGCTTGAAGTTTTGTATTTACGAAATTCAGATATTCCTCAATATCTGATTGATGGTGTTGTAGATGCTGCTATTGTAGGTGACAATCTATTGGTCGAAAAAGGTAAAAATATACAAGTAATTGAAAAATTAGGATTTTCTAAATGCAAGGTTTCCATCGCAGTTCCAAAATCGTTTGAATACAAATCTATTCAGGATTTAGAAGGTTTGCGAATTGCAACTTCCTACCCAAATACGGTTGATGATTATTTTTCCTCAAAGGGTGTTCAGGTTGAGTTGCACCAAATATCTGGATCTGTGGAAATTGCACCGAATATTGGTCTTTCAGATGCTATTGTTGATATTGTTTCTAGTGGAAGCACATTATTCAAAAACAATCTGAAGGAAGTAGAAGTGATTTTTAAAAGCGAAGCCGTTTTAGCTGTTTCACCAAAAATTTCGTCTGTTGCCAAAGTGATACTTGACAAATTACAATTTCGAATCCAATCGGTTTTAAAAGCGAGAAATTCAAAATACATTTTGATGAATGTGCCAAATGATAAAATTGAATTAATTAGTAAAATTTTACCAGTCTTAAAAAGTCCAACCGTAATTCCTTTAGCAGAGAATGGGTGGAGTAGTGTTCATTCTGTAATTAATGAAGATTTGTTTTGGGATGTTATCGATGAATTAAAAGCTGCTGGCGCCGAAGGAATTCTCGTTTGCCCAATTGAAAAAATGGTGCTTTAAATATTATTTAATTAACATTTAAATATAATAAAATGAACACAATACTAAAACCAATTGCATCAACTTGGGGATCTATTTTGAAAAGACCAACTTCTAATTATTCTGAATTAGAGGAAGTTGTATCTCAAATATTCAAAGAAGTACAAACAAAAGGCGATGCAGCTATTTCAAAATACACACAATTATTTGATGGAATTGCAGTTGGAAATACATTGGTGACCAATCAAGAAATTGAATTTGCAATAAATGAAGTTCCTGATGAATTGAAAGCTGCGATAAATTTGGCTAAGGCGAATATTGAGAAATTTCACTTAGCGCAAAAATCCGAAAAAATAGAAGTTGAAACCACAGAAGGGGTTCTTTGTTGGCAAGAAAAAAGACCCATTCAAAAAATTGGATTGTATATTCCTGGAGGATCAGCACCATTGTTTTCAACCGTTTTAATGTTAGCGATTCCTGCTAAAATTGCGAATTGTAGCGAAATAATTATCTGTTCGCCACCAAACAAAAAGGGAGAGATTCATCCTGCTATTTTATATACAGCTCAACTATGCGGTATTACTAAAATTTATAAAGTTGGAGGAATTCAAGCCATTGCGGCAATGACCTTTGGAACTGGAACTGTTCCTAAAGTGTATAAAATATTTGGACCTGGGAATCAATTTGTTACCGTTGCAAAACAAAAAGCCACACAATTTGGAGTTGCAATTGATATGCCTGCGGGGCCTTCGGAATTGTTAATTATAGCCGATGATAGTGCCAATAGTTCTTTTATTGCATCTGATTTATTGAGTCAAGCAGAACACGGAAGCGACAGTCAAGTGATTTTGGTTACAACGTCAAAAACGATATTATATGAAGTAGAAGCTGAAATTAGCAAGCAAATTCAAAATTTACCAAGAAAAGCCATTGCTGAAAAAGCCATTGCAAATTCAAAATTAATTTATGTCGAAAATGATGCTGTAGCTTTAAATTTAATTAATGAATACGGACCAGAACATTTAATTATTTGTTGTGAAAACGAAAGTTTTTTTGTGGATTCAATTGAGAATGCGGGTTCTGTTTTTATTGGAAATTTCACCCCAGAAAGCGCAGGGGATTATGCTTCGGGAACAAATCATACCCTACCAACAAATGGATTTGCTAAAAATTATTCGGGTGTGAATTTAGATAGTTTTCAAAAGGCAATGACGTTTCAAAAAATATCTGAAATAGGGATTAAGAATATTGGAAATGCAATTGAAATTATGGCAGAAGCTGAAGGTTTACAAGCACATAAAACGGCAGTTTCACTTAGATTAGAATATATAAATAACAACCTAAATAGTTTCTAAATGAAAACTTTTGATGTAAATAAATTGGTTAGAAAAAACATTCAAAATATGAAATCATATTCTTCTGCTAGAGATGAATTTAAAGATTTTAATACAGAAATGATTTTTCTTGATGCCAATGAAAATCCATTTGAAAATGGTGTAAATCGGTATCCAGATCCGCAACAAAACAACGTTAAATTGGCTTTAGCCGAATTAAAAAAAGTCAATACAAATCAGATTTTATTGGGAAATGGAAGTGATGAAGTTTTAGATTTATTATTTAGAGCTTTTTGTGAACCGAACAAAGACAATGTTATTACACTACCACCAACCTACGGAATGTATGGAGTTTTAGCAGATATAAATGCTGTTGAAAATAGAGAAGTTGTATTGAATTCTGATTTTCAACCTAATGTAAAATCTATTTTAGAAAGTGTGGATACAAATACTAAAATAATTTTTTTATGTTCTCCAAATAATCCAACGGGTAACTCTTTCTCTGATACAGTAATTTCAGAATTACTTGACAATTTTGACGGAATAATCGTTTTGGATGAAGCCTATATTGACTTTTCAGAAAGAGAAAGTTGGCTTGCAAAAATCGAAAGATATCCGAATTTAGTAATTTCTCAAACCTTATCAAAAGCGTTTGGAATGGCAGGAATTCGTGTTGGAATTTTATATGCTTCAGCCTCAATTATTGCAATTGTAAACAAGATAAAACCTCCCTATAATATCAATGTATTGTCTCAAGAAAAAGCATTTGAACGAATTAAAGATTCAGATAAAAATAGTTTAGAAATTCAATCCATTTTAGACAACAAAAGGAATTTATTGGAACAATTATCTAAAATTAAATTTATAGAAAAAATATTTCCATCGGATGCTAATTTCGTATTAATAAAAGTAGATAATGCATCAAAAAGATACAACCA